>CBFGTN010000001.1:0-138178 GCA_965652075.1 uncultured bacterium
CGTAGTTCAGGTCCGGCTGGTGGCTGAAGAACCGATGCCAGTAATACTGCTGCGTGCCCTGGTCCCACGACCAGTTGCTCGTCTCGGTGTCGGTGAAGATGATCCGCGCGTCGGCGTACTCCTGGTCGGTGTCGCTCCACACGTACCAGTCGCGGCGGGGGTTGCGGCGCGACGATCGCGACTCGATGAACCAAGGATGCTGGTCGCTCGTGTGGTTGACGACGAGCTCGGTGATCACGCGCAGCCCGCGGCGGTGCGCCTCGCGCACGAACGACCGGAAGTCGCGCAGGGTTCCGTAGTCGGGATGGACCTGGGTGAAGTCGGCGATGTCGTAGCCGTCGTCCCGCAGCGGCGACGGGTAGAACGGCAGCAGCCAGATCGCCGTCACGCCCAGTCCGGCGATGTAGTCCAGCTTCTGCGTCAGGCCGTCGAAGTCCCCCATGCCGTCGCCATTGGCGTCGTAGAACGCCTTGACGTGGAGCTGGTAGACGATCGCGTCCTTGTACCAGGTCGGATCGTCCGTCAGCAGCTGGGGCCGCCGCGTGTCGGGGGCAGGCTCCGAGCGGATCTCAGCCGTGCTCATATCGATCAGGCGCCCGCAGGCAGCTTGCCGATCGTGAAGACGCGGAACGGCTCGCGCGCCGGGTCGAGGTCGACGGCCAGGTCGGCTCCGGCCTCGCGGCTCGATGCGCCGGAGAGCAGGTCGGTCATCTGATATGGCTCGTCCCAGTCGATGCCGATCGCCGGCAGGTCGGGGTGGAGGACCGCGCGCTCCGCCGTCGTCGGATCGGTGTTGACCGCGACGTAGACGGCGTCGCGCCAGCGATTCGGGAAGCCGGTCAACGGATCGAGCTTGCCGTGCGCCATCGCCTTGCGGTAGAAGAGCGTCCGGTCGCCGGTCACGTCCTGGAAGCGCAGGTTGTCGATGCGCTGGAGCGCGGGGCGCTCGTGGCGCAGCCGGTTGAGCTCGGTGATGAGCGGCTTGATGTTGCGCTTCGCGTCCCAGTCGCGGGCGCGGATCTCGTACTTCTCGCTGTCGAGGTACTCCTCGCGCTCGCCGAGCCGGGCGCTCTCGCACAGCTCCCAGCCGGAATAGATACCGTACGAGCCCGCCAGCGTGGCCGCGAGGACGGTGCGGATGACGAAGGCCGCGTGCCCGCGGTCGAGATGATGGGGGTTGATGTCCGGCGTGTTCGTGAACGCGTTCGGGCGGAAGTACTCGCGCATCTCCGACTGCGACAGCTCGGTGAAGTAGTCGCGCAGCTCCCAGGCCGATTCGCGCCAGGTGAAGTACGTGTAGCTCTGGGTGAACCCGACCTTCGCCAGCAGCCGCATCATCTTCGGCTTCGTGAACGCCTCCGACAGGAAGATCACGTCCGGGTGGTCTGCCTGGACCTCGCGGATCAGCCACGCCCAGAACGGGATCGGCTTCGTGTGCGGGTTGTCGACGCGGAAGATCCGCACGCCGTGGCTGATCCAGACGTCGAAGATCCGCCTCCATTCGTGCCAGAGCGCCATCCGCGCCGCCGCGTCGTCCCCGGCGAAGTCGATCGGGTAGATGTCCTGGTACTGCTTCGGCGGGTTCTCCGCGTACTTGATGCTGCCGTCCGGCGAGTGACGGAACCACTCCGGGTGCTCCTGCACCGATGGGTGGTCCGGCGCGGCCTGGATCGCGATGTCCATCGCCAGCTCCATCCCGTGCGCCTCGACCGCGGCGCGGAATCCCACGAAGCCGTCGATGCCGCCCAGCTCGGGCGCGACCGCGTCGTGGCCGCCGTCCGCCGAGCCGATCGCGTACGGGGAGCCAGGATCGTCCGCCGATGCGGTGAGCGCGTTGTTGCGACCCTTGCGATTCGTGCGGCCGATCGGGTGGATCGGCGGCAGGTAGACGACGTCGAACCCCATCGCGGCGATGCCGGGCAGCCGCCACTCGGCCTCCGCGAAGGTCGTCGCCACCGGGCGGCCGGGGTCGCGGCCCTGCGAACGAGGGAAGAGCTCGTACCAGGCGCCGGCACGGGCGCGGGGACGGTCGACGACGAGGGGGAGCTCGTCCGAGCGCGATGCGAACGATCGATCCGGGTGGCGCCGCATCGTGGCGAGCAGCTCGTCGGTGTCGATCGCGGCGACGCGCCCACCCTCCGACCGAGCCCGGCGCAGGGCGGTGAGCGCCGCGCGCAGGACCCGAACGTCGTCGGCCGCCTCGGCGCGCTCGGCGCGAGCGACCGCGGCCTCGATGAGCAGCCGCCCTTCCTCGACCTCGGTCGCGACCGGAACCCCGGCCTCGACCTTCTTGTGCAGCGCGTGGCGCCAGCTGCCGAAGGCGTCGCGCCACGCCTCGACCGCGTACCGGTGCCAGCGGTTGCGAGACAGCTCGACGTGCCCGGACCAGCGGTCGTCCTCGATCGGGCGCATCGGCGCCTCGCGCCACGCGTCCTCGTCATCGGCGCGCACGAGCAGCGCGGCGTCGAGCAGGTCGTGGCCGTCGGCGATCAGGTCGGCCGTCACGAGCAGCTGGTCGCCGACCACGCGCTTGACCGGGTGACGGCCCCCGTCGAGCTGCGGGCTGATGCGCTCGATCACGATGCTGCGCCGCGTGCCGATCTCGCCCGCCTCGGGCTCTCGCGCCTCGGCGACGGCTCGCGCCACGCGCCTGGCGCCTTCCTTCATCGTCGTCATGGCTGTGGCGCAACCCTACCCGATCGGCCACCATGCAGCCGATGAAGGCTGTCCTCGTCGCGCGCGCCGTCGTGCTGGCGGTCGCGCTGGGTGCGTGCTCGGAGGCCTCGCCCACTCCCGCGCCCTCGAACGTCACGACGCCATCCGCGACGCAGGACAGCGCGCCGTCGGCGGATGCGACCCCCTCGGCGGAGGCGACGCCGTCGACGTCTGCGGCCGCGACCGCCGGGCCGATCGCGGACGATCCACCGCCGCTCACCCTTGAAGAGGTGGCATCGGGCCTGAACGACCCGATCAACATCAGCGCGACGCCCGACGGATGGCTGCTCGTCAACGAGCGCGTCGGCCGCATCGTCGCGGTGGACCCCGACTCCGGTCGCACGAACGTCGTCCTCGACATCTCCGATCGCGTCCTGGGCCAGGGCGAGCAGGGGCTGCTCGGGCTGGCCCTGCACCCGAGCTGGCCCGAGGATCCGCGCGTCTATCTCCACTACTCCGCGCGCGAGGGCAACGGCGACACGGTCCTCTCCGTGTTCCGCGCCACGGACGAGCCGGGGCAACGTCCGCCCCGCATCGACCGGACGACCGAACGCGTCCTCTTCACCCTCGATCAGCCATACGCCAACCACAACGGGGGTCAGCTGGCGTTCGGGCCGGACGGCTACCTCTACGTCGGGCTGGGGGACGGCGGCGCCGGCGGCGATCCGCACGGGAATGGCCAGAATCCGGATGCCCTGCTCGGCAAGATCCTGCGCCTCGACGTGGACGTCGACGGCCGTCGGTACGCGATTCCGCGAGACAATCCGTTCGCCGAGGGCGGCGGCGCGCCGGAGGTGCTGCTGACCGGCCTGCGCAACCCGTGGCGCTTCAGCTTCGACCGCGCGACCGGGCTGCTCTGGATCGGGGACGTCGGCCAGGGCGCGGCGGAGGAGATCGACCGCGTCGATCCGACGGCCGACGCCGGCGGCAACCTCGGCTGGAGCGTCATGGAGGGGTCGCAGTGCTACGCCGAGCCGGGCTGCTCGAGCGACGGCCTCATCCTGCCGATCGTGGAGTACGGCCATGACGCGGGCTGCTCCGTCACCGGCGGGTACGTGTACCGTGGCGCTGCGATCCCCTCGCTTCGCGGCTGGTACCTCTTCAGCGACTTCTGCCGCGGCACGCTGTTCGGCGTTCCGTCCGACATCGAGGGAGTGGTCGGGCCGCGCGCCCTGCTCGAGACCGACCTGGCCGTCAGCACGTTCGGCGAGGGACCCGACGGCGAGCTGTACGTCGCCGATCTCGGCCGCGGCCTGGTCTACCGGATCGTGGGCGCCTGACCGAGCGCACCGAGCGCGCGCAGGCTCGTCCATCGGCCGCGGCCGATGATCAGGTGGTCGAGCAGCTCGATGTCGAGCAGGCGACCCGCGTCCGCGAGCTCGGCCGTGATGCGCAGGTCCTCGCCCGACGGCGCCGGATCGCCGCTCGGATGGTTGTGGGCAACGATGATCGCGGCGGCGCAGGCCCGAACCGCGTCGCGGTAGACCTCGCCGATGCGGACCGACGATCCGGCCAGGTTGCCGCGGTAGACCGTTCGCTGCGCGCCGACGACGTTCTTCGTGTCGAGCAGCAGGACCCGCAGCTCCTCGCGCTCGAGCGCGGCCATCGCGTCGACGAGCGGCTCCGCGACGTCGGTCGGCGTCCGGATCAGCCATGGATCCGACGGCCAGCGGCGGGCCATGCGCATGCCGAGCTCGACCGCAGCCGCCAGGCGCGGCGCGACCGCGGGCGGCACGCCGGCGATCCGCAGCTCTGCCGGATGAGCGTGCGCGACCTCGGAGAGCCCACCGAATCGATCCATGAGGCGGCGCGCGAGCCGAAGCGCGCGGTCCCCTCCGCCGACCAGCACGGCGAGGAGCTCCTCGTCGCCAGCGGCGTCCGGCCCCAGGCGCTCGATGTGGCCGACGGGCGCGCTCGCCGAACGCGGCCGGCGCGCAGTGGGAAGGCGGATCGGCTGCGTGGTCATCGGCGCCGACGGTAGCGGCGCCCGGATCACCGGCCGCTTACCAGCGGATTAGGGACGCGGGGACCTCCACGACGCCGAAGCGGAGCGCGAGCGCGACGGCCACGGAGATGCCGTTGACCGTGGCGTGCATCGCGATCGGGGCGAGCAGGCTGCCGGTGCGCCGGTAGACCCACGCCAGCGCGAGCCCGAGCAGGAAGATCGGCAGCAGCGAGACGAGCGAGAAGTGGATGACGGCGAACAGCGCGGCCGAGCCGACGTACGCCCACGAGCGTCCCGCCTCGCGCCGCCAGGCGTTGAAGACGATGCCGCGTAAGAACAGCTCCTCCGCGATCGGTGCGAAGGCGACGATCGCGAGGACGACGAGCCACGGCTCCAGCATGGCGATCGCCTGCTCCGCCGGACCCACCGGCGGCGGCTGTCCGAGCCGCGTGAGGAGCTCCGAGACGAGGTAGAGCGCGACGCTCGAGCCCAGCCACGCGAGGACGCCGAAGCCGAGCCCGGAGACGATGGCGCCAACCGGATCGCGACCGGGGATGGCTGCCAGCCCGGCGAGCGCTCGCGGGCGAGCCACGAACAGGTAGCCGATGACCAGCAGCCCGACCTGGGCCGCCACGAGGATGACCGCCGAGCCGAGCAGGCTCACCTCCCCCTCTCCGGT
Source organism: uncultured bacterium (assembly GCA_965652075.1). Classification (GTDB taxonomy): domain Bacteria; phylum Chloroflexota; class Limnocylindria; order QHBO01; family QHBO01; genus JACDBZ01. Next base: position 5,340 of record CBFGTN010000001.1, read on the forward strand.
CTGGATCGCCAGCGCGTCGAGAACGAACGGCGCGGTCAGGACGTTCCCGACGACGAGCGCAAGCGCGAGGAGCACGAAGATCGACGGCCCGCGGTAGCGCTCCGGCGGGAGGACGCTGCGGATGCGGACCTGGCGGATCGCGACGTAGACGAGGCCGATGACGAAGGCGATCGCCCCGAGGAGCAGGAGCAGCCCGAGCAGGATCGTGTTCGCGCTGATGCCACCCCGCCGGTCGAGCTCGATCCCGACGAGGGAGCCGACGACGGCGATGCCGCCACCGATGACGAGCAGCAGGCCCGGCCAGCCCGGCATGCGGGGCGTGTCGGGACCGAGGGTCGGATGCGGGCCCCTGGGAAGCGAGCCGGGTTCGTCCGGGCCGGCGGGTCCGGCCGGCGGCTCGGTCAGGTGTTCGTCACCTCGCGGAGCCGCGCGCGCTCAGCGGTCCCCTCGAGCGGACTCTCGACCATGCCCACCGGCTCCTCGACCGGCTCAGGGCTCCGGGCCGTGGCCGCCACCCGGGCCGGGCGCTCGAACTCGCGGCCGCAGTAGGCGCACAGGGGCCACGTCGGATCGGCCAGCCGGTTGCACGACGGGCAGACGCGATGGAGTCGGGTGCGGCAGTTCGGGCAGACGAGCCAGTCGCTGTCGACGCGGTCCCGGCAGACCGGGCAGAGCTCGTTCTTCTCGACCTCCGCCAGCAGGCTCTCCTCGGCCAGCGATCGCTCGTAGACCTCCGCGAGCGTCTCTCGCGGGCGGACGATCAGGTACAGGATCACGGCGAAGATGAACAGCAGCGGCGTGAAGAAGATGATGAGGGCGGCGGCGAAGTACGGAAGGATCGGGTTCTCCGTTCGCGCCTGCATGTCGCGGAACGCCCAGTAGCTCGTCCCGAGCCACAGCAGGACGACGTAGATGATGCTGAGCTGGACGACGGCGACGACGATCGGGTTCGAGATGAACCCATTCCAGAACTCGCCGATCGGCTCGAGGATGGCATCCATTCCGGGGTGACGGCCTCTTGTGCGAGATGTGCGCCGCGCCCGGCGCCACGGGGCATGCTAGCACGGCTCATGCCCGGGAGCCCTCGCGCGGCCCCTCCGCGGTGCCCTGTGGCGACGCCTCTAGGACGCTCCGAGGCCGACCAGTGTCGCGACGAGCAGCCGGTGCTCCTCGACGAGCACGCGTGCGGCGAGGGCGTCGGCGTCGTCGCCGACCCGCACCTGGACTCGAGACTGGGCGAGGATCGGCCCGGCGTCGAGTTCCGCGGTCACCTCGTGGATCGTCACGCCGCTCTCGCGTTCGCCGGAGCGCACCACCGACCGGTGGACCTCGATCCCGATCATTCCGGCTCCGCCGTGGGCCGGCAGCAGGCTCGGGTGAATGTTGATCGTGCGGCCCGCGAAGGCGGCGAAGTAGGCGGGCGTCAGGAGCTGGTCCCACCCGGCCAGCACCGCGACCTCGACGCCTGACTCGGTGAGCGCGTCGCCGATCGCGGCATCTCGCGCGGACGCGTCCTCGAACGCCGCCCGGCGCAGGACCCTCGTCGGCACGCGGTGGGTTGCGGCGACCTGGAGCGCGCGTGCCGCGGGGCGGTTGCACACGACGAGGGCGACGGTGAGCCCCGCGTCGAGGATCGCCTCCAGGTTCGAGCCGCGGCCAGAGACGAGCACGCCGAGCCTCATCGTCGCCGGCTCACGTGAAGCGGACGCGCGCCTCGCCCGCCTGGACCTCGATGACCCGGCCGATGCGGCACGCATCCGGGAGGGCCGTCAGCGCCGCCTCGAGCGCCGCGGCCGGCACGACCGCGGTCATGCCGATGCCCACGTTGAAGGTGCTCACCATCTCGTCGTCCGCGATGTCGCCGCGCTGCTGGATGAGGCTGAACAGCGCGGGCACCGGCCACGATCCGGTCTCCACCTCGACGCCGAGGCCGTCCGGGAGGGTGCGAGGCACGTTCCCCGCCCATCCACCGCCGGTCAGGTGGGCGAAGGCCCGCACGTCCGACCCCGCATCTCGCAGGGCGCGTCGCAGGATGCGGACGTCGTCGAGGTACGCCCGGTGCGGCTCGAGCAGCGCGTCGCCGATCGTGCCGCTGCCGTCGGGCATCGGCTCGCCCCAGATCGACTCCGGCACGATGCGCCGCGCCAGCGTGTAGCCGTTGGTGTGGAGGCCCGACGACGGCACGCCGATGAGCGCGTCGCCGGCCTGGACGTCCGATCCGTCGATCAGGTCGGCGCGGGCGACGACGCCGACGACGAACCCGGCGAGGTCATAGTCCTCGCCGCGATACAGGTCGGGCATCTGCGCCGTCTCGCCTCCGACCAGCGGGATGCCGAGGGCCGCGCAGCCTGCGGCCACCCCGCCGACGATCGTCTCCACGACCTCCGCCCGGAGGTCGCCGAGCGCGAGGTAGTCGAGGAAGAACAGCGGGTCGGCACCGGTGACCGCGATGTCGTTGACGCAGGCGTTCACGAGGTCGATGCCGATCGTCTCGTGACGCCCCAGCGCCAGCGCGACCTTCAGCTTCGTGCCGACGCCGTCCGTGCTGCTGACGAGGATCGGATCGGGGTGGGTCGACGGGTCGAAGCGGAACAGCGCCCCGAAGCCGCCAACGCCGCCGAGCACCGCCGGCGTCGTCGTCGATGCCGCGGCCGCCGCGATGCGCTCGACCGCGCGGGCGGCCTCCTCGCGATCGACGCCGGCCTCGCGATACGTGCGCGCCATCGGTCAGGTGCGCTCCATCGCCAGCTTGTCGAGCTCGAGCGGCACATCCGTCGGGTACACGCCGTCGAAGCAGGCCGTGCAGCGCGCATCGGTCCGCCCGCCGATCGCGGCGAGCAGGCCCTGGCGCGACAGGAAGCCGAGCGAGTCGGCGCCGATCACCTGGCGGATCCCGTCGGTGGCGTGGGTCGCCGCGATCAGCTCGCCGCGCCGCCCGGTGTCGACGCCCATGTAGCACGGGTGGCGCATCTCCGGCGAGTGGATCCGGACATGCACCTCGGACGCCCCGGCGCGACGGAGCATCGCCACGATCGGGCCGGTCGTCGTGCCGCGCACGATCGTGTCGTCGACGACGACCACGCGCTTCCCGCGCAGCAGCTCCGGAAGCGGGTTGAACTTCAGGCGCACCGCCTCCTCGCGGCTCGCCTGCGCGGGCTGGATGAACGTGCGTCCGACGTAGCGCGACTTGATCAGCCCCTCGCGGTAGGGCAGGCCGGCCTCCTCGGCGTAGCCGATCGCCGCGGGGATCGCCGAGTCGGGCACGGCGATGACGAGGTCCGCGTCGGCCGGATGCTCGCGCGCCAGGACTCGGCCCATCTCGAGACGCGCCTCGTAGAGCAGCCGGCCGTCGATCACGCTGTCAGGGCGCGCAAGGTAGACGTACTCGAAGACGCACAGTCGCTCGCGATCGGGCGGGGCCTTCGTCGAGCGGTACGCGTCGACGCCGTCGGCGGTGATCGTCAGCACTTCGCCGGCCTCGACGTCGCGCACGAACTGCGCGCCCATCGCGTCGAGCGCGGCGCTCTCCGACGCGACCGCCCATCCACCTCCGGGAAGCCGGCCCAGCGCCAGCGGACGGAAGCCGATCGGATCGCGCGCCGCGACGAGCGCGTCGGGCGTCAGCATCGTGAACGTGTAGGCGCCCGTGGCCCGATGGAAGGCGTGGTCGACGCGCTGGCCCCACGTCCGCCCGGGCGCGTGGGCGATGAGCTTCGCGAGCACCTCGGTGTCGGACGCGGACGCGAACTCGACGCCCTGCTCCCCGAGCTCGTCGCGCAGCCAGCGGGCATTGGTGAGGTTGCCGTTGTGCCCGAGCATCAGCTCGCCGCGATCGGTCTCGGCGTACACCGGCTGGACGTTCGGCAACGTGTTCGACCCGGTCGTGCTGTAGCGGGTGTGGCCGATCGCCGCCCGCGGCGGCGTCGACGGGTCGTCGCCGCCCTCGAGCCGGTGCAGCGTCTCCTCGTCGAAGACCCCGCTCACGAGCCCGAGCCGCTTGTGCAGCGTCAGCCGCGCCCCGTCGCTGACGGCGATCCCGGCCGACTCCTGGCCGCGGTGCTGGAGCGCATGGAGCCCGACGAACGCGGTGCGCGCCACCGGGGCGCCGGGCCACCAGATGCCGACGACGCCGCACTCCTCGCGCGGGCCGTGCGGCTGGTAGATGGGTAGCGCGTCCCCCGAGCGGTGCGGCAGCTCGATGGGCGCTCGCACGTCAGGCTCGAACGGGTCGCGGCGTGCCGGGCACGGGGCCCATGATAGCGGCCGGCAAGGCCGGATCCGGCCCTGGTGCGCGCGCGGAACCGAGGTACCGCCGCAGTACTGCACCAGTCCCCACTCGGGCCGTTTCGGCGCCCGCGGCCGAAGTGCGGACGCGCAACGCGTGACGATCGAGCCATGGCCGGACCGGGACCCGCGCCCGCATGCTTCGCAGCCGATGCTCAGCTTCGTCCGTGCCCTCGGGTTCCTCGCCCCATTCGCGGTCGCCGCGTTCGTCACCGTCGCGCTGGGCGTCGCCGCCTTCGTGCCCGAGGGGCAACGCCCGGCCCTCGTCGCGGTCCTCGGCGTCGCGGCGGCGGCGGGGATGACGACAATGGCGCTCCTGGCGTGGAGCTACTTCGGCTGGCGGCTGAACCGGATCGCCAGGGCCCTGGAGCGCACGCTCGAGTCGGACCGCCCGATCGTGCTGCGCGTCGGTGGCGTGCCGGCGGAGCGCCGCCTGGCCCGCGCCTTCAACGCGGCCGCCGGCGCCTTCATCCAGACCGAGGCGCGCGCGACGCACGACCGCCTCACCGGCGTCCTCAACCGCGAGATGCTGCTCGCAACCCTGACCTCCGAGGTCGAGCGTGCCGCGCGCCATTACAAGCCCCTGAGCGTCGCGTTCATCGACATCGACCGCTTCAAGCCGATCAACGACACGTTCGGGCACAACTCCGGCGACGCTGTCCTGCGCCAGGTGGCGGAGATTCTCGCCGGCGCGGTTCGCGCCAGCGACACGTTCGGACGCTACGGCGGCGAGGAGTTCATGCTCATCCTGCCCGAGACGCTACCGGAGAACGCGGTCGAGCTGGCGGAGGAGCTGCGCGCGCTCGTCGCCGCCCAGCGCTTCGCGATCGCGGACAACCAGACCCTGAAGGCCACGATCAGCATCGGCGTCGCCGGCGGGCGCGGGCCGGAGCTCCAGCTCGACTCGCTCGTCGACCGCGCCGATGCGGCGATGTACGCGGCGAAGTCGCTCGGCCGGAACCGGACGTACCTGTTCCGGGAGATCGACGACGACAAGCCGGTGCCTCGCGCGCCGATCACCGCGGAGCATCGCGCGCAGGCGACGGCGCTCGGCCAGTGGGCGAGCGACACGGCCACCCAGGCGCTCGCGTCGGTCCTCGCGCCCCAGCCGCACCACCGCGGACAGCCATCGGACATGATCGCCTCGCTCGCCACCGGCATCGCCCTCGAGATGGGGCTGCCACGCGAGGAGATCGAGCGCATCCGCGTCGCGTCGCTGCTCCACGACCTCGGCAAGATCGCGATCCCCGAGGAGATCCTCGACAAGCCGTCGACCCTGTCGGACGCGGAGTGGCAGGCGATCGGCGAGCATCCGCGCATCGCGCAGGTGATCCTCGAGCAGGCATCGAGCCTCCGCGAGGCGATCCCGGTCGTGCTCCACCACCACGAACGCTTCAATGGCGGCGGCTACCCGCATGGGCTGCGCGGCTCGGAGATCCCGATCGGCGCCCGGATCGTCGCCGTCGCGGACGCGTACCACGCGATGATCCACGACCGTCCGTACAGCGCGGCCGTCGCCCACGAGCAGGCGCTGGCGGAGCTCAAGGGCCACGCCGGGACCCAGTTCGACCCGAAGGTCGTCGACGTGTTCTGCGCCATCTATGCCGATGCGGTCCCGCCCGATGGCCTCGAGGAGGTCTACCGTCTCCACGAGCGGGCGCGGGGAGCGCTGCCCCATCTCGACGACGCGCCGCACGCGCCTCCACGAGCGCGGGCACGGGCCCGCGGGCGCGACGAGCCGATCGAGGCCGCGGCGGAGGCGTCGGGCTAGAAGGGCTGGCGCCAGGCCGCCGACAGCGCGCCGAGGTCGGCGCTCAGCCGCTCGGCGGCGACCGAGATCTCGAGCCGATCCCCGCCCGCAATGCCGAGGCGGCCGAGCGGGACGCCCGCGGACGACGCAGCCTCACGGAGCCGCTCGCCATCGCCGGGCCGGCAGGCGACCACGACGCGGCCGGCGCGCTCCCCGAACAGCGCCGCCGTCGGTCGAGTGGACTCGACGGCGACGGTGGCGCCGCATCCGGCCGCGATCGCCATGCGCCCGAGGGCGAGCGCGAGCCCGCCGACCGAGACGTCGTGCGCGGCGCGGATCCGTCGACCGGCCGCGAGGACCGGCAGCAGGCCGACGACGCGCGCGGCCGCATCGAGGTCGAGCGCCGGCCGGCCGCCACGGTGGTCGCGACGCCACGCCAGCTCGGAGGCGGCCAGTGCGTCCGCGTCGTCGGCGAGGTCGCCGAGCAGCCAGACCTCGTCCCCGTCGCGCCACGCCATGGGGACGGCCGCGTCCCTGTCGGCGATCAGGCCGACGGTGCCGACGACGGGCGTCGGCAGGATCGGCCCATCCGGGGTCTCGTTGTACAGGCTGACGTTGCCGGAGACGACGGGCAGATCGAGGCGACGGCAGGCGTCGGCGATCCCGTCGATCGCCCGCTCGAGCTGCCACGCGCCGAGATCGGTCTCCGGCGAGCCGAAGTTCAGGCAGTCGGTGACCCCGATCGGCGTCGCTCCCGAGCAGGCGACGTTGAGCGCGCCCTCGATCACCGCCGACGCACCGGCCAGGTACGGATCGAGCGCGCCGAGCCGCGCCGGCCCGGGACCGTCGATCGCCAGCGCGATCGCGCCGCGCCCGCCCTTCAGCCGCAGGAGCGCCGCGTCGCCCGAGCCGGGGCCGACGAGCGTGTTCGTGCCGTTCATGTGGTCGTAGCGTCGCCAGATCGGCTTGCGGTCTCGGGCGTTCGGCGCGGCGAGCAGCTCGAGCAGCACCGACGCGCTCGGCGGCCGCGCTGCGAGCGGCTCGAGGTCGTCGGCCGCGACGGCCGGCTCGATCCCGCGGATCGCGTACCTCGGTGCCTCGTCGGCGAGCGCCCGTCCGGGCAGCTCGCACACGAGCTCGCCGGCGGCGCGGCAGCGGATGCGATCGCCGTCGGTGATCTCGCCGATGGCCGCAGCCTCCAGGTCGTACCGCGCAAAGACGGCGCGCACGTCGTCAACCGCGTCCGGACGTACGACGACCAGCATCCGCTCCTGCGACTCGGAGAGCAGGACCTCGTACGGCGTCATGCCGCCCTCGCGACGCGGGACGGCGTCGAGGTCGACGTCCGCGCCGACCCCGCCGCGCGCCGTGAGCTCGGCGAGGGCGCAGGTGAGCCCGGCGGCGCCAAGGTCCTGCATCGCGACGACGCCGTCGAGTGACGTCAGCTCGAGGCACGCCTCCATGAGCAGCTTCTCCAGGAACGGGTTGCCGACCTGCACGGCCGGACGCCGGGCGTCGGTGTCCTGGCCGAGGGTGGCCGACGCGAACGAGGCGCCCTGGATCCCGTCTCGCCCGGTCGCCGCGCCGACGAGCAGGAGGACGCTGCCGGTGCCGGCCGCGCGGGCGAGGGTGATCCGCTCGTGGCGCGCGATCCCCACGCACATCGCGTTGACGAGCGGGTTGCCGGAGAACGCGGGGTCGAACGTCACCTCGCCGCCCACGTCCGGGATCCCGATGCAGTTGCCATAGCCGGCGATCCCCGCGACGACCCCGCCGAACAGGTACCGGTTGCGCGCGGCCGTTGCCGCATCGGTCTCGCCGTCGGGGTCGAGGGGGCCGAAGCGTAGCGAGTTGAGCAGCGCGATCGGCCGGGCACCCATGGTGAAGACGTCGCGAATGATGCCGCCGACACCGGTGGCGGCGCCCTGGTACGGCTCGACGGCACTCGGATGGTTGTGCGACTCGACCTTGAAGACGACAGCGAGCCCGTCGCCGATGTCGATCGCTCCGGCGTTCTCTCCCGGCCCGACCAGCACCCGGGCGCCGTCCTTCGGCAGGCGGCCCAGGAGCGGCCGCGAGTGCTTGTACGCACAGTGCTCGGACCACATCGCGCCGAACATCCCGAGCTCGACCTCGTTCGGGACCCGGCCCAGGGCGTCGACCGCGTGGGCGTACTCCTCGGCGGTCAGCCCATGAAGCTGTTCGACGGGCGGGGGCGCCAGGGTCATCGGGCCCTCAGCGCGAGGGACCGAGGGGCTGGTCGCGGCCGAGCTCGACGAGGATCACTCCGATCGCGGCGGCGGCCGTACCGACGAACAGCAGCAGCTCGCCGATCCCGGCACCGCCCGTCCCGAGCCGATCGAGCGCGACGCCGAACCCGATGAGCGGGATCGCGATCGTCGCGGCACGGAGGGTCGGTCCGGCGGTGATGCGGTCGGAGAAGAAGACCGCGGCGGCGATCGCGATCAGGGCGACGAGCACCGCGACCTGGATCAGGGTGAGCGGGCCATCGAACAGCCCGATGAGCACGCCCAGGGCGCCGACCAGCGCACCGCCGCCGATCAGCCAGCCCGAGAGCGTGACGGGCAGGGTGATCGGCACGTCGACCGACGGTGCCGCGGGCTCCGACGGAGCGGCCGGGGGCGGCGGCACGGCGGCCGGTGTGGGCGGGGCCGGGGGCGGCGGCGGCGCCTCGGGGACTGGCTCCCGGCTGGTCGTCTCGACGAATTCGGCCGCTCCACGGGGCTCGGCCGGCGCGACGGGCTGCGCCGGCGGTGACGCCGGCTCCGGCCATGAGGGGGCGGCCGGCATCTCGGCCTCCGTCGCCTGGTCGATGGGCTGGCCGCAGGTCGGGCAGAAGACCGCGGTGTCGTCGACCTCGGTACCGCAGTTCGGGCAGTACCGCACGGTCAGCTCCGTCCGAAGCGGGTCAGCGTCCCGATCACCACGATCAGCGAGGCGAGGAAGAGGATGATCCCGCCCGGCGTCAGCTGGCGGAGCACGTCGACGATGTCACCGCTCCAGCTCGCGATGACCTCGACGATGAGGAACAGCACGACCAGCCCCACGGCCCACGCCAGGGCGACGACGAGGCCGGGGACCTGGAGGCGGCCCGGCTGGGCCCGCACGAAGCCGCCGATGGCCAGCAGGGCGAGCAGGCCGGCGAGGATCGGCACGGGTGCGGCCAGGCCGAAGTAGATCGTGTCGGCCAGGGAGGCATCGGACGGGTACGCGGTCCAGAAGGCGATCCCGTAGCCGCTCGAGCCGAACGCACGCTCGTAGAGCGAGTCGTTGCCGTACGCGAACGGCAAGAGGTACCCGGTGATCAGCCCGATGAGGCCGATGATCAGCACGACCGGGCCGAGGATGGCCCCGCGACGCTCGAGTGCCCTCTGCTCGGCGACCGCGGCGCCGGCGACCGCCGGCGGCACGTAGCCCTCCGCGGTGCCGCGCAGGTTCGCGCCGCAGTTCTGGCAGAAGGCGACGCCGGCGCGGTTGTGCGTCCCGCAGCGCGGGCACGCCATCGTCCCCTCCGGCGTTCCGGGACGCTCGACGGTCGTCGCGACTCCCGCCGCCACCAGCCGCTGCCCGCAGTTGCGGCAGAACGCGAGGCCGGGGCGGTTCTCGGTTCCGCATCGCGGGCAGAGCGTGCTCTCGCCGACCGCCGCCTCGGCGTCGGGGACACCCTGGGCCGTGCCCGCGGCCGCGACCGGTGCCGCCGCGGCGGCGGCCGGATAGGCCTCGACCTCGCCGGGTGGCGGCTCGGCGCCCTCGCTCGCGGCATCGGCACCCCCCGCGGCTCCCGCTCCCGCGCCCGCGGCCGCGGCCGCCCAGGCGGCGTCGTCGGTCGCCGTCTCGGCCTCGGCCTCCGCGGGAGGCATCGCGGCACCGGCGGCGGACGCGGTCGCGGCATCCTCGGCGGGCCACTCGGCCTCCGGCGTCGCGGGCTCTTCGTCCGTCCGTTCAGGGGCGCTCGTCGGCCACGTTCCCTCGGGTGCTTCGCCCGCGGCCGGCGGCTCCGTCGGCCAGGCCTGCGTCTCGCCGGTCGGCGGTCCCTCCGACTCGGGCGTCGGTGCCGCGTCCTGGCTCGGCCAGCTCTCGATCTCGCTCTCGGCGGGCTCGCCCGGGGCGCCTGGCGGCGCGGGCGCGTCCGCCTCGCTCATCGTCGCGTCGGCTGGTGGTGGTTGCTCGGACGCGCTCGGCGGTTCCGCGGCCGGTTCGTCCGGCCGCTCCGCCTCGGGCCAGTCGCGGGGGTCCCGTTCCTCGGTGTCCATGCGGGGTTCGCCCTCCTGCGGCCCGGGCTATCCGTTCCGGCCGATCATAGCCGACGCTCCGGGGCCGCCGGCCGCTCGTGCAGCCAGCGTTCCAGCGAGCGGAACAGGCGCAGCCCATCGGTCCCGCCGACCTCGGCCTCGGAGGCGCGCTCAGGGTGCGGCATGAGGCCGAGGACGTTCCCCGCCGCATTGACGATGCCAGCGATCGAGCGCTCCGACCCGTTCGGGTTCGCCTCGTCGGTCACGCTGCCATCGTCCGTCGCGTAGCGCAGGACGACGCGGCCGCCCGCCTCCAGCTCGTCGAGCGTCGCCGCGTCGGCGACGTAGCGGCCCTCGCCGTGGCTGATCGGCAGGTGAATGACGTCACCCTCGGCGACGTCGCCGAGCCAGGCCGGCGCGGAGCCCGGCGACTCGACCCGGAGCGCCTGCCAGTCGCAGCGGAACTCGAGGTGGTCGTTGCGCATGAGCGCGCCCGGCAGGAGGCCCGCCTCGGCGAGGATCTGGAATCCGTTGCAGGACCCGATGACGGGGCCGCCGGCGCCCGCGAACGACTCGACCGCGGCCATGATCGGTGAGAAGCGCGCGATCGCCCCGGTTCGGAGGTGGTCGCCGTGCGCGAAGCCACCGGGCAGGACGACGGCGTCCGGGGCTCCGAGATCGGTCTCGGTGTGCCACGCCAGGCGTGCCTCCCACCCGAGGACGGATGTGGCGACGTGCGCGAAGTCGCGCTCGCTCCACGTCCCGGGGAAGACGGCGACGGTCACCCGCGGCCGGCTGGCGACGACGGTCACGGCAGCGGGGGCGGCTCGCCGATCTGCTCGTCCGAGCGGATCTCCCAGCTCGCGGTCTCCATGACCGGGTTCGCGAGCAGGCGCCGGCACATCGCCTCCACCTCGGCCTCCGCAGCGGCGTGGTCGTCCGCCTCGAAGCTGATCCGCAGCAGCTTGCCGCTGCGGACGTCGCTCACCGACTCGTACCCGAGCGAGCGCAGCGCCGACCCGACCGTCTGGCCCTCCGGGTCGGCGATCCCGCCGCGAAGCGCGACGTGCACCTCGGCCAGCCAGCGCACGCGGCTCAGTCCCACCGGCGACCGGTGAGGCGCTCGTACGCGGCGACATAGCGGTCTCGCGTCCCCGCGATCACCTCGCCGGGCAGCGTCGGGGCCGGTGGCTCCTTGTTCCAGCCGGAGGATGCCACGAAGTCGCGAACGAACTGCTTGTCGAAGCTCGGCGGGCTCGAGCCAGGCGCATAGCGCTCGCCGTCCCAGAAGCGGCTGGAGTCGGGCGTGAGCACCTCGTCGATGACCGCGAGCTCGCCGTCGATGAACCCGAACTCGAACTTCGTGTCGGCCAGGATGAGCCCGACCTCCGCGGCCCGGCGGGCGCCCTCGACGTACAGCGCGATCGATCGCTCCTCGAGCTGGCGCGCGAGCTCCGCGCCGACGAGGTCGGCGAGCTGTTCGCGGCTGATGTTCTCGTCGTGCCCGACCTCGGCCTTGGTCGAGGGCGTGAAGATCGGCTGCGGCAGGCGATCCGCCTCGCGGAGGCCTCCGGGCAGCGGGTGCCCGCAGACCGATCCGTCGCGCTGGTACTCGGCCCAGCCCGAGCCGGCGAGATAGCCGCGCACGACGCACTCGGCGTCGACGCGCTCGGCGCGGCGCACGAGCATCGAGCGCGGCGCCATCTCCGGGTCCCGTGCCGGCTCCGGCAGCGCGGACGGGTCCGCCGTCACGAAGTGCGACCGGCCGAGCGGGGCGAGGACGTCGAACCACCATGCGCTCAGGCGCGTGAGGACCGCGCCCTTGTCGGGGATCGCCTGCTCGAAGACGACGTCGAAGGCGGAGAGGCGGTCTGTCGCGACGAGCAGCAGGTGCCGATCGTCGACCTCGTACGTCTCGCGGACCTTGCCGCGATGCACGAGCCGAAGTCCCTCCAGGTTCGTGGTGGTCAGGGTCACGTCTGCTCCTCGTGCTCCATGTCGTCGGACGGCGGCCGCTGGTCGTCCGGGGCGAGCCCGATGCGGCGCCGCGCGTAGCCCTCGACCCGATCGAAGATCGAGAGGACGATGATCATCAGGACGGTGCCGATCACCGCCACGCCGAACAGCCCGGCGCCGGCCGCCATGCCGATGCCGGCAACGGCCCACAGGCTCGCCGCGGTCGTCAGGCCGCGGATCTGGCCTCGCGACTGGAGGATCGTGCCGGCGCCGATGAAGCCGATGCCCGACACGATCTGCGCGGCGATCCGCGTCGGATCGGCCCCGATGCCGGTGAAGGCGTAGCCGCTGACGACCGTGAAGATCGCCGAGCCAAGGGCCACGACGCTGTGGGTCCGGAAGCCGGCAGGCTGGCTGTGCAGCTCCCGCTCGAATCCGACGATCGCCCCGAGCACGAGGCCGACGGTCAGGCGCAGCCCGATCTGCAGCTCGTCGCCAAGGGTGACATCGGGGTTCACGAGTGGCTGCGGGTCTCCATCTGCGCACCGGCATGGTTCTCGCGTTCCCGCGGACCGAGGAGCCGCGTCCAGGAGACCGAGCCCCACGCATGAAGGGCGCCGCCCGCGAGGATGAGGCAGAGCCAGATCGCTACGAAGCCTACCAGCAGCCCGATGGCGGCGAGGCCGAATCCTTCCTCGGCCAGCCGGCGCTCGATCGGCGCCCATAGGACACGCAGGAGGACGATCGCGAGCACGAGGTACGCGACGCGGGCAAGGAGCATTGCCAGGACCTGCGCGGCCGCACTCGCGCCCGCACGCCCGAGCAGCGACGGCGCGGCGGCAAGGGCGGGAAGCGGCCCGTCGGATCTCGCGCGCGCGCGGATGGCGGCGGCGTGGATCGTCGATCCCAGCACGATGGCGGCGAGCATCGCGACGAGGTAGGGCGCGAGGGCCAGCCCCATGTCGAGCACCGGCCCGAGGTCGCTGTCCGGTGCGTTGATCGTGGGGGCGGCGACCCGGTAGAACGCCGCGCCGAGGGCGACGGCCGCGATGAGCAGCGGGACGACGCACGCGAGGCCGATGACGAACGTCATGCCGACGTCGGCGGCGCGGACGCGGCGACCGCGCAGCAGGGCGGCCTCGCCAACCGAGGCGACGGCGACCGCGGCGGTCACGAACAGCAGCGCGGCGACGACGATGGCGACCGCGTTCCACGGCCACGCCCCCGACGTCGCAATGCGCGCCCCGGAGAACGTGAGCTCGGCCACGGTCGGGGCCCGTGCGACGCCGACGACCATCGCGATCCAGCCGACCGTCGCCATCCAGGCGAGCGCGCCGGGCAGCCACAGGCTCGATCGATCGGCGACGAGCGACGCCGCCCCCGCGGACAACCTGAGCCAGCTGCGCATCAGTCGCGACCGCTAGCCGGCCTCGTCGAGGCCGAGGGCACGATAGGTCGTCGCGATCCCCGCGAGGTGATGGTCGAGATCCATCGCCCGATCGATCTCGTCGGCGCTCAGCCACTCGGCGACGCCGGGGTCGGCGTGGAGCGCGTCGCGGAACCCCGCCTCGTCGGCCCACGCCCGTTTCGCAGCGCCCTGGATCAGGCGATACGCGTCCTGGCGGTCGGCGCCCTTCGCGACCATGGCGAGCAGCAGGGCCTCCGAGTAGACCATCCCGCCGAGCCGGTCGAGATTCGCGCGCATCCGCTCCGCGTCGACCTCGAGCCCGTCGAGGATGTCGGCCGTCGTGCGCGTCGCGTACGCCGCGACGCCGAGCGCGCGCTCGAACACGAAGCGCTCGGTCGAGCTGTGGCTGATGTCGCGTTCGTGCCAGAGGGCCATGTTCTCGAGGCCGACGAGCGCGTCGGCGCGCAGCAGCCGCGCCATGCCGGTCACGCGCTCGGCGAGAATCGGGTTCCGCTTGTGCGGCATCGCGCTGGAGCCCTGCTGCCCCGAGCCGAACGGCTCGAACGCCTCGCCCACCTCGGTCCGCTGGAGGTGGCGGACCTCGACCGCGATCCGCTCCAGCGTGCCCCCCAGGATCGCGAGCGCCGCGAGCAGCTCGGCGTGGCGGTCGCGGCTGACGACCTGCGTCGGCGCCGGGTCGGCCGCCAGCCCCAGGCCGTCGAGCACGTGCGCCTCGACGGCCGCGCTCACGTTCGCGTGGGTCCCCACCGCCCCCGAGATCGAGCCGACGCTGACTACGACCCTGGCGCGCTCGAGGCGGTCGGCATCGCGCAGGAGCTCGGCGAGCCAGCCCGCGGCCTTGAAGCCGAACGTGATCGGCTCGGCGTGGATCCCGTGCGAGCGGCCGACCATCGGCGTGTCGCGGTGCTGGAGGGCCAGGCGCCGGACGACCTCGACGAGGCGGGCCAGCTCGCCCTCGACGACCCGGATCGCGTCCCGCAGGACGACCGCGGTGGCCGTGTCGAGCACGTCCGAGCTCGTCAACCCGTAGTGCAGCCAGCGGCCCTCAGGCCCGAGCCGCTCGGTGACCGAGCGCAGGAAGGCGATGACGTCGTGCTGCGACTCGCGCTCGATCTCGCGCGCCCGGTCGGCGTCGACGGCGCCGGCCTCGTGGCGGATGCGCTCGAGGTCCGCCTCGGGGACGACCCCCTCCGCCGCCAATGCCTCGAGCGCCAGCATCTCGATCCGCAGCCACAGCTCGAGCTTCGTGCGCTCGCCGAAGATCTCGCGCAGCTCGGGCAGCGCGTAGCGGTCGATCATGCCCGGGGGTCGACGCGCAGCTCGGCCCGCCCGGCCTGGTCGTCGCGGAACGCGCGCACGCGCTCGGCCACGCCGGCGTCGGACAGCGCGAGGATCCGGGCCGCGAGGTGGCCGGCGTTCTTGGCGCCCGCGCTGCCGATGGCGACCGTCGCGACCGGGACTCCCGGCGGCATCTGGACGACGGCATACAGGGCGTCGGCCGCGCCGAGCGAGCCGCCGTCCAGCGGCACACCGATCACCGGCTTCGAGGTGAGCGAGGCGAGCACGCCCGGCAGGTGCGCGGCGAGGCCCGCGGCGCCGATGAACAGCTGCACGCCGGAGCTCTCGGCTTCGGCGACGTAGGCATGCAGCGCATCGGCCTGGCGGTGGGCGCTGATGACCGATGCCTCCCAGCTGATCTCGTACGAGTCGAGGACGTCGAAGCAGCCCTTTAACGCGGGAAGGTCGGAGCGGGAGCCGCAGATGACGGCAACGGTCGGCATCGGTGCGTTGAGAATAGCCGGACGGCGGGCCGTCGATTCGCGGCGGGTCCGTTCGTCGTCATGACACACCCACCGATGACAGGGAGATCCACGCGGTGAAGTTCCTGCTCCTGATCCACGGCGACGCCACGGCCGAGGCGGCGATGAGCCCCGACGAGCGGCGAGCGATCGTCGACCAGCACGTCGAGTTCGGGCGCCAGCTGCGGGAGTCCGGCGCGCACGTCCTCGGCGAGGCGCTCGACGCGCCGGAGACCGCGCGCACCATCCACTATGACGGCGACCGGATCATCGTCACCGACGGTCCGTTCCTCGAGGCGAAGGAGGCGCTCGGCGGCCTCTACATCCTCGACGCCGACTCGATCGACACGGCCACGGAGCTCGCGCGCGGGGTCCCGCGCTCAGCCGGGGTCTTCGCCGAGCTCCTGCCCATCGTCGACATGTAGCGCTCCGACGTCGGCGCGGACCCGCGCGCCGTCGAGCCCCACGTCCTCGACCGCCCGATACGCAGCGGCCCGCGCGCCCGCGATGTCCGCTCCACGACCGACGACCGTGACGACGCGGCCCCCGGCCGCCTCGAACGTCCCGTCCGGGCGCCGGCGCGTTCCCGCGTGGAAGCACAGCGCGTCGCCGCCATCCGCCGGCGACGAGGGCTCGGCGCCCTCGAGCAGCCTCCCGACGACCGGGGCGTCGGGGTAGCCCTCCGAGGCGACGACGACCCCGACGGCGGCCCCGTCGCCGGGCCCCAGCGAGCCCTCCATCAGGGACCGGTCGCCGGTCGCGCATCCGAGCATCGCGGCCGACAGCTCCCCGTCGAGCAGCGGGAGCACGACCTGCGCCTCGGGGTCGCCGAACCGCGCGTTGAACTCGAGGACGGATGGCCCATCGTCGGTAAGCATCAGGCCGGCGTAGAGCACGCCGCGGTACGGCATGCCGTCGCGGGCCATGCGCCAGGCGATCGGCTCGAAGACGTCTGAGGCCGCCCGTTCCAGGTCGAGCTTGCCGAACCACGGCACCGGGGCGAAGGCGCCCATCCCGCCGGTGTTCGGTCCGGCGTCGCCGTCGCCGAGGCGCTTGTAGTCGCGGGCAGCCGCCAGCGGCACGACCGTCTCGTCACTGACGAGCGCGAACGCGCTCACCTCGCGGCCGACGAGGCGCTCTTCGAGCACGAGCGTCGCCCCCACGGCCGCGGACGCGAACAGGTCGCGGACCGCCTCCTCGGCCTCCTCCAGCGTCTCGGGCACGACGACGCCCTTGCCCGCGGCAAGCCAATCGGCCTTCACGACCGGGACCCGATCGGCCGCGCGCAGGTGGTCGAGTGCCGTGTCGGGGTCCGTGAACGTGGCGGCCGGCGCGGTCGGCACGCCGGCGCGTTCCATCTGTCGCTTCGCGAACGCCTTGCTCGACTCCAGTCGAGCGGCCGCGCGCGTCGGCCCGAAGGACGGGATCCTGGCGGCCGCGAGCTCGTCGGCAACTCCCGCGGCGAGGGGTGCCTCCGGGCCGATGACGACGAGGCCGTAGCGCTCTCGAGCGGCGTGCCGGGCGACGGCGATCGGGTCCGTCGGATCGAGCTCGACCGTCTCAGCGACCGCGGGGGTCCCACCGTTGCCGGGAGCGATCCGGACGAGACCGACGCCGTCGTCGCGCGCCAGGCGCCAGGCGAGCGCGTGCTCTCGCGCGCCCGACCCGAGCACGAGGACGTCCACCCGTCCCGCGCCGCCCCCTACGGGTTGCTCAGCTCGGCCAGCGCGTCGAGCACCTCGGCGAGCTCGTCGATTCGTTGCTGGTAGGTCCCGAGATCGCCGTTCTGCAGCGCCTCCTGGGCCTCGTCGTAGAGGCGCTGGGCCTCGGCGACGAGGCTTTCGAAGTCCGACGGCAGCTCGCCGGGCGTCGGCGACGGCGCGGGCGACTCGCCCGGGGACGGTGACGGCTCGGGCTCCTCGGGGGGCGGCGGCTCCGACTCGCCGAGCAGCTGGGAGAGGCCGTCCTCGACGTTCTCGGCGAAGGCGACCGAGTCCTGGTCGGCCATGATCACCCGGACGAACTCGGGGAACGGCGCGCCCTGCGCCTGGAGGAAGATCGGCTCGACGTACACGAGCGCGTCGTCGCCGATCGGCAGCACCAGCAGGTTGCCGCGAACGATCTGCGAGCCGGCGTTCGACCAGAGCGTGAACTGCTCGCTGATCGCGTCGTCGGCGTTGATCCGCGCCTCGATCTGGACCGGGCCCTGGGTCGTCGTGCCGGTCGGGAACTGGAAGGCGATGCGCTCGCCGTACACGCCGGGATCCATGCGCGCGGCGACCCAGGCGATCATGTTCGGCCTGCCCTCGGGGACCATCGGCTGGATGAGGACGAACTCCGCCTCCTCCTCGCCCGGGATCCGCATGATCACGTAGTACGGCTCCATCGGCTGGTCCGCGCCGGCGGTGGCGTCCTCCGGGATCGCCCATCGGTCGTCCTGGTTGTAGAACGTCGTCGCGCCGCCCTCCGTCGCCGGCAGGTGATACAGCCGGAACGCCTGGTTCTGGGCGACGAACAGGTCCTCGGGGTAGCGGAGGTGCGCGCGAAGCTCCTCGGGCATCGCGTCGATCGGCTCGAACAGCCCGGGGAAGATCCGAGCGTACGCGGCGGCGATGGGCTCGTCGGGATCGGCCAGGTAGAAGGTGACCGTCCCGTTGTAGGCGTCGACGACGACCTTCACGCTGTTGCGGACGTAGTTCGCTCCGGCGAAGCGGCTGTCCGTCCCGAGCGGCTGCGCGTTCGGGTAGCGGCCGGTGGCGGTGTAGGCGTCCCAGACCCACAGCAGCCGGCCCTCCGAGCTCACGAGATACGGGTCGTGGTCGTAGGTCAGGAACGGGGCGATCTCCTGCACGCGCTCGGTGAGATCGCGGCGGAACAGGATCTCCGAGTCGTCGGTGAGCTGGTTGCTGATCAGCAGGTTGAAGTCGCCGAAGCGAAGCGCGAACAGGAGCTTGGTGAAGAAGTCGCCGATGCCGACGCCGGTGGACCCTTCCCACACCGTCGTCGTGCCGGAGTCGCCGCTCTCGTCGGTGTCGAGCGGATAGTCGAACTCGGCGGTCGTCGTCGAGGTGATGACGTAGGTGTCGGTGTCCTCGCCGAAGTAGATGCGCGGCTCCGTGATCGGCAGCAGCGGCTCGCGGTTGATGCCGCTCACGAGGTAGTCGGGCGTGCCCGCGGACGTGACCGCGTCGACCGGCACGGCGGTGATGCCGTAGCCGTGCGTATAGACGAGCTTCTCCTGCGTCCACGTCCGGTTCGGGCCGAACAGCTCGACGTCGAGCTCGCGCGCGCTGAGCATGATCTGGCGCTGCTCGTCCAGCACCGGGTAGCGATCGATGTCGACGTCGGTGAACGTGTAGTAGCGCCGGATGATCTGCTGCTGGCCGAACGTCGTGAGCAGCGGCCGGTAGTCCCACAGGCGGAGGTTGCCGATCGTCGCCTCGTCCTGCTCGAAGACCGATCGGCTGAGCTGCTGCTCACCCGTGAAGCGGCGCGTCTCGATCGCGTCGAGGTCGAAGGCCGCGCGCGTCGCCTCGATGTGGTTGCGCAGGTACGGCTGCTCCACGGCCAGCTCGTTCGGCTCGACCTGCACGCGCTGGACGAAGGCCGGATACACCCCGCCGACCACGATCGACAGGATGAACCAGGCGCCGGCCGCGAGCCCCAGCAGCCACAGCGTCCGGAACCAGGTGTTCGCCACCAGGATCCCGGCCGACACGAGCGCGACGACGGTCAGGATCACGTAGGCCGGGACCTGCGCGTTCATGTCCGTGTACAGCGCGGCCTGGACGTTGCCGTCCCAGCCACGGGTGGAGTACGCCAGCTCGGCGATGTCGAGCTGGTAGCCGGCGGCGATGACGACGAGCAGGAGCGCGCCGATCACCGACAGGTGTGCCCGCACCGGCGCCGAGAGGTGGAACTGCCAGCGCAGCGCCCGCACGGCATAGGTGGCGAGGGTCAGCAGCCCGATGATGATCAGCGCGGTCGAGGCCCACCCGAGCAGGAACCGCCAGAACGGGAGGTCGAAGACGTAGAAGCCGATGTCGCGGCCGAGTGTCGGGTCGGTCGAGCCCCATGCCTCGCCGTTGACGAAGAGGAGGATCGTCTCCCATGCGCCGCTCCACGCGGCGCCGCTGCCGAGAGCCAGCAGCACGGCGATGGCCACGAGCCCCAGGCCGATGAGGCGCGAGACGTCGGGAAGCTCCCAGTCCCCGAGCCGGCGCACCGGCGCCTGCGGCGCGATCCGTCGAGCGAGCCAGACGCTGAGCAGGATCGGCACGAGCATCGCGGCGAAGCCGATCCCGAACAGCGCGATCTGGGACCACAGCCGCGTCTGGAAGACGTCGCGCCTGTCGAGCGCGTCGTACCACATGATGTCGGTGATCAGGTTCACCGCGCCGCCGAGCAGGCCGAGCACGATGACCGCCACGACGATCACGCCGCCGATCAGGACCCAGCGGCGCCACGGGACGTCCCCGCCGAAGACCGGCCGCGCGACCGGCGGTCCTCCGCCGTGGCCGTTGCCGCTGCCGTTCCCGCCGCGTCGGCGGCCGGCTCGCCTGCCCTCGTCGATCGGCGTGACGTTTCGCTCGCGGGGCCGGCCCTCGCGTCGGGCGTCCTCTTCCGCCTGCCGGCGCTGGAGCTCCTCGAGGAGCTTGTCGAACCAGCCCGACATCAGGGCAGCTCGACCGTCTGGAGGATCTCCCCGCTCCTCGCGAGCGCCTGGATGTGGGTCGGCGTCGCATCCGGCGGGAGGAAGCCGATGAAGGCCTGGCCCTCGAGGCCGGCGTCGTCTAGCGGCATGAGCGTTGCCGGAAGGCGGCCGACCGCCGCGTCGATGACCCACACCGTGAAGATCTCGTCGGTCACGAAGCCGTGCACGGGCGTGACCCCGTTCCCGAGCGGGTCCTGCACCGAGACGCTGCCCACGGCGTCCCCATCCGCTGGAAGGAGGTCGCCGCAGCCGGTGGTGACGACCTCGGCCAGCTCGAGCTGCTCGCACAGCCCGTCGGCTGACTCGTAGACGACGTCCCGCCAGCCGAGGCCCTCGGTCACTCCACTGCCGACGACGGTGATCGGCCCCGTCGCCTCGGGACCGTGGGCGGTGGGCTCGCCGCTCGGCACCGCCCCGGGATCCGGCGACACCTCGACGGTTGCCGGGGTGCACCCGGTGGCGACGCAGAGCACCGTCATGCCGAGCACGATCCTGCGGAAGGCTGTGAGCACGCTCCGGATGCTAGCGCCTGAGCGCCCCCGGCGCGTTCGTCGGGTCAGGCGCCGAGCAGCGCGTCCGGTCTTGCGGGCAGGCCGGACCCCGGGTGCAGGACCGCGGCGAGCGCCTCGACGCAGTCGACGAGGCGTGGCCCGGGCCGGGCGAGGTCGACGGCCACGACGCGCCGCCGCAGGAGCGCCCGCGGAACGAGCCGTTCGGCCTGGGCGACCGCGACGGCGGATGGCGTGCCGCACGGTGCGAGGACGACGACCTCCGGATCGGTTGCGAGGACCTCGTCCCACGTCGCGGGCCGGGATCGGCCGCCCGCGTCGCCAAGCAACGGCTCTCCACCGGCCGCCGCGACGACGTCCGGCACCCAGTGTCCGGCGGTGTAGGGCGGATCGAGCCATTCGAGCACGAGCGTCGGCACGGGCGGGCGTCCGGCGACGGCCTCCGCCACCGCGCCCAGCCTCGCGCGAAGCGCCGAGACCACCTGCTGTCCGCGTGCTCGCTCGCCAGCGGCATCGGCCACCTCCGCAACGGTCGCGATCACCTCGTCCAGCCGCTGCGGCTCCAGCGTAACGACGCGGGCGGGGCAGCCGATGCGGTCGAGGGCGGCGTCGACGTCGCCCGTCGGGACCGCGCAGACCCGGCACAGGTCCTGGGTCAGGAGCAGCTCGGGGGAGATCTCGGCGATCGCCCCATCGTCGAGCCGGTAGAGCCCCCCGTTCGGCGCCTCGGCCCGCACCCACTCGTCGACCTCGCCGGGCGTCAGCCCGTCCGGCTGTCGCGACCGGACGACGACCCGCTTGTCGCGGGCGCCCGGGGGCCAGTCGCACTCGTCGGTGACGCCGAGGAGCTGATCGTCGAGCTCGAGGGCGTAGACGATCTCGGTCGCGGACGGCAGGAGCGACACGATCCGCATCGACCGATCGTACGCCCGGCTCAGAGGTCCAGCCCGGCCGGCGCGACGCTCGGTGCCGGGATCGGGCCCGGAGCGGGGACGAGCGAGTCCAGCCCGGCGGCGTCGGCCACGCCGACGATGGCGAGGGCGACGACGAGGGCGACGGCCACGACGATCTCGACGACGAGCAGGACGGTGGCGATCCGCGGCACCACGGCGCGGGCGCGGAGCTGCTGGAGGGTGACGGCGGCGGCGCTGGCGGTGGTCATCGGTGCTCCTTTGGATGCCTGTCTCGGATGCCACGACCGTAGGCTCGGAGCGACCCGGCCACGAGCGGGCGCGCCCCCGAACTCACGCCCCGGCGATCGAGGGAATTCCCCCTAGGCGCGCCATCCGGGCGGTGGCAGGATGCGGGCGTTCAGCGAGCGTTCACGGAGGCAGAGGCATGGCCGCCGAGCCGGGCACGGTGCCGAGCGAGGGCGACGCGACGCGCGGCTTCGCGTGGGTCGCGACGGCCATCGCCGCCGTCATCACCGGCGGGTTCACGCTCCTGCTCTGGGCCCTCTACACCGAGCGAACGCAGGACGTCGCGGTGTCCGCCTACCACGTCCCGGTGTATGCCGGCGTCCTCGCGCTCGCGATCACCTGCGTCGCGTTCGCGGTCCGCGCTCGGCGCGACGGTCGCGACTGGCGCCGGCCGCTCCCTGCCGGCTACGGCGTCATGGCCGTGGGGGTGGCGACCTTCGCCATCGGCTTCGTCCTGGACGCCGGGTGGCGCGAGGGGGTCGGCCTGCGGTTCGGTATCGAGGAGGGGCTGGCGCCGAGCCGGATCCTCATCGCCATCGCCCTCGTGCTCATCGCCGCCGGCCCGCTCCACGCGGCGCTCACGCGCGCGACCGGCGACGTTCCGGCCGGCGCCGCGGCCCTGTCGGCCGCGTTCACGATCGCGATGGTCAGCTGGCCGGGGAGCTTCAGCCCGGTTCAGAGCCCGTGGCTGGCGATCGATCCGGGCCTGCCGCAGCTCCGCGCCGACCTGTGGACGATGGACGCCGACGGGCGGAACCAGACGAGGGTGCTCGAGGCGGAGCCCGACACGACGCTGGGCTACGCCAGCTGGGCGCCGGATGGGGAGCGACTGAGCTTCACGCTCGTCCACATGCCGGGCGACGGCTCCGCGCCGACCGAGGCCGGCATCTGGGCGGCGGCCGCCGACGGCACCGCGGCGCATGCGCTGCTCGACGGGTCCGCCTGGACGTGGATCCCGCGCTTCACGCCGGACGGGAGCAGCGTCCTGTACACGCAGGAGGCGCCCGGCGGGCCGTTCGTCGGCCCTGGCCCGCTCGGGCCGGGCATCGGCGCCGGACCACAGGGACCGCTCACCATCCCGCTGCCGAACGCCGACCTGTGGAGCATCGACGCGGGCGGCGGCGAGCCCGTGCAGCTCACCGACCACGAGGGAGATGACCGGGCGCCAGTCCCATCGCCCGACGGCTCGCTCGTCCTGTTCGACACGACGCGCGACGGGAACACGGAGATCTACGTCGTCGACGCCGACGGCGCCAACCCGCGGCGACTGACGAACGACCCGGGCGAGGACTGGGGCGCGAGCTGGTCGCCCGACGGCACCCAGATCGCCTTCAACTCGAGCCGCACCGGCGACTTCGAGATCTACGTGATGGACGCCGATGGTGGGAACGTCCGCCAGCTGACGTCCGGGCAGGGTCCGAGCGTGACCCCGACCTGGTCGCCCGACGGGCGGCGGATCGCGTTCACGCTGCGCGACGCCGACAGCTTCGGGCAGATCTGGTCGATCGCCGTCGACGGCTCCGATCGGCGCGACCTGAGCCGAAACCCGAGCACCGACGACCAGGTCTGGACGGGCGGCTGGGGCCCCGACGGACGCATCCTGTTCACGCGGGGTCCGCTGCCGAGCCCGGAGGCATCGGTGCTCGTCCGCTTCGGCCTCGGTGCCGCCGCGATGCTGCTGACGGTGCTGTTCGTGGCCGGCACGGTCGTCCTGCTGGCGCGGACCGCGGCTCCGCTCGGCTCGTTCACCGTCGCGATCGGGCTCGGCACCGCGCTCCTGGCCGCCACGGTCGAGGCCTGGAGCCTGGTGCCGGCGGGGGTGGCTGCGGGCCTCGCGACCGATCTCGCCGCATGGCGCAGCCCGCCCCGCCTTTGCGCGCGCGTGGTCGGCGCGACCGCCTCGGCGTCCTCCGTCCTCGCGGTCGGCACGGCGGTCATCCTGACGACCGGGCTCGAGTGGACGCCGACGCTGTGGATCGGGGTGGCGGTCGCGGCGGCGGCCCTCGGATGGGCTCTGGGCACGATCGCGGAGACCGGCCGCGATCCGGGGACCGCGCCGGCGTGAGATCACGAGCACCGGACATCGTCCTCATCGCGATCGCGGGGACGGCGCTCGCCGCCGTCACCGCCTTCGCCCCGTTCGCCTACGCCTATCCCCTCCGGGTTCCGCTCAACCCCGTGTTCGCTGCGGCGACGTTCGTCGGCGAGCTGCTGTGGGTGGCCGCGACTCTCGCCAGCTACGGCCGCGACCCGGGCGGGCGGATGTGGAAGCTGCTCCTGGCATCCCGGGTGGTGGCCGCCATCGGCGTCGTCTGGGTCATCAACACCTCGCTGACGTGGACCCTGTGGCAGCTCTCGATCGGGCTGGCAACGGTCGTGTTCGCGCACCTCGTGCTCGCCTTTCCGACCGGGCGCCTCGAGCGTTCGTTCGACCGCCGCCTGATCGTCGCCGCATACGGGATCCTCCTCGTCAGCCGCATCGGCCTCGCGCTCGTCTGGGATCCCGGCACGGCGGCCTGCTTCCCGCTGTGCCAGGTGAACCCGTTCGTGGTGTGGCCGTCGGATGCGCTCGCAGCGGTCTTCGGCTCGGTCATCGTCCTGACGCCGCTCCTCGCGATCGGCGTCGTCGTCGGCATCTGGCGGCGGTGGCGCGCGGCCAGCCCGGCGCTGCGCCGGACCCTCCTGCCGGTGGCGCTCGTCGCCCCGGTCGAGCTCGGCCTCGTCTCGGTCCGGGCGATCGCCACCATGAGCCAGGACACGTGGGAGAGCGTCGGCGTCGTCCTGAGCACCTCTCCCCTCGCGTTCATCCACGCCGCGATCCCCGCCGCGTTCCTCGCCGGTCTGCTGGCGACCCGCCTCTCGCGCGGCGCGATCGCCGACCTGGCCGTCGAGCTCGGCCACGGCGTGCCGATCGGCGGCCTGCGCGACGCCCTGGCCCGAGCGCTCCGCGATCCGACGCTCGTCCTCGCCTTCCCTGCCCCCGGCGGCTCGGGCTTCGTCGATGCCGAGGGACGTCCGGTCGAGCTGCCCGCCGCGGATCGGGGCCGCGGCGTCGCCCGGCTCGAGCGTGACGGCGAGCTCCTCGCCGTCCTCGACTACGATCCCGCGATCGAGATCGAGGATCCGGGCCGCGTCGGCGCCGTCGCATCCGTGGCGGGGATGGCGCTCGAGAACGAGCGACTCGCGGCACAGGTGCGCGCCCAGCTCAGCGAGGTCCGGGCGTCACGGGCGAGGATCGTCGAGGCGGCCGATGCGGAGCGCCGTCGCATCGAGCGCGACCTCCACGACGGCGCGCAGCAGCGTCTCGTCGCGCTCGCGATGCGGCTCGAGCAGGCGCGGGGGCAGGTGAGCGGGGCCGGCGAGCTCATCGACAGCACGACCGACGAGCTCATGCTCGCCATCGGCGAGGTGCGCGACCTCGCCCACGGCCTGCATCCGACGATCCTCACCGAACGGGGGCTCGCGGCCGCGATCGACTCGCTCGCGGAGCGCGCCCCGATTCCGGTCCGCGCCGACGTCCTGCCGGAGCGCGTCGAGGCCGAGGCAGAGGTCGCCGCCTACTTCGTCGTCGCCGAGACGGTCACGAACGCCGTGAAGCACGCGGACGCGACCGAGGTCCGCGTCCAGGCGTCGCTGGATGCCGATCGCCTCTCGGTGACGGTCGCCGACGACGGACGCGGTGGCGCCGATCCGGGCCGCGGCTCCGGGCTCCAGGGCCTGATCGATCGGGTCGTCGCGGTCGGTGGCAGCCTGACGATCGACAGCCCCCCGGGCGGCGGGACGACCCTGCGCGCAAGCATCCCGGCGCACGCCCGATGACGGGCCCGTCCCTCCGGATCGTCCTCGCCGACGACGCGATCCTCCTGCGCGAGGCGCTCGCCGGCTCGCTGGGCGCGGCCGGGTTCGACGTCGTCGGCCAGGCTGCCGACGTCGACGAGCTGCTGGCCCTCGTCGCCTCGACGGCGCCGGACGTCGTCGTCGTGGACGTGCGCATGCCACCGACCCACACGACCGAGGGCCTGGAGGCGGCCCGCCGCATCCGCGCCGAACGGGCGAGCATCGGGATCCTCGTCCTGTCGCAGGTGATCGAGACCCGCTACGCGGTGGACCTGCTCCGCGACAGCCCGGAGGGCGTGGGGTACCTGCTGAAGGAGCACGTCACGCGGATCGGCGACCTGGCCGACGCGGTTCGGCGCGTCGCGAGAGGCGAGTCGGTGATCGACTCGGACGTCGTCGCGCGGCTGCTCGGGCGGCCGCGCGCCCACTCCCCGCTCGACGAGCTCACGCCCCGTGAGCGAGAGATCCTGGCGCTCATGGCCGAGGGACGCTCGAACGCCGGCATCGCCGAGGCGCTCGTGCTCGATGCGAAGACGATCGAGGGCCACGTCACCCGGATCTTCTCGAAGCTCGGCCTGGAGCCCACGACCGAGGACCACCGGCGCGTGCTCGCCGTCCTCACCTACCTGCGCGACTGACCCGGGTCACTCCCACTCGATCGTGGCGGGCGGCTTCGAGCTCACGTCGTAGACGACCCGGTTCACCCCCGGCACCTCGTTCACGATCCGGCTGCTGATCTTGGCGAGCACCTCGTACGGCAGCCGGGCCCAGTCGGCGGTCATCCCGTCGTCGCTGGTCACCGCGCGCACCGCCACGACGTTCGCGTACGTCCGCCCGTCGCCCATGACCCCCACGGACCGGACCGGGGTCAGGATCGCGAACGACTGCCACAGGGACCGATACAGGCCGGCGGCCTTGATCTCGTCGATGACGATCCAGTCGGCCTCGCGCAGGGTGTCGAGCCGCTCGGCCGTCACCTCGCCGATGATTCGGATCGCGAGCCCCGGCCCCGGGAACGGCTGGCGCTGCACCATCGCCTCCGGGAGGCCGAGCTCGATGCCGACGCGCCGCACCTCGTCCTTGAACAGGTAGCGCAGCGGCTCGATGAGCCGGAAGCGGAGGTCCGGCGGCAGCCCACCGACGTTGTGGTGGGTCTTGATCTTCGCGGCCGTCTTCGTCTCGGCGGTCGTCGACTCGATGACGTCGGGGTAGAGCGTGCCCTGGGTGAGGAAGTCGATCTGCCCGAGCTTCGCGGCCTCCTCCTCGAAGACGCGGATGAACTCGTCGCCGATGATCCGACGCTT
This sequence comes from uncultured bacterium, assembly GCA_965652075.1. GTDB lineage: Bacteria > Chloroflexota > Limnocylindria > QHBO01 > QHBO01 > JACDBZ01. Next base: position 32,374 of record CBFGTN010000001.1, read on the forward strand.
CTCCTCGGGATCCTCGACGCCCGCCAGCCGCGCGAGGAAGCGATCGCGCGCGTCCACCATCACCAGCCGCATCCCCAGGTGCTCCTCGAACGTCGTGCGCAGCAGCTCCGACTCGCGCTTGCGCATGAGCCCGTGGTCGACGTAGATGCAGGTCAGCTGGTCGCCGATGGCGCGATGCACGAGCGTCGCCGCGACCGCGCTGTCCACCCCGCCCGACAGCGCGCAGATGACGTGGCCCGCGCCCACCCGCTCGCGGATCTCGGCGACGGTCGTGTCGACCAGGTTCGCAGGCGTCCATGACTGGCGCAGCCCCGCGATGCCGACGACGAAGTTGCGCAGCACGTCGCGGCCGACGGGGGTGTGGGCGACCTCGGGATGGAACTGGATGCCGTAGAGGTGACGGTCCGGATCGGCCAGGCCCGCGTACGGCGAGGCGTCGGACTGCGCGGTGGGGCGGAACCCCTCCGGCGGACGGACGATCGCGTCGCCGTGGCTCATCCACACCGGCTGCTCGCGCTCGATCCCCTGGAAGAGACCGTCGGACTCGGTCAGCGTGACCGTCGCGGGCCCGTACTCCCGCTTCTGCGACGGCAGGACCTCGCCGCCCAGCTCGTGGGCCATGAGCTGCAGCCCGTAGCAGATGCCGAGCACCGGGATCCGCCCCGACCACAGGGCGGGGTCGGCCTTCGGCGCATCGTCGTCGTACACCGATGACGGGCCCCCGGACAGGATCACGGCCCGGACGCCGCGGCGTTCGAGCTCCGCCAGCGGGGTGTCATGCGGCAGGAGCTCGGAGTAGATGTTCAGCTCGCGGACGCGTCGTGCGATGAGCTGGGCGAACTGGCCGCCGAAGTCGAGCACGGCGACGGTGTCGGGCTGCTCGGGTGCCTCCGTCTCGACCCGCTGCGGCGGAGGGGCGTGAAGCGCCTGCTCGAGGTACGCCTCGACCTCGGCGTCGTCGGGGGCGAGGACGCGGTGCCCGGCGTTCGCCGCCTCGCCGTGAACCGTCCGTCCGCGCTCCGGATGCGTCTCGGTGTCGCGCTCGGTCAATGCCGCTCCCCTGGGCGATGATGTGTGCACCAAGTGTATGAGGTCATGACCGATGATCGAGGCCGAGATCCGCGAGCTGACACCGCAGCCGAGCGCGGCCGTCCGCCTCACCCAGCCGATGAGCGAGATGGACCTTGCCGCGCTGTTCGACGAGCACCTGCCGAACATCGTCCATCGCCTCGCCGACCTCGGCGTCGAGCCGGCCGGCCCGCCGTACGGCCGCTACCACGAGTTCGGGCCGGAGCGCGTCGACGTGGAGATCGGCATCCCGGTGAGCGCTCCCGTCTCGAACCTGAGCACGTACGAGGCGGCGCAGCCCGGAGAGCTGTTCGCGTCCCAGCTTCCCGGAGGCCAGGTGGCGATCACGATCCATCGCGGAGCGTACGACCAGCTGTCGGGCACGTACGACGCGCTCCACGACTGGATCCACGAGCAGGGCCGCGACGAGGGCCCCGGGCCGTGGGAGTCCTACGTCGACGATCCGTCGGAGGTGCCGATGGAGGAGGCCCGGACCGAGGTCATCTGGCCGCTCGGCTGAGGCGTGCGGCAGCCGCTTCTCGCGAGATCAGGCTGGCGGAATGTTCTGGTTTAGCCGGAAGACGTTCCCCTGATCGTATCGGCGCTTGATCGTCTGGAGCCTGGCGTAGCGCGCCGCGCCATACGCCTCGCGAACGCGTCGCTCCCCCTCGTCCATCAGCCAGTTGACATAGACGCCCGTACCGTGAGAGGCGAGCGCGCTCCAGCCCTCGCGTGCCCAGCGCCTCGCGTCGGCGAACCCCTCGGGTCCATCGGTCGCGCCGAGGATGTCGACGAGGTAGCCGCTCTGACGGCTCCCGAAGGGCATCGCCTCCAGATCGACGCGTGCGACGGCGCCGCCCATCTGCCAGGCGATGATGCCCGAGCGAGGCGAGCGAATCCGGCCCGCATGCATTAGCAGCAGCTCGACAACCTCATCGCTGAGCGCGTCGACGTCCGTCGCCTTCGAGTGGATCCAGATGCCGTGCGGGAAGCTCGGATCGAGGAACGACTGGTGCTCGACAAACGGGCGCGCGCTGACGAGGTCTACGAGTGGTGGACCGAACCGACGCATGGGTTCGAGAACGGGCTCGCCATCATGGACGCGTCCCGACCAGCAGCAGGCGACCCCGACGACTGGACGCCCGTGCAGTGTCGCTGGGATCGGATCGACGGGCGGGGCTCGCCGGAGGATCAGGGCGGTCGTCAGCTCGTCCGGGACGGCGCCCGACCACTCCCGGTAGAACCGGATGACGTCCCGCCCGGCCTCCAGCGGCCAGAGCATGAGGCCGGCGAGCACCATGGGACCCATGACGTCGAGCCGGTATTCGAAGCTGGTGACGATGCCGAAGTTGCCGCCGCCGCCACGGAGGGCCCAGAAGAGGTCCGGCTCGGCGGTCGCACTCGCGTGGCGAACGCTGCCGTCTGCCGTCACGACGTCCAGCGCCTCGACGTGATCGATCGTCAAGCCGTGATGCCGCATCAGCCAGCCGAAGCCACCGCCCAGCGTGAGCCCCGCGATCCCTGTGTGCGATACCGATCCGAGCGGCACGGCGAGGCCATGCGCCTGCGTCGCTCGATCCATCTCGCCGAGGAGCACGCCCGCCTCGGCGGTCGCGCGACGAGCCACGGGGTCCACGACGATGGCTCGCATTGGAGCTAAGTCGATGACGATGCCGCCATCGCACACCGACAGGCCGGGAAAGCTGTGTCCGCCTCCGCGGACTGCGATCGGGATGCCGGCGTCACGCCCCATGGCGAGCGCGGCCACAACGTCGCCGACGTTGACGCAGCGCGCGATCACCTCTGGCCGTCGATCGATGGATCCGTTCCATACGCGTCGCGCCGCGTCGTAGGCGGCGTCGCCCGGTCGGACGAGCTCACCGTCGAAGCGTCTGCCGAGGGCGCGCACTTCCCGCTCGAGCACGGCATTGGAAGCTGGATGGGTCGCCGGGGCCGTCACACCCTCAGCATCGCCGGCCAGGCCACCATCGTCAGGAACCTTCGTTCCACGACGGCGACGCGAGCGCTGCCAGCCGCTCGCCGTCGACGATCGCGATCCCAGACCGCCCAGTGCGGATCACTCCCGCCTCACGCAGCTCACGGAGCACCCGGACGACGACCTCGCGGACGCTGCCGACCGCTTCGGCCAGCTCCTGCTGACTCACGGGCGCGAGCAGCTCCGCCGACGTCTCCGCCTCCATGGCGAGGTCGAGGAGATGGCGGGCGATCCGTTGGCGGAGGCTGCCGAACGCGTGGCCCGAGAAGGCCGCGACGAACGAGAGGACCCGCTCGCTGGTCTCGATGAGCAGCGCCCGGGCGACCAGCGGATCGGCGTTCGCCCGCTCGCGGACGACGACCGGGCGGAAGCTGAGGAGCTCGGCCTCGAAGACCGCCTGGATACTGAACGGCCGGACGACGGACGCGTAGAGCGTCGCCGCGCCAAGCAGCGCGCCGGAACGGGCGTAACGAACCGTCAGGGCGCGGCCGTCGGGTGCCGAGACGCGGACACGCACCAGTCCGCTCACCACGAGCTCGAGGTGCGGGGCGTCCTCTCCCTCGTGATGAATCGTCGTCCGGGACCCTATGCGGAGCAGCCGGCTGCCCCTGGTCAGCGCGTCGAGAACGTCCGACGGCAGGCCGCGCAGGCTCGAGGCACCGATCGCCAATCTGACGCGGGGGTCTCGGACGGTGCCGATCACGACGAGTACGCTACCGCGCACCGAGTTGCAGGGCGACGCCCGCGTTCAGCCGTCGAGCCACTGCCGCGGGTGGCTTCCGAGGAAGTCTTCGATCGGGATCCCGCCGGCGCCGACGATCAGCGCCCGCGACCCGCGGTGCGCGTGGGTGAATGCGACCGTGCCGCGGCTGCCGCGCGGGTGGCCCGTCTTCACCTCGATCGCCATCGGTGCGTCGCGCGAGCGCATGAGCCGTCCCGGCCGAACCACCCAGTCGACCTCGCTGCTTCCGTCGCGCCACCAGCACACGTCGTCCGGATCGGCGTGCGCCCACAGGTGCGCGCCGACGGCGGTCTCGACCAGGCGGCCCCAGGCCTCGGGGTCGGCCTTGGCACGGTCGAACGTCGTGCGCGCTGCCGCGGTCATGAGCGCGGTGTTCAACGCCAGCAGCTTTGGCGACGATGCGCGGCGCCGCACCGCCGATCCGGAGTACTTGCCGATGCCGGTGACCATCCCGGCGGCCCCGAGCAGCTCGAGGTAGTGGGCGAGGGTGACGGTGTTGCCCGCATCGGTCAGCGTGCCGAGCATCTTCGTGTAGCTCAGGACCTGCCCGGAGTACGTGCACGCGAGGCGAAAGAGCTGGCGCAGCAGGGCCGGCTTCTCGACCCGGTTGAGGAGCAGGATGTCGCGCGACAGGTTCGTCTCGACGATCGCGTCGAGGATGTACTCCTGCCAGCGGTCGGCACGCGTGACGAGCGGGGCCGCGCCGGGGTAGCCGCCATAGAAGAGATAGGTGTCGAGGTCCCAGCCGAACGCGTCGCGCATCTCGGCGAAGGTCCAGTGCGTGACGCGCACGATCTCGAACCGGCCGGCGAGCGAGTCCGAGAGGCCCTGCCGGACAAGGAGCGGTGCCGAGCCGAGAAGCATCACGCGCAGTGGCGTCCGCGCGGCGCTGTCCTCGTCCCACAGCTGCTTCACCACGTCGGACCAGTCGCGGATCTTCTGGACCTCGTCGAGCACCAGCAGGCCGCCTGCCCTTCCGCCGTTGGCGGCCGCCTGCCGGCCGATCGCCCACTGCGTGTAGATCCAGCCGATGTCCTCGGGGTCGGGCGCATCGGCTGAGGCGAAGTGGCCGGGGATGCCGATGGCATCCATCACCTGGCGCGCGAGGGTCGTCTTGCCGACCTGGCGCGGGCCGGCAAGCACCTGGATGAACCGTCGTGGCTCGTGCGCCCGCTCCAGGATCTCGTCGTAGACCGGCCGTCGGTAGACCTTCGGCACCTTCATCTACTCACTCCGCTGAGTGGACTTACTCAGTCGTGTGAGGAAGTTTACTCACTCCAACTCGAGGCGGATGCGCTCGAGCGCGTCGCCCGTCGCGTCGGCGGGGAATGGAGATCGGCGCAGCGCCTCGTCGAGGCCGATGGCGCCGCTTGCCGCCTCGCGTCCGAGGTCGGCCAGCGCGGCGAGCTCCGAGACCTGGCGCTCGGCGAAGGCGCGATCGAACGGGTCGCCGTGCCCGGGCACGACCGGGCCTTCCACGAGCTCCAGGAGCGCGCGACCGGTCTCGGCCCAGGCGATCGGGAAGCTGTCGCCGAAGCTCGGAGCCGGCCCGTTCTCGAGCAGGTCCCCCGCGAACAGGACCGATGCGTCCGGGACCACGACGACGACGTCGTTGTCCGTGTGGCCCAGACCCAGATGACGGAGGTCGATCGTCCGGGTGCCGAGATCGATCGTGGCGACGTCCTCGAAGGCATCGGTCGGTGGCGTGAGGACGACCTCGCGGAAGTCATCGGCCTCCGCGGGGTACTCCTCGATCAGGCGGGCGCGTGCGGCCTCACCCGTCGCGGCGATGAAGTCCGCGCAGCGGACGTGGCCCCAGATCGGCAGGCCGGTGAAGCGCGCGTTGCCGAAGGCGTGGTCCCAGTGGCCGTGGGTGTTGACCACCGCGACGACCTCGCCGGGGAGGTGGCGCAGGTCCGCGCGCAGCTCGTCGGCCAGGCGATGCGTCGCGCGCGTGTCGAGGACGGCGAGGCCGGCGTCGCCGCCGATCGCGCCGATCGTCTGGTCGAGCGACTCGTAGCGGCGGACCCAGACGCGGTCGGCGACCTCCTGCCAGGGCGAGCTCACGCGTCGCCGGGGAGCGCCGGCTTGCCGTTTTCGAGCATGTAGAACTCGTGGAACTCGCTGCAGCGCCCGTCGGGCGCGAAGCGCATGACGTAGGCGTTGTGGTACGTGCGTTCGGGCTCGTCGGCCGTTGCGGCGTACCGGCTCCAGCCGAGCGCGACCGCGCGATCGTCCTCGACGGCAAAGGGCTCATAGGCCGCGTCCCACGCCTCGGGCGCATCCGGCTCGGCGAGCCAGCTGTCGGCAATCGCCGCGCTGCCGCGGACGGTGTGGTCGTCTGAGTCCCATGGGCGATAGCCGTAGACGGCGTCGTCGGTGAAGAGCGCCTCGATCGTCGAGCGGTCGTTCGCGCGCCACGCCTCGACATAGCGGTCCAGCCAGGCCTGGACGTCGGATCGGTTCATCGGCCCATCCTACGCCGCGCTCAGCGGTGGAAGCCGGTGAGGGCGTGCGCCTCCTCCTCGACCGCCGTCCGCTCCGCCGGCGCGAGGTCGCGGAACGGCGAGAGCTCGATCTCGCCGTCCCGGTGACGCCACGTCCCTGCGACCTGGCCGTCGACGAGGAAGGTCGGGTACGAGGGCGGCATCTTGACGTGGAACACGAGCGGCCGGTACGCCTCCGGCAGCACCTGGGTCCGGCGCGCGTGGACGAGGAGGATCGAGTCCCAGGTCGGCAGGAAGCGAACCGGCGCCGGCGTCTCCGGGTCGGGAAGGTGCCCGCCCTCCACATCGAGAAGCTCCGTGCCGTCCTCTGCGCGCAGCCGGCGCAGCTCGAGGGTCGCGACCACGGCCCGGACCGGGCTGACGTTCATGCCGACGTACGAGGCGACGTCGGCCAGCGGCGCCGGGCCGAACGCGGCGAGGTAGCGCTGAATCAGTGCCGGCAGGGCGACGGTCTCGGCGATGGCGCCGGGACCGACGACGTCATCGGCGAGGGCGCACAGGTCGGCTCGCCGCCGGTCCCACGTGCCCGATGGCGGGACGCGCAGGATCGCGAGATCGGTGTCGATCGAGAAGCGCACCGCCGGGTGCTCGTCGCGCAGCAGCTCGAGCAGTGCCGGTCGCTTCAGCGGCCCGTCCGCCAGGGCGTTTCGAACGCGGCGGAGGCTCGCGGCCCGGTCCAGGTCGGGCGGAGCCTTCGTCGCCCGTTCGCTCCACTCGCGCTGCGTGCGCGCGATCGCGCCGAGCATCAGGCGATAGTCGTCGCGTGCGACAGTGTGGATCGTTCCGCGCATGAGCGTGCCCTGGACGACGGCCGCCTCCTCGTAGGCACGGGTCAGGTCGTCGCGCCGGAAGCCGGCCAGGCACGACCACAGGCGGAGGTACGCGTTCGGGGCGGCCTGGTTCTGGATGCCGGCGAGCCGGGACAGCGCATCTGGGATCGGGAGGTCCACGCGCTCGAGCAGGAGCTGCCGCGCGAGGAGCGCGCGGTTGAGCGCGCGCTGGGTCAGGCGCCTCGGCTCGGCCACTCGTCGCGCAGGATCGACATCACGTGGCCGTCGGTGAAGCGGCCGCCCTCCCAGCGGTCATGGCGAAGCGTCGCCTCGCGGACGAAGCCGACCTTCTCGTACGACCGGATCGCCCGCGGGTTGTCGGTCGCGACCTCCAGCCAGACGCGCTCCAGGCGCAGCTCGGCGAATCCGAAGTCGACGATGGCGCGCACCGCGTCCGTGCCGTAGCCCTTTCCCCACTCCTCCGGCTCGCCGATGAAGATCCCGACCTCGGCGCTGCCGTTCACGCGATCGATGTCCATGAGCATCACCTCGCCGATCGCGCGTTCGTCATCGTCGCGACAGATGAGGAAGGTGTACGAGTCCTTGCCCTGCTCCTCGGCGTGGCCGGCGATCCGGCGCTCGACCTGGGCGAGGCTCAGCGGAGCCCGCTCGTGCCAGCCGGCGAGGGCCATCGGCTCGCCGTCCGCACGCCATCGTCGGTACGTCTCGGCGTCGGCCATCTCGAAGGGCCGGAGGAAGACGGCGCCGGACGCGATCATGCGGGTCACGGCGGCGCCGGGTCGGCTACTCGCGGCCGGCCAGCTGCCAGGACTTGCCCTCCGTCGCGATCGACGGCGCCACGACCATCTCGACGTCGTGCATCTCGCGGATCGTGCGCGCGCCGAGCGCGGCCATCGACTGGCGCAGCGCGCCGACGAGGTTCTGCGTGCCGTGGGTCGTCTCCGCCGGCCCGAACAGGATCTGCTCGAGCGGCAGTCGCTCGCCGATCGTGATCCGCGTCCCGCGCGGCAGCGTCGGCGAGGGCGCGGCCATGCCCCAGTTGTAGCCGCGGCCCGGCGCCTCCAGCGCCCCGGCGAACGGCGACCCGAGCATGACCGCGTCCGCCCCGGACGCGATCGCCTTGGCGATGTCGCCGCCGGTCTTCATGCCGCCGTCGGTGACGATCGGGACGTAGCGGCCGGTCTCGCGCTCGAAGCGGTCGCGGGCGGCCGCCACCTCGAGCGTGGCCGAGACCTGGGGCACGCCGATGCCGAGGACCTCGCGAGTCGTGCACGCAGCGCCCGGCCCGACGCCGACGAAGATCCCGGCCGCGCCCTGGTGCATGAGCTGGTAGGCGGCTTCGCCGCTCACCGTGTTGCCGACGAGGACCGGCAGCTGCAGCCCGCCGGTGAGGTCGGCGAGCGACAGGACCCGCGTCGAGGTCGAGATGTGGCGGGCGCTGCTCACCTGGGACTGGACGAGGAACAGGTCCGCACCAGCCTCGGCGGCGAGCTCGGCATGATGCCAGGCCGACGCCGGCGTCGTCGCCACCGCGGCGGTCGCGCCCTGGGCCTTGATGCGCGTGATGACCGCCGCGACGAGGTCGTCACGCACCGGCTGCTCGTAGGCCTCGGCCAGGACGTGGGCCGCAGCGCGGCCGGACTCGGCGGCAGCGACGCGGTCGATGATCGACGTCGCGTCCTCGTAGCGCGTGTAGAGGCCCTCGAGGTTCACGAACGCGATGCCCCCCAGGCGTCCGAGTCGGACCGCGAAGTCGGCGTCGGCCACCGCGTCCATGGCGGCGGCGAGGAACGGGATCTCCAGCCGGAAGCCGCCCAGGTCCACCGAGAGGTCGACCTCCGCCGGGTCGGCCGTCACCGCTCCGGGCACGAGCGCGACCTCCTCGAAGCCGTACGCGCGGCGGAGGCGAGCTCCCGTGGCGTCGCGGACCTGCGGCTCGTCGATCATCGCGCAACCCCCGGAGAACGAACGACCCGCGCGGCAGGGCGGCGCGGGCGGTGGTCGGCGACGGTTGGAATGACGGCGCGGATCGGGTTCACGGCGTGTGTCGCGGAGCGGCTTTCGCGGAGTATAGCCATGGCATCATCCGCGCGGCTCGCCGCGACGGCGCGGCCCGGATGCAGGTGACGGAGGAACGAACGGATGACGGTCCTGCTGCGGATCTCGCGGACGATCATCGGCGTCGTGGGCGGGATCGCCCTCCTGCTCGCCGTCGGCAACCTGACGACCGGCGGCGGCTCGCTGACCGACCCGGTCTTCCCCCTCGGCCTCGCCTTCGGCGCGCTGCTCGTCGGGGCCGCGGCGTGGACGACCGCCCCGCAGCGGTGGCGCGCCGTCGTCGTCTGGCTCGGGGCCCTCGCCGTCGGCGCGGCGTTCGCGGGATTCATCGCGAACATGGGTCAGGCCGCGCTCAAGGACGTCCTGGTCTACTTCGGCATCCCGGCAGCGATCGTCATCGCGGCGATGGCGATCGTCATCGTCGGCCGCGTCCGTGCGGGCGCGCTCGGGCGCCCCGCGACCGACTAGTCGAGCTCGAACCCAGGCGGGCTGGATCGACCGGCGAGCCTGACCGCTTCGCGTGGCACTTCGGCGGCGGTGTGGCTGGGCACCACATTCCGCGCGGCAAAGTCGATTGTGATTTGACGGCGCCGGAGGGCCACGACTAGCATCGGCCGTCGCAACTCCCGCACCCGATCCGAGCCGGGCAAGGAGGGGGACTGCCTATTCGAGCCGGATCGAGAGCGCCCCATCGATCAGGACCGCCGGCGGCGGTCGCTGTTCCGTTTGATGCCCGAGCGGAGGTTGCGAGTTCGTGGTACGACGACTCATCGTCCTGGTCAGTGCGCTGACCCTGCTGGTGCCGAGCGCGGTATTCGCTGAGAATCCGTCTTCGTCGGAGCGATTCCCGACGTTTCCCGGTGCCGGACCGATTGATCCCCAGGTGATGCCGAACGCGATCGACGATGCGCGCGCAGTCACCGTCATGCTCGAAATGCGCGGCGATCCGGTCGCGGTCGTCCAGTCGAAGGCGCCGAACAAGGAGCTCTCGAACGCGCGCAAGAACGAGATCAAGGCCGAGCTCAAGGCTCGCCAGGACGCCATCAAGGGCAGCATCAATGCCAACGGCGGACGCGTCCTGTCGCAGCTCCAGTCCGCATACAACGGCGTGAAGGTCTCGATTGCCCGCAATCGGGTCGCGGCTCTGGCCGGACTGCCGAATGTCATCGCGGTGCGGAGCGTCCAGGTCGTCGAGCGAGACAATCATCTGAGCATTCCCTTCCTCGGCATCCCGGATCAGGTCTGGGATCCGGAGTCCGGCCTCGGGTTCACCGGCGACGGCATCAAGATCGCCGTGATCGACACCGGCATCGACTACACGCACGCGAACTTCGGTGGCCCGGGGACCCAGGAGGCCTACGAGCTCGCGGATGCGAACGACACGACCATCGGCGACGCCGGTGACGCGGGCCTGTTCGGACTGAATGCCCCCAAGGTGAAGGGCGGCATCGACCTCGTCGGAGATGCGTACGACGGCGGCGCCGATCCGGGCTCGCCGGCGCTCATCCCGCATCCCGACCCCGATCCCCTCGATTGCCCGTTCACCGACGGCAGCGTCGGCCACGGGTCGCACGTCTCGGGCACGGCAACCGGCCTCGGCGTCCTTGCCGACGGCACGACGTACCCGGGACCCTATGACGCCGACACCCAGTCCACCCACGAGTTCGAGATCGGGCCGGGCGTCGCGCCCGAGGCCGACCTCTTCTTCGTCCGGGTCTTCGGTTGCGATGGCTCGACCGAGGTCACCGTCGACGCGATCGACTGGGCGGTCGACCACGACATGGACGTCATCAACATGTCGCTGGGGTCCAGCTTCGGGCGCGCCGACGATCCCTCCGCGGTCGCATCGACGAACGCGGCGGCCGCGGGCGTCTCGGTCGTCACGTCGGCCGGGAACAGCGGGCCTGCGCCCTACATCACGGGCTCCCCGGGGACGGGCACGGGCTCGATCGCCACGGCGGCGTTCGACAGCCACCAGCTCCTGCCGGGGGTCTCGCTCGACCTGGAGCCGGGCACGGCGATCGACGCGATCGTGGCCAACGGCATCACCCCGGCCGATGGCACCACGTACGAGGTCGTCGTCCTGACCAACGTCGATGGAACGGCCGAAAACGAGGCCCTCGGATGCTCGGTCGAGGCGTACACCGCCGCCGGCATCGTCGAGGGCGGCAACCAGCTGGCGGTCACGGAGCGCGGAACGTGCGCCCGGGTCGCCCGCGCCATCTTCGGCGAGCAGGCAGGGGCCGCTGCCGTTGCGATGATCAACAACGCCGCCAGCTTCCCGCCATTCGAGGGGCCGATCCTCTCGAACCCCGACGATGGAACCCCGTTCACGGTCACGATTCCCTTCCTGGGGATCCGGGGACCGACGACCAGCGCCGATGCGAACGCCATCCGCGGCGCGGACACGGCGACGACGACTGCCAAGACCCTGGCCAATCCGGGCTTCCGGAACTTCGCGAGCTTCAGCTCGGGAGGCCCGCGGACGGGGGACAGCGCCCTCAAGCCGGACATCTCGGCCCCGGGCGTGAGCATCCTCTCGACGGCGGCGGGGTCCGGAAACAAGGGGTACTTCCTCTCCGGAACCTCGATGGCCTCTCCGCACGTGGCCGGCGTCGCCGCGCTCGTGCGCCAGGCGCATCCGCTCTGGACGACCGAGCAGGTGAAGGCGGCAATCGTCAACTCGGGCGATCCGGGTGGCTTCGCCGGCACGTCCTACCAGACTCCTCGCGCCGGCAGTGGTCTCGTGACTCCGGCACGCGCGGTGGGCGGAGACGTCGTGGCTCTGGGCGACCAGGTGCCCGCCAATCCGGCGCTCGGACTGGCGGCGTTCCACAACGCGAACCTGAGCTTCGGGTTCGCCGAGCTGGGCGCGAACTACTCCGCGACCCGGACGATCACCGTCGTCAACGACGGCGCGTCGGCCGTCACGCTGACGCCGACGTTCGTCCCGAGCAACGGCTCGCGTTCGGCGACCATCGCGTTCGGTGCGGGCAGCGTGACCGCGCCGGCGCATGGACAGGCGACCCTGTCGGTGACGCTGAACGTGCCGGCTGGCACGGCCGGGAGCGACGCGGCCTTCCGCCACGTGAGCGGCAACGTCGTCCTGACCGGCGGGGACAACACCCTGCGGGTGCCGTACCTGCTCGTCCCGCGCGCGCTGTCGAAGGTGACCACGTCCGGGAACCTGACGAACAGCTCGCAGGGCAAGCCCTTCACCGCGACGAACCCGGGCGGGATGATCGCGGGCAACGTTGACGTCTACCAGTGGGGCCTCACCGACCCGAACGACGTCAACGAGGCGGTCATGGGCGGCGCGGGCTACGACGTCCGCGCTGCCGGCGTGCAGTCGTTCGACGTCGGTGGCGGTGACCAGTTGATGGTCTTCGCGATCAACGCGCACGACCGATGGTCGAACGCGGCCACCAACGAGTGGGACGTCGTGATCGACACGGATCGCGACGGCACCGTCGACTGGGTCGTCATCGGCTTCGACATCGGTGCGCTCACCACGGGCTCGTTCAACGGCATCATGGGGGTCTTCCTCCTCGACGCCGCGACGGGCCAGTTGTCCTTCACCGGCAACGGGGCCGCCGCCCCGAGCGACAGCAGCACCGTGCTGCTGCCGGTATTCGCGTCCGACATCGGGGTGACCGCGTCGAGCGGCCGGTTCGCGTACGGCGTCCAATCCTTCTCGCTCGAAGGGCCGGGTGCGGATGCCGCGAACGGCACGGCTGCCTTCGACCCGTTCGACCCAGCCCTCGCGGGCGGGTTCCCGTTCGTCACCGTGCCGCCGAACGGCACCCAGACCTTCACGCTCGGACTCAACCCGGTGGCAACCGCCAGGCAAAAGCCCCTCGGCGCGATGCTCGTCGTGACCGACAACGCGAGCGGGGCCAGCGAGGCGCAGCTGATCGCCAGGTAACGCCCGCCGCGACCAGCTCGAACACCATCGAGCCCCCGCCGGTCCGCCGGCGGGGGCTCGGTCGTTCTCCCCGGCTCGTCGACGCTCAGCCGCCGCCCTCGAGCGGGCCGCCCTCGCAGAGCCTGACGCTGGCGGCGTTTCCGACCCGGTAGTCGTATCGGTCGCCGTCGACCTCGAGGATGACCTGGTAACCGTCGACGAGCGCCTGCGTGTACGCCTGCCCGGGCTCTGGGCATCCGAGCGAGCCGTCGTTCCACGTCACCGCCTCGGCGCTCACGACCTCTGGCGTGACCGTAGCCCCCGTGCGGCGCTCGAGGTCAGCGATGACCGCGGCCCACACGGCGTCCGGCAGCCCCTCCGGCGCAGCCAGCGACGTCCCTGGCGAGCGAGGGTTGTCGGAGGCCGTCGGTTCGCCCGCATCGCCGGATTGGCCGGGCGAGGCCCCGAGGCTCGCGCAGCCAACCACCGACACGGCGAGGAGGGCGAGCGTGGCGAGGCGGAGGTTCATCGACCGGTCAGACGCGCGCGAGGTCCAGCACGTTCCCGCGCTCCATGCTGCGTGATCCGTGACGGGGCGCATCCGAGCCACGCTAGTCCAGCTCAATGCCCGCTGCCCTGGCGTCCTCGGCCAACGACTGGAGCGCGTCGTCATCGTCAGTCGACGATCGAAGCAGTCCCATCACTCTGCTGACGCCGAGGTCCGCGTACTCGCGCAGGAGCCGCTGCCGAGCCGACCCGCGGTGCTGCCATTCATCGGTCCCCCACCAGAGGTGGACGCTGAGCGCGAGCGAGCCGGGGTCGCGGCCGATCTCCTCGCACCGCGCACGGATGGTGGGCAGCGCCTTGCGGACCTCCTCCGGTGACAGCCCGTCGACGTTCAGCTCGTCGGCGTAGCGCGCGGCGAGGCGCCAGGTCACGTTCGGTCCGTTGCCGCCGACCATGATCGGCATCCCGTCGTGCTGCACGGGCTTCGGCACGTTGCGCGCGTCCGAGACCCGATGGTGCTGTCCGTCGAAGGCCGCGTGCGTGGCTCGGCCGGGCTCGAGCATGCGGCTGATGACCTCGAGCGCATCGTGCAGCATCGCCAGGCGGACCGACGTCTCGGGGAAGCCGTAGCCATACGCGACCCACTCGTCGCGCTTCCACCCCGCGCCGATGCCGAGCTCCATCCGCCCGCCGCTGATCGCGTCCAGGGTCGAGGCCATCTTCGCCGTCAGTGCCGGGTTCCGGAAGCCGTTGCAGATGACGATGTGCCCGAGGCGCACCCGCTCGGTCAGCGCGGCCAGCGCCGCCAGCGACGTGAACGACTCGAAGGTGATCTCGTCCGTCGGCTTCGGCACGGTGTGGAAGTGGTCGAACAGCCAGATCGATTCGAAGCCGAGCCGATCCGCCTGCTGCGCCACCTCGACGGTTCGCTCCCATGCGCGCCCGGTCTCCCAGCCGTCGTACTCCCCGGTCCAACCCTGCGGGACGATCACCCCGAGCCTCATCGGTCATCCCTCACGATCATCTGGTCGCGCTCGGGACCGACGCTGACGTGCCTGATCGAGACGCCCGCGAGGTCCTCCAGCCGCTCGACGTATGCACGCGCCGCGCCCGGCAGCTCGTCCCACGTGCGGCAGCCGGTCGTATCGGTCTGCCACCCCGGGAGCTCCTCCCAGGCCGGCTCGAGCCTGCCGTAGACCGATGTCGATGCGGGGACCGTCGTCCACTCCTGCCCGTCGGTCGGGTCGCGGTAGGCGCGCGCGAGGCGGATCGTCGGGTACGCGTCCAGCACGTCGAGCTTCGTCAGCGCCAGGCTGGAGTACCCGGCGAGCCGCACGCTGAAGCGCACCGCCACGGCGTCGTACCAGCCGCAGCGCCGGGGACGGCCGGTGGAGGTCCCGTACTCGGCGCCACGCTCGCGCAAAGCGTCGCCCTCCGCGCCGGTGAGCTCGGTCGGCAGCGGGCCGCCGCCGACGGAGGTGACGTACGCCTTCGCGACGCCGATGACCTGGTCGATGCGCACCGCCGGCATCCCCGCTCCGAGGCTCGCGCCGCCCGGGATCGGGCTCGAGCTGGTCACGAACGGGTACGTGCCCCAGTCGATGTCCCGCATCGTCCCGAGCTGCCCCTCGAGGAGGATCCGCTCGCCGCGTTCCATCGCCTCGTCCACGAGCGCGAGGCCATCGACGACGTGCCGGCGCAGCCGTTCGCCGGCGGCGAGGTAGTCGGCCGAGATCAGGTCGGCATCCGTCGCGTGGACGACGAGCGCGTCGAGCTCGGCGTCGCCGCCGGGGTATCCCGCCACGATCCGGTTGATCCGCGGCAGCGCGGCGTCGAGCCGCTCTCGAAACGCCGCCGGCTCCATGAGATCAACGATGCGGATGCCGCGCCGCGCGACCTTGTCGACGTACGCCGGGCCGATCCCGCGCGAGGTCGTGCCGAGCTTGCCCGCCCCGCGATCGCGCTCCTCGAGGCGGTCGATCAGGACGTGGTACGGCATGACGAGGTGCGCGCGGTCGCTGATGAAGAGGTTGTCGCACTCGATCCCGGCAGCCGCGAGCCCGTCGAGCTCGGTCACGAGCGCCGGCGGGTTGATGACCACCCCATTGCCGAGCAGGTTCCGCGTGCCGGCCGAGAAGATCCCGGACGGGATCAGGTGGAGCTTGAAGTGGCCGTGGGGGTTGACGACGGTGTGGCCCGCGTTGTTGCCGCCGCCATAGCGGATGACGAGGTCCGCATCGGCCGCCAAATAGTCGACGATGCGGCCCTTTCCCTCGTCTCCCCACTGCGCGCCGACGACGGCGGTGACGGACATGGCGCGGCGACGGCGACCTCGGCTGCGGTGGGACGGCGCCATGCTACGCCGTCGGGCACGCGAAAAGGCGCCGCACGTGGCGGCGCCTTCAATCGGCCCGGTCCGCTGCGGGTCAGGCCCGGGCGCGCACCTTGTCGAAGCAGTTGCTGCAGTAGACCGGGCGGTCGTTGCGCGGCAGGAACGGCACGAGCGCCTGCCCGCCGCACTCGGCGCACACGGCCGCGTGCATCTCGCGCTGACCTCCGTTTCCGCCGCCGGTGCCGATCCCGAGCGCGCGATTCTGCTTGGCGATGGCGCGGCAGCTCTGGCAGCGCTGGGGCTCGTTCATGAGTCCCTTGCTGGCGTAGAACTCCTGCTCGCCGGCTGAGAAGACGAAGTCCATGCCGCAGTCTCGACAGCGGATGGTCTTGTCGGCGTACACCTTTCCCTCTGCCTCCTGTCTCGCACGCCCGGCCCGTATTGGACGTTCGCGGTCTGCGAGCGGGCCGCGATCTGCGTGCGACGGGGGCACTGGATCGAGGGAACTCAGATCAGACGCTATGGACCGGTCGGTACTAGCGTCGGAGTGTACACCCGGTTTTCAACCCCTCCGGAGGCTCCATGGGTCGTTCGAACCACGCTCGCGCGCCTCAGTACGCGGCGATCTCCTCCCGGGCGGCGATCGTGTAGAAGCGCGTGTTCGCCTTGCGGAACTGCAGGGGCACCTCGCCGATCGGTCCATTGCGGTGCTTGGCGACCTTCGCCTTGACGAGCTCGACCTCCGACTCGGCGTTCTGCTCGCCGTCGCGGTAGAGGAAGACGACGACGTCAGCGTCCTGCTCGATCGACCCGGACTCCCGCAGGTCGCTGAGCCGCGGCTCGGCCGATCCGCGCTGCTCGACGCCGCGTGACAGCTGGCTGAGGGCGAGCACCGGCACCTTCAGCTCGCGCGCCAGCTGCTTCAGCCCGCGGCTGATCTCGCTCACCTCCTGGACGCGGTTGTTGTCCTTGTTCGGCGTCGACGACTGCATGAGCTGGAGGTAGTCGACGATGATCAGGTCGAGCCCGTGCTGCTCCGCCTCGAGACGCCGCGCCTTCGTGCGCAGCTCCATGACCGACAGCGCGGCCGAATCGTCGATCCACATCGGCGCCGAGGCCATGTCGTTCATGACGGTCGCGATCTTCGACCAGTCGGTCTCGTCGACGAAGCCGGTCTGCAGCGGCCGCGGGTTGATGCCGGTCTCCGCTGAGAGCAGTCGCAGCGCGAGCTGCTCGCGGCTCATCTCGAGGCTGAAGATCGCGACCTTCTTCGTCTCGCGGACCGCGGCGTGCTGGCCGATGTTCAGCGCCATCGACGTCTTCCCGACCGACGGGCGCGCCGCGAGGATGATGAGGTCCGACGGCTGCAGACCGCCGAGCAGCGCGTCGAGCTGCGACAGGCCGGTGGGCACGCCCAGGATCTGGCCGCGATGCTCGTGGAGGTACTCGAGCCGGTCGTAGGCCTGGCCGAGCAGGATCGAGAGCGACTCGAATCCGCCGTCGGTGCGGCGCTGGCTGATCTCGAACAGGATCGACTCTGCCCGATCGATCGCGACCTCTGCGTCGTTCGCCTCCTCGTACCCGACGGCGGCGATCTTTCCCGCGGCGCCGATGAGGTTGCGCAGCACTGCCTTGCGCTCGACGATCCGGCCGTAGTGCTCGGCGTGCACCGCCGTCGGCACCGAGTTCATCAGGCTCGCCAGGTACGCCGGGCCGCCCACCTCCTCCAGCCGAGCGCGACGCCCGAGCTCCTCGCCGAGGGTGACGAGGTCGATCGGCTCGCGCTGCCCGTGGAGCGCGAGCATCGCCTCGTAGATCTCGCCGTGCTGGGCGCGATAGAAGTCGCCCGGCTTCAGGAAGTCGCCGACGCGCAGGATCGCATCCGCATCAATGAGGATCGATCCGAGCACTGACTGCTCGGCTTCGACGGACTGCGGCGCCAGCTTGTCGATGCTCATCGGGACCGGGTTCGGTTGAGGGTGCGGCCGACGGCGGGCATGGCGAGGCAGGCTCCGGCTGCGGGCAATGGGAGCGCCCGGCCGATCCGCGATGGTGAGGACCGTCGGGCACCGGGCGCAGGCCCATGCTGGACCGTGCCCCGGGCGGGCTCAATGGAGTTATCAACGAACCCTGTCCACAGCCGTGTGTATTTCTCGCCTCCCGATGTGCGGAAGGCCATCGGTCGGTCCTCGTGGCGACGTTCGCCTCGAGTGCATCCGGCCGATGTGACAGGTCAGGTGTCGCGGTCGGCGAACGGGCTCGTCGCGTGTGGCTCGCGTCGCTCGGGCAGCTGGTTCCAGCTGTCCCACTGCTCGACGACGAGCCCGTCCGCGTCGAAGCGCAGGACCGAGGTCCCGGCGAGCGTCACGTCGGCGCCGTCCTCGCGCAGGCAGGCCCACCACGGGATCGCCGCCCGGTCGCCGTCGACGATGGGCTCACCCATCCAGACGCGCGGGTCCTCCTCCTCGCCCAGCACGCGCTCGACGTAGGCCCGAACCTCGCCGGCGCCGCGCGAGGGCTCGCGGAAGGGCTCCGTGAAGTGGGTCGCGTCGGGCGCGTAGCGGGCCATGATCGGCTCCGCGTCGAGCGCCTCCCAGCCGCGCGTCCAGGCCTCGGCCCAGCGGCGCGCGGACTCGCGGGCGTCCACGTGCTACGCCTCGGCCGGCACCACCGCGACGGCGACGACGGCCTCGACTCCGGGCAGCACCCGAACGTCGATCTTGTACTCGCCGAGGGCCTTGATCGGCTCTCGCAGGTGAAGCGCGTGTCGGTCGAGATCGATCCCGGCCCTGGTGATCGCATCGGCGATCTGGTGCGAGGTCACGGCGCCGAACAGCCGCCCGCGCTCGCCGGCCTTGACCGGGATCTCGAGGCGGAGCTCGCGGAGCTTCTCCGCCGTCGCCTCCGCGTCGGCGCGCGCCGAGCGATCGCGCTCCTCGCGCTGCTCGCGATGGCGCTCCCAGTTGGCCAGCGCTCCCTTGTCGGCGAGCACGGCCGCGCCGGTCGGCAGAAGGTGGTTGCGGGCGTACCCGTCCTTGACCTCCTTGAGGTCGCCCTCGCGACCGAGGCCCTTGACGTCACGCTTGAGGATGACCTTCATTCGAGCTCCTTCGGTGTCGCCGCCCCCATGCGACGCTGGCGCCACGACGCGAGCGCACGCTTCAGCTGCTCGGGGTCGCGCGCGCGACCGTATCGGTCCAGCAGCTCCGGCAGGTGGTCGCGGATCCAGTCGAACCGGTCGCCCAGCAGGGTGCGCAGGCGGTCGAGGTCGCGATCGAGGTCGGCGGTGCCGTCGCGGGCGCGAGCCGCGTGCTCGGCGCGGACCTCGGCCGGGGCGTTCTGGATGAACAGGTCGAGGACGAGCAGCAGGACGGTCAGGTCGTCGGCGTGGCCGATGATCGGGATCGCGTCGGGCACGAGGTCGACCGGCATGACGACGTATGCCAGTGCCGCCGCGAGCATGCCCTTGAGGCCGATCGGCGTCCGCGGGTCGCGCATGAGGCCCCACACGATGCGGGCGTAGGTGGGCAGCCGGACGATGATTCGCGCCAGCCGCAGGTACCGTGTCGAGGACGACAGCTTCAACGCCGAAATGGCCTCCAGGCGGGATTCGGTGGTGGGGCGGGCATGATAGCAGCGGCATCCCGGTCGGTTTGACATTAGAACATCCGTTCTGCTAGCCTGCCCGGCACATGACCAGGCATGACGTGGATCGCCGCCAGCGAATCGTCGACTTCATCGCCAGGACGGTCGAGGAGCGCGGTTATCCGCCGTCCGTCCGCGAGATCGCCGACGCCGTCGGCCTGGCATCGACGAGCGCCGTGCATCACCACCTCATCGCCCTGGAGCGAGACGGCCTGCTCGAGCGCGGCGGCAAGCACTCCCGCGCGCTGCGCCTGACGACCCGCCCGCAGGCTGTCCCGACCGAGCCCGCCACCAGCACGCCGCCCGAGGAGGGCGCGAAGGTCACCCCGTTCCGGATGCCCGTCGAGCGGGAGACGTTGACGCTGCCGGTCATGGGTGAGATCGCCGCAGGCCAGCCCATCGAGGCCTACGAGGACGCTGCCGAGACCCTCGCGGTCCCCGCGTCGATGGACGCGCGCGAGGACTCGTACGTCCTGCGCGTGCGCGGTCGCAGCATGATCGACGCGCTCATCGACGACGGTGACTTCGTCATCGTCCAGCCGCAGGCAACGGCGCGCGACGGCGACATCGTCGTCGCCCTGCTCGAGGACAATGGCGTGACGCTGAAGCGGTTCTTCCGCGAGAAGGATCGCATTCGGCTGCAGCCGGCGAACTCGGAGATGGAGCCGATCTACGCCACCGAGGTCCAGATCCAGGGCAAGGTCGTCGGCGTCATTCGCCGGCTCGCGTAGCGCCCGACCGGTCCCGCTGATGCGTCGGCGGAGCGCGCCCCCGTCAGCCGAAGAGCATCGTCACCTCGAACGCGCCGTCCTCGATGTGGGCTTCCATCTGCAGCCCGGAGCGCCGGAACACCGCCATCATTCCCGCGTTCTCGGCCAGCACGTCGGCCCGGAATCCGCGCACGCCATGCCGACGCGCGTAGTCGACGGTCCGCGCCTGGAGGGCCGACGCGAGCCCGGCCCCCTGCCATTCCGGATCGACCATGTACGCGACGTCGGCGAGGCCGGTGCTCGAGTCGACGAAGTACGACGCCGTGCCGACGATGCGCTCCGTCTCGCGTTCGCCGACGACGGCAGCGAACGCCATCTCCTGCTCGTATCCGACGCTGCACAGGTGCTGCGCCATCTCGTCGGTGAGCGAGCGCAGGCTTCGGAAGAAGCGCGTGCGCACGTCATCCGGCCGCATCCGGAAGAAGAGCTCCTGGAGCGGGCGCGCATCCGAGGTCCGCGTGGGACGGATCTCGACCGTCCGGCCGTCCCGCAGCTGCGCATCGAGCTCCTCGCCGACCGGGTAGGCCACGCGGCTCCGGAGCTTCTGGCCGGCGGGGAGCACGCCGGCCGCGATCGCCTCGGCGAGCAGCGCGTCGCGGTGACCCGGATGGGCGATCTCGATGAGCGCGACCGCGCGCTCGGCCATCGAGCGCCCGTGCACGTATGCGACGCCGAACTCGGTGACGACCCAGTGGACCTCGCCGCGCGGGAGCGCGACCGGCTCGTCCGCCTCGAGATGGAGGCGAATCGCCGACGAACCGTCGGAGTGCGTCGAGGCGAGGCAGACGATCGGGCGCCCATCGGGCACGCGCGCCGCAGCACGGTGGAACTCAGGCTGGCTGCCGAGGCCGCCGTACAGCTGGCCCTCGAGGCGTTCCGAGCAGACCGCACCGGCAAGGTCGATCGCGAATGCCTGCGTGACCGAGGCGAGGGCCGGAAGCGTGGACAGGCGCGCTGGATCCGCGACGCGCTCGATCGGCTCGAGGCTGATCCGCGGGTTGGCGTCGAGATCGTCGTACAGGCGGCGGGTCCCCATCGCCAGCGAGCCAACGATGTCGCCCGAGACCTCGCTTCGCTCGACGAGGTCGAGGATCGCGTCGGTGATGACGTCACTGTGGACCCGCAGCCCGCGTCGCTCCTCGAGGTAGCTCAGCATCTCGTTCGGGACGCGTCCGAGCCCGACGCTGAGCGTCGCGCCGTCCGGGATGAGGCGCGCGACGTAGCGCGCGATCTGCTCGGCGACCGGTCCGACGTCGGGGTGGACGTACTCGATGACCGGGACGTCGACCGCCACGAGCGTGTCGATGCGCTCGAGCGGGATCAGGCTCTCGGGCCCGGTGTGCGGCATCGCCGGGTTGACCTCGGCGACGATGTGGGCGGCCGCGAGCGCCGCGGCCCTCGTGACGTCGACCGACACGCCAAGGCTGCACATCCCGTCCGCGTCCGGCGGTGCGACCTGGACGAAGGCCACGTCGAACGCCATGCGCCCGGCGTCGAGCAGTGCCGGCACCTCCGTCATCGAGATCGGCACGTACTCCACCTGGCCGGTGTGCGCAAGCTCGCGCATGTCGCTGCCGACGTACCACGTGCGATGCCGAAACGGGGTGCGACCCGCATCGGCGGGCGCGGCACCATCGGTGAGGAAGTGCACGAGCTCCACGCCCGCCGGTGCCGCCGGCCAGCCTTCCAGGGCGCGAAGCAGGGTCCGCGGCGTCGCGCACGCGGAGCCGACAAACACGCGAGCGCCGGGGCGCACGACCGTGATCGCCTGCTCGGCCGGGACGGCCCGCTCGCGCCAGTCCGGTCCGTGCTCGGTCACGCGTCAGATGGTACCGGCGGCTGACGATGCGGACCATCATCCACGCCGATCTCGACGCCTTCTACGCGAGCGTCGAGCAGCTCGACGACCCGGAGCTGCGCGGGAAGCCGGTGATCGTCGGCGGCCGGCCGGGGGACCGCGGCGTCGTGAGCGCGGCCTCGTACGAGGCCCGCGCCTTCGGGGTCTTCTCGGCGATGCCGCTGCGGACCGCGGCGCGCAAGTGCCCCGACGGGGTCTTCGTGCCCGGCCGTCCGGACCGGTATCGCGAGGTGAGCGACGAGGTCATGGCGGTCTTCGCCGACTACACGCCACTGGTCGAGCCGATCAGCCTGGACGAGGCGTTCCTGGACGTCACCGGCAGCGCGGCCGCCTTCGGCGACGGCGAGCGAATCGCGCGCACGATCAAGCGGCGCGTCCTCGACGAGATCGGGCTCGTCGTCTCGGTCGGGGTCGCCACGAACAAGCTGTGCGCGAAGGTCGCGTCCGACCTGCGCAAGCCCGATGCGCTCGTCGTCGTGCCGCCAGGGGAGGAGGCTGCCTTTCTCGCGCCATTGCCGATCCGGCGGCTGTGGGGCGTGGGACCCCAGGCGCAGGCGGCGCTCGCGGAGTACGGCGTCGTCACGATCGGCCAGCTCGCCGCCACGCCGCCCGGCACGCTGCACCGCCGGTTCGGGCGATTCGGCGACGACCTTTCGGCCCGCGCGCGCGGCATCGACCGCGGCCGTGTGACCGTCACCCGCGTCCCCAAGAGCGTCGGGCACGAGCACACGTTCGACACCGACTCGGCCGATGTCGGGCGGCTCGAGGCCACCCTGCTGGACCTCGCGGAGTCCGTCGGCAGGCGCCTCCGCCGCCACGACCTGGCCGCGGGGTCGGTTCAGCTGAAGCTGCGCTACGAGGGATTCGAGACGCTGACTCGCCAGGCGCCGCTGCCGCGGCAGACCCGTGAGGCGCGCGTGCTGTACGACGCAACGCTCGCGCTCTTGCGCAGGACGCTCGTCGCCGGGCGCGGCGTCCGGCTCATCGGCCTCACGGCCATCAACCTGTCGGACGCTCAGCAGCTCACGCTGTTTGACGCGCCCGACCGGACCGACCGATTGACGAAGTCGATCGACGCGGTGCGCGGCCGGTTCGGCGAGCGCGCGATCACGCGAGCCCGTCTCCTGCGCGAGGCCCCGCACCGCCGATTCGACTTCGGCGAGCGCCCGGAGGCGCCGTCGAGCGCCGACGACGACGAGGCTTGACAATCGAACATCCGTTCGATACGCTCGCCTCAGAACCGAACGCCTGTTCGAGTGCCCGAGCAGGAGACCAGATCCGCCCGACCGGGCAAGGAGCACGCACGATGGCACTCGTCCAGGTACCCCCGACCCAGGTCCGCGTCCGCTGGGATCGCGCCGCGAACCGTCCGTCCGAGGTCAGCGTCGGCGACCGGCACCTCCAGGTCGTCGACCTCGACACCGTTCGCGACGAGCGCGCCGCCTATCCGGTTGGGCGCGGGCCGCGGCTCACCTTGGTGCTGCGCACGCGGGATGGCGGTCGCGCGGCCATCGCCCACGACGGACGCCGCTGGTTCCTGGAGGCGCTCGAACCGGCGGCCTGATCCGGCCCGACACATCGCGCCTACAATCGGCCCGGCCGCCCAGCCGGGCCCAGTCCGTGCACCGAGCGGCGGCCGTCGCACCCGGAGCGCACGCCCCAATGAGTCCCGACCGCCTCGACGACCTGCCCGCCCGCGAGCTGCTCGAGCGCCTCGCGAGCGTCGAACCGATCCCGGGCGGCGGAAGCGCGGCGGCGCTGGCCGGCGCGATGGGCGCAGCGATGGTTCGGATGGTCGTCGCCCTGACGTCGGGTCGCCCGGCGGCAGCCGAGCACGAGGCCGAGCTGACGGAGATCGGCGTGGCGGCGGCGGCCAGCCAGAGCGAGCTGCTCAACCTCGTGCATGTCGACGCGGCCGCGTACGACGCGGTCATCCGCGCACGACGGCTGCCAAGGAACACCGATCTCGAGCGCACCGCGCGCGCCGTCCAGGTCGCGGCGGCGACCCGCGAGGCGACCCGCGCCCCGCTGCAGACGGCACGCGTCGCCGAGGGCGTGCTCGGGCTGTCCGAACGACTCGCGCCGATCGGGAGCCGCAACGCGATCAGCGATGTCGGCGTCGGCGCCCTCCTCGCCGCCGCCGCGCTCCGGGGCGGTGCGCTCAACGTCGGCATCAACCTGCCGTACCTTGACGCCGACGACCCGCTGCGCAGCGAGGCCGCAGATGAGCTCGATCGACTGCTTGCCGACCTCGACGCCAGAGAGCGGGCGATCCGCGAGCTCGTCGAGGGACGGCTCGCATGACGGCGCGCCTGCTCGACGGACGGGCGCTTGCCCACCACCTGCGCCCCGATCTCCGCGAGCGCGTCGACCGTCTCTCCGCGACCGTCGGGCACGGACAGCCGCCTGTGCTGGCGATCGTCAGCGACGGTCACCACGGCGCCGCATCCATGTACGCGCACTCCCTCGGCCGAGCCGCGACCAGCGTCGGCGTCGAGACCGAGACGATCGTCGACGCCGAGGGCCACGCCCAGGCGATCGAGCGCCTGAACGCGGACCCGCGGGTGGCCGGCATCGTCGTGGCCCAGCCGTTCGCGGACGTCGCCGCCGGGCGGCGGCTCGTCGAGCACATCGATCCGGCCAAGGACGTTGACGGCGCCACGCCGACCAGCGCGGGCCGGCTCGCGCGCGGCGAGCCCGCCTTCGTGCCAGCGACGGCCCTCGCGGTCATCGCGATCATCGAGGAATACGAGGTCCCGGTCGCCGGGCTGCGCGCGGTGATCGTCGGGCGCTCGGCCGTCGTCGGCCGCCCCGTCTTCTCGCTGCTCCTCGCCCGAGACGCGACGGTCGTCGTGTGCCACACCGCCACGCGGGACCTCGTCGCCGAGACGCAACGCGCCGAGCTGCTCGTCGCGGCGGCGGGCGTCCCGAGGCTCATCCGCGGCGAGATGGTCCCGCCCGGCGCGATCGTCGTCGACTGCGGCATCAACGCCACGCCCGACGGTGTCGTGGGCGACGTCGCGTTCGACGAGGTCGCCCCGCTGGCGAAGGCGATCACCCCGGTGCCGGGGGGCATCGGTCCGGTGACGCCGATGATGGTGCTGCGACAGCTCGTGGAGGCCGCCGAGCGGCGCGCGTCAGCCGCCGGCTAGGTCGGTGACGACCATCTCGTCCAGCGGGACCGATCCGTCGATGAAGCCGAGGCGCTCCATCGTCTCGTAGCCGCTCGCCCACAGCGCCTCGTCGATCGCGCCATCGGCGAACCCGTCGCCCGCCCACAGCTCGACCGTCGCGTCGAGGACGGCGCGCGCGACGTCAGGGTCCTCGGAGATCGTGGGCACCGCCGCCTCGGCAGCCGCAAAGCCGAGATCCGGGTCGTCGATCACTGCCGCCTGCGCCGCGGCCGTCGCCTCGACGAACGCGCGGACCAGCTCCGGGTCGGAATCGAGCAGCTCGTCGCCCACGATCATCCCTGGACCCGGGAGTGGCGCGATCTCGTCCACGGTCAGCAGGTCGACGTCCATCCCGCGCGCCTCGAGCTGGAGCGGCTCGTTGTTGCGAAAGCCGGTGATCAGGTCGACGTCGCCGTTCGAGAGGCCGTCGACCTGGTTGAACTGCGGGTACTCACGGACCGTGACGTCGTCGGGGGTCAGCCCGCCGGCATCGAGCAGCGCGAGGAGCGCGTGCCACGATGACCCGAACGGCCCCGGCGTCCCGATGCGAAGGCCGGCAAGGTCGGCCGGATCGGTCGGGACGCTCCCCGCCTCGCCGATGAGCGCGACCGGGAAGCGCTGGTACAGCGTCGACACGTAGCGGATCGGGATCCCGCTCGTCCGCGCGATCATCACGTCCGTCGCGTCGGCGACGCCGAACTCCGCCTGGCCGTCGGCGACCAGCCGTTGGACCTGGGGCGCGTCGCGGTGCTCGATCGTTACGTCGAGGCCGGCATCGGCGTAGTAGCCCTCTTGCTGCGCCACGTAGAACGGGGCGAACTGCACGTCCGGGCGGAACCCCAGCAGCAGGGTCACCGCACGCAGCGGTTCGCCCGCGGACGCGGTGCCGGACGGGGTCGGTGCGGAGCAGGCCACGGCCAGCGTTGCGACGACGACGAGCGTGAGGGCGCGGGGAGAGCGCATCGGGAGTCCTTTCATTGGCTGACGAGCCGGCGCTCGGCCATCACGACGACGCCGTAGAAGACGAGGCCGATGATGGCGAGCACGGCGAGGGCGACGAACATCAGTGGCGTGTCGAAGAGCCCCTGGTTCGCGATGTTGATGAGGACGCCGATGCCGGTGTCCCCTGCCGAGGCCCACTCGGCGACGACGGCGCCGATCACGGCCAGCGTCACGCCGACCCTGAGCCCGCCGAAGATCACCGGCAGCGCCGAAGGAATCTCGAGCAGCCGAGTGCGCTGCGACGGCGACGCGCCGAGGCCGCGCAGCATCTCGTCCAGCTGCGGGTCGGTCGAGCGGATCCCGACCATCGTCGCGATCGTGATCGGGAAGAAGACGATGAGGGCGCAGACGACGACGCGCGCCGACAGGCCGCCGCCGAACCAGATGTCGAGGAGGGGCGCGAGGGCCAGGATCGGGATCGCCTGCGCGGCGACGATGTAGGGCGACAGTGCCCGCTCCACGAATCGGCTCTTCGCGAGCGCGACGCCGACGAGGATCGCCACGGTCGCGCCGACCGCGAACCCGAGGACGATCTCCACGAGGGTGATCCCGACGTGCGGCCACAGGACGCCGGTCGCGATCGCGTCGGCCGCGCGGCGCGCGACGACCTCGGGGGCCGGGAGGATGTAATCGGGCAGGTCGCCGACCACCGTCACGAGCTTCCAGATCGCGAGGAAGACGACGAGGCTGACGATGGCCGAGCCGACGCGCCTCACGCCGCACCCGCCTCAGGCGAGTCGGCCCACGGCCGCAGCTCGAGCGCGCGGGCCGATGCGAGGGCGTCACGCACCTCGGTCGCAACGGCCGCGGCACGTGGGTCTCCCGTGACGCTGGCCGGACGAGGGCGTGGCAGGTCGACCTCCACGACCCGCGCGACCCGTCCGGGACGCGGCGACATGACGACGACGCGATCTCCGAGCGCGACGGCCTCGGCGACGCTGTGGGTGACGAGGACGACGGTGCGTGACCGCTCGAGCCATAGCCGCTGCAGCTCGGCATCGAACGTCTCGCGCGTCAGTGCGTCGAGGGCGCTGAACGGCTCGTCCAGGAGCAGCACCGGCGGATCGACGAGGAGCGCCCGGGCCAGCGCAGCGCGCTGGGCCATTCCGCCGGAGAGCTCGCGCGGCCGCAGGGGCGCCGCCGACGCGAGCCCGACCTGCTCGAGGACGGCATCCGCGCGCGCCCGCCGGTCGTCCGCGGGGACGCCGGCGAGCTCCATCGGCAGCGCAACGTTGTCGAGCACCGATCGCCACGGCAGGAGGCGCGGCTGCTGAAACCCGAGGCCGACCCGACCGTCGCCCGCGACGGGCGTTGCCCCGCCGACCATGACGCGCCCGTCGTCGGGCACCTTGAGCCCGGCGATCACCCGCAGCAGCGTGCTCTTGCCGCAGCCGTTCGGCCCGATGATGACCGTGAACGAGCCGGCCTCGATCTCGAGGTCCAGCCCGCCGAGCGCCTCGATCGTCCCCGCTGACGTGGCGAAGCGCGCGACGACCCCCTCGAGTGAGATGCCGAGTCCGGTCGCGTCGGGTTGGCCGTGCATCAATGCTCCATGGCAGCGACGTCATCGCACACGGGGCATCGAAAGCGCGAACCACGCGTCGCGCGCGGCGGGTCCTCGCCGGCGCTCGCGGAGCGCTCGCCTTCTCCCTTCCGGACTGTGACCGTCGGCCCTGTCTGCCCCGGCGAGGCGCCGGGGGTCAGGTCGGCCGTATCGGCTCGGTGCCGATGCGGTTCGCGGGCTGGCTCGCGTTCACGGCGAGTCGACCGCCGGTGGGGACTTTCACCCCGCCCCGAAGACGATGGATCGTTCGATTGCGCCGATCGTGGCAGGTGGGCCGGTGAGGGTCAACCGACCTCCTGTCGGCGACGCTTCCCGAGCTGCCACCGCACGATGAGCAGGATCACCACGCCGATGACGACGGCATAGATGACGTACTCATACGGCTTCAGGGCCGCCTCGATCTGGGCGTAGTTCTCGCCGACGACGAACCCCGCCGTGATGAGCGCCGCGTTCCAGATCAGCGATCCGAGCGTGCTGAACACGATGAACGGGCCGATCGGCATGCGCGCGATGCCGGCCGGATAGCTGACGAAGGTGCGAACGAGGGGCACCATCCGCCCCAGGAAGACCGCCCAGTTGCCCCAGCGCTGGAACCAGCGGTCGGCTCGGTCGAGGTCGTCCGCGCCGATGCCGACGTAGCGCCCGAACCGATCGAGCAGCGGCCGCCCGCCCCAGGCGCCGATGGCGTATCCCACGAGCGCGCCGACGAGGCTGCCGATCGTCGCGAACGCGACCGCGAGCACGAGGTTCCAGGGCTGATCCGTCAGCGGCTCGAGGACCGAGGGATCGGCGGCGGACTGGCTCACCTTCCAGCCGGCCATCGGCAGGATCACCTCGGACGGGATCGGCGCGACGATCGTCTCGAGCGCGACCGCGACGGCGACCCCGAGGTAGCCGACGGCGTCGTACATCGAGAGGATGAACGGGATGACCTGTTCGTCGATGAAGTCGAGCAGCGATCAGCCCTCGCGACGCGGGACGGCGACCCGACGTGGCGGCGCGGGCCCGGTCGAGAGCTCCTCGGCACGTGCGCGCTCGTCGACGCGCAGCACGTGGATCGCGACGAGGATCGAGACGAGGGCCGCGCCGGCAATCCACCCACCGAGCACGTCGATCGGGAAGTGGGCGCCGAGGTAGATGCGGGTCGCGCTGATCGCGCCGATGAGGACGCCCGCGACGACGTAGGCGATCACGCCCTGGCGGACGTCGTGCGCCAGCCGCGCGACGCAGAACGCGGCGAGCCCGTACAGCACCGTCGCGCGCAGAGCGTGCCCGGCCGGGAAGTCGGCGATGTCGTCGAGGCCGATCTCGTTGACGTCGAAGATCGCGCCGATGAGCGTCGGCAGGCTGATCGCCTGCTCGGAGGTGAAGTACTTCAGCGCCCACTCCATCGGGAAGCACAGGGTCCCGAGGGCCAGGAGCAGTGCGAGGTCTTGCCGCCCGCGCGACAGCGCGAGCAGGCCGAGCGCCGCGAACCCGAGCGCGACGAACCAGCCGCTGCCGAGCGCGCTGATGCCGATGATCAGCGTGTCGAGCACCGGAAGGTTGGACTCGACCCACGCGGACACGGGCAGCACGACGGTCCGCATCAGCCACTCCTCCGGCAGCGTCGAGCCACCGGTGACCGTGCGCTTGAGCATGATCAGCCAGAACAGCGCCGGCAGCGCGATCATCGACAGCAGGAACGCCGCGGCGGGACTGGGGACGGCTCCACCCAGGCGATGTGCGGCCTCGTCGTGCACGACGAGGCGGCTCATGGGGTCCGGCAGCCGTCGCACGGTGCGTAGTATAGGGACCGATGCCGCCCCTTCCGCTCACCGGCCGGGACCTCACCATCGACAACGTCATCGAGGTCGCGCGGGGCCGGCGCGCGGTTGCTCTCGACCCCGACGCGGCCGATCGGATGCGGGCGTCGCGGGCCGTGATCGAGCGGCTGATCGCCGATGGCGCGACCGTCTACGGAGTCACGACCGGCTTCGGCGACCTTGCCGACACGCGCGTCGAGCCGTCCGAGTCGTCGGCCCTCCAGCGCAACCTCGTGCGCTCGCATGCCGCCGGCGTGGGCGATCCGCTGCCGGATGAGGTCGTGCGGGCGATGCTCCTCCTTCGTGCGAACGCGCTCGCCGTCGGGCTGTCCGGCGTGCGCGTCGAGGTCGTCGAGCTGCTGATCGCGATGCTCAACGCGGCGATCCACCCGGTCGTCCCCGCCCGCGGGAGCCTCGGCGCGTCGGGCGACCTCGCTCCCCTCGCGCACATCGCGCTGGTGCTCATCGGCGAGGGCGAGGCGACCGTCGACGGCGCCGGTCCCGGCGGCGGAGGCGAAGCGCTGGAGCGGGCTGGCCTCGAGCCGATCGAGCTTGGGGCGAAGGAGGGCCTGGCGCTGCTGAACGGCACGCAGCTCATGGCCGCGATCGGGGCCCTCGCCACCCACGACGCGCAGCGCCTCGCACTGACGGCTGACGTCGTCGGCGCGATGAGCCTCGAGGCGATGCTGGGCACGGGCGCCGCGTTCGCCGAGGAGCTCATCGCCGCGCGGCCGCATCCGGGGCAGATCGCCTCGGCTCGGCACCTGCGTGAGCTGCTCGCCGAGAGCGAGATCTGGGCGTCGCATCGAGCAGATCGCGAGCATCGCGTCCAGGACGCCTACAGCCTGCGCTGCATGCCGCAGGTCCACGGGGCGACGCGCGACGCGCTCGCCGAGCTGGACCGCGTGCTCCGGGTCGAGATCAACGCCGCCACCGACAACCCGCTCGTCTTCCCCTCCGGCGACGTCATCAGCGGCGGCAACTTCCACGGCGAGCCGCTGGCGCTGGCACTCGACTACGCGACGCTGGCGGTTGCCGAGCTGGCGTCGATCTCCGAGCGCCGGGCGGCGCGGCTCGTCGACGCCCATCTGTCGGGAGGGCTGCCCCCGTTCCTTTCCGAGCGGCCGGGGATCGAGAGCGGCCTGATGATCGCCCACTACACGGCGGCCGCACTCGTGAACGAGCTCCAGACGCTCGCTCACCCCGCATCGGTCGACAGCATCCCGACGAGCGCCAACCAGGAGGACCACGTGAGCATGGGCGCCACCGCTGCGCTCCACCTGAGAGTGACGGTCGACCATGCCGAACACGTCATCGCGATCGAGGCGCTGTGCGCGGCGCAGGGGATCGACTTCCGCGCGCCGCTGCGACCGGGCGCGGGCGTCGCCGCCGCCCACGCGGCGCTTCGGGAGCGCGTCGCACACGTCGACGCCGACCGGCCGCCCTCGCCGGACATCGCCGCGGCCCGCGAGCTCGTCCACTCCGGCGAGCTGCTCGCGAACGGTGCCACCCAGCGCGCGCATGCCTGACGTCGAGCTCGTCCTGCTCGACGAGGCGAGCTTCGACGAGATCCCCGATCCCGCGCAGCCCGGGGCGCGATGCCAGACCTGCGACTACTGGGAGCGGCTCGACGGCGGGCGTGACGCACCGGCCGCCGACGCCACCGACGCGTCGGCCCGCAGCAGCCTGAAGCGCGAGCGCCTGCTCGGCGCCAGGGACAGGTCCGGCGCCTACGCGATGCTCGCCTATCGGACCGATGCGGTCGAGCGCGTCGCCGTTGGCTACGCCCAGTTCGGGCCTCTGAGCGCGTATCCCCGCGCCCAGACGATCCGCGATCGCTACCCGCAGCTCCCCGAGTCCCCGGCCCCGTGGGTGATCACCTGTCTCCAGGTGCGCGCCGAGCGTGACGAGCGCGAGCGGGACGCGATCACCCTGTTGAACGGGGTGTGCGACGAGCTCGACCGACGCGGGATCATCGCCGTCGAGGCCTATCCCGAGGGCGTCGGCGATCCGTGGCTTCCGTCGCCCGGGCCCGCATCGGTCTACGAGGCCGCCGCGTTCGAACGGGTCGCCGGCGACGAGCGGTACCCGGTCTACCGTCGGGAGCTGACCGGCGAGACCGATGCGGACGCGTGGTCCGACCTCCTGCGAGCGTCGAACCCGGACGAGGGCGACGACTGGCCGCTGCCCCTGCCGCCGAAGGGCGATCCCGACGACCTCTTCAGGCTGCCGCCGGAGGGTCCGAAGCGGCCGAACCCGTTCGGCGAGGACTGACCCATGCTGGAGGCGGGCTTTTGGGGCCTGGTGGCGGCGTCATCGCTCGTCGTCGGGGCCGCGCTCGCCCTGTGGCTGCCGATCCCGCACCGGATCGTCGCGCTCATCATGGGCTTCGGCGCCGGCGCCCTCGTCTCGGCGCTCGCCTTCGACCTGACCGCCGAGGCGTTCGAGGAGGGCGGTGCGGCGTCCACCTTCATCGGCCTGGCCGCGGGCGGCCTCACGTTCTTCATCGGCGACTCGCTCATCGAGGCGAGCGCGCCGAAGAACGATGGCGAGGAGAGCGGGGGCCTCGCGATCGCCCTCGGCGCGATGCTCGACGGCCTCCCCGAGTCGTTCGTCCTCGGCGCCTCGCTCGTCACCGGGCCGGGGGTCTCCGTCTCGTTTCTGACGGCCGTCCTGCTCTCGAACCTGCCGGAGGGACTGGCCGGGGCGCGCGACCTGCGCCAGGAAGGCCACTCCCCGCGGTGGATCATGGGCCTGTGGATCGGCGTGGCGATCGCATCCGGGATCTCGGCGGCGATCGGCTACGCGGTGCTGGGCTCGCTCTCGTCGGAGCCACTCGGGATCGCCAAGGCCTTCGCCGCGGGGGCCATCCTCACGATGCTCGCCGACACGATGTTCCCGGAGGCGTACGCCGGCGGCGGCAAGGGTGTGGGGCTCGCCACCCTGCTCGGGTTCGCCCTCGCCTTCTTCCTGTCGACGATGCCCGGCTGAGGATGGCGCCGGCAATAACGATCCCGCGCGCCGAAGCGTTTGAACGCCGATGCCTGATGGGGGCGATGTGCCACTGAACGACGACGCGGCGATGCCGGAGAGTGCGGGATCGGCTGACCGATCCGAGCCCGGGGTCGCCGCGCGTCGAAGGATGCCCCCGCTGGCGCTGATTGGGCTCGGAGCTCTGGCCGCCGTGGCGACCGTCGGTTTCGCAGTCATCCTGGGCCAGCCTCGCCAGGGCGGCTTAGTTCAGGCGACGGCAACGCCGGAGCCGACCCCGACGGACAGTCCTACGCCTCCGTCGGCCAGCCCGGCGCCCGAGACATCTGACCCGACGCCTTCGCCGACGCCGACCATCACGGGCTTCGATGTTGCCTGGACCAACCTCGACTGGCCGGATGACCTCGGGGTGAACGACCTGATGTACGACGAGGATCGCGACCTGTGGATCGCCGCATCCGGAGACCAGATCTGGACGTCGCGCGATGCCACGACGTGGACCGCCGCCGAGGTCGAGTCGGCGGGGTGCGAGTCCCCAGAAGAGTTCTGTGGCTGGGGAATCTCTGGCATCGAGCGGCTCGGCGACCAGCTCATCGCCATGGGTCTTAAGGGATTCAACGGGAGCGACGGAACCGCCCTCGTCAGCTGGCTGAGCGACGATGGCATGGCCTGGACGCTCGCCACGAACGACTTGAGGACGACCGCTCAGGGTCTGGTGACGGCCGAGTCGAACGGGACCGTCCTCGCTCTCACGCCTGTCCTCACGGTCCCGGAGGGCATTACCGTGCTGAACACGAGCGGGGACGGCCTGACATGGGAGAACTCGTCAGAGTCAGATGGGTTTCGGCTGCACGGCGCTTACGGTGACGAGGACGGTTTCGTGGCGGCCGGGACGTTCATCGAGGACTCGGCCGCCTCCAGCGGCATGTTCCAGCCAGTCGTGCGCGCCTCATCGGATGGCCACTCCTGGCGCACCCTGGCAGTCGGCATGGCCAATGACGACATCCTAAGCGCCGTCGCGCGGCTTCCGTCAGGTCGATATCTCGCAGCCGGCGTTAGCGCGGACGGCACGACGATCGCCTGGGCATCGAACGGCGACGACGAAGCATGGACGATGAGCCGGTTCGGCACTGTCCACGTGCCCGAAGGCTTCGTCATGGGCCAGGTCGTGCTGGCGGATGGGCCGCAGGGCGTGGTCCTGGCGTGGAACACCGGCGATGGCCTGTCAATCGCGACGACGATCGACGGGGAGCACTGGACCGAGATCGAAGCGCCCGACGATGCGGCCGACTTCGTCTTCTCGACGATGGACATCGCCGAGAGCACGGCGGTTGCGTTTGGCGGGCTGCGAAACCCGGACAACGGATTCGTTCCGGGCCTTCCGAGCCGCGGTTGGATTGGCGCGGTGACCCTCCACACCGACTGAGCGGCCCGCGCCTCGAAGCACACGGGGGCCGTATCATCGGCGCATGACGGCCGTCGAACCGCGGTCCGGGCCACGCACCGTTCGCGCGCCACGCGGCACCGCGCTGTCCTGCCGGGGATGGCAGCAGGAGGCGGCGCTGCGGATGCTCATGAACAACCTCGACCCCGAGGTTGCCGAGGATCCCGACAACCTCGTCGTGTACGGCGGGACCGGCCGCGCCGCCCGGAGCTGGGAGGCGTTCGACGCGATCGTTGCCGAGCTCCAGCGCCTCGAGAGCGACGAGACACTGCTCATCCAGTCCGGCAAGCCGGTCGGCGTGTTCCGCACGACCCGCGACGCGCCGAGGGTGCTGATCGCCAACGCGAACCTGGTGCCGCACTGGGCGACCTGGGAGCAGTTCCGCGAGCTCGAGCGCGCCGGCCTGACGATGTACGGACAGATGACGGCGGGCTCGTGGATCTATATCGCGACACAGGGGATCATCCAGGGCACGTACGAGACCTTCGGCGAGGCCGCGCGCCAGCACTTCGGCGGCAGCCTGGCGGGGACGGCGACGATCACCGCTGGGCTCGGTGGCATGGGCGGCGCACAGCCGCTGGCGATCACGATGAACGGCGGCGCGGCACTCGTCGTCGAGGTCGACGAGGCCCGCGCGAGCCGGAGGCTGGACGCGGGGTACGTCGACGAGCTCACGCACGACCTCGACGAAGCCATCGAGACGGTCGACGCGTGGCGCAATGACCGCATCGGCCGCTCCGTCGCCCTCGTCGCGAACGCGGCCGATGTCCTGCCCGAGCTCGTGCGACGCGGATGGCACCCGGACCTCGTCACCGACCAGACGAGCGCGCACGATCCACTGAACGGGTACGTCCCGGCCGGCCTCTCCCTGACCGATGCGCTCGCGCTCCGCGCGAGCGACCCCGACGACTACGTCAAGCGCGCGAAGGGATCGATGGCCGAGCACGTGCGGGCGATGCTCGCCTTCCAGCGCATTGGCGCGGTGACGTTCGACTACGGCAACAACATCCGGACGTTCGCCCGGGAGGCCGGCGTCGAGAACGCCTTCGACTTCCCCGGGTTCGTGCCCGCCTTCATCCGGCCGCTCTTCAGCGAGGGCAAGGGCCCGTTCCGCGTCGCGGCGCTGTCGGGCGAGACGAGCGACATCGCCGTCATCGACCGCGAGCTGGCGACCCTCTTCCCCGACGACGAGGGCCTCCAGCGTTGGCTGCGCCTCGCTGCGGAGAAGGTGCCGGTCCAGGGCCTGCCCGCTCGGATCTGCTGGCTCGGCTACGGCGACCGAGCGCGCGCTGGCCTCCGAATCAACGAGCTCGTTGCGTCGGGCGAGGTTGCGGCGCCGATCGTCATCGGTCGCGACCACCTCGACGCGGGCAGCGTCGCGAGCCCGTACCGAGAGACCGAGGCGATGCGGGACGGGTCGGACGCGATCGCCGACTGGCCGATCCTCAACGCGCTCGTGAACACCGCGGCGGGCGCGACGTGGGTCAGCTTCCACCACGGCGGCGGCGTCGGCATCGGCTACTCGCTGCACGCCGGCATGGTCGTCGTCGCCGACGGGACGCCCGAGGCGGCGGCCCGCCTCGAGCGGGTGCTGACGAGCGATCCCGGCATGGGCGTCCTCCGCCACGCCGATGCCGGCTACGAGCGTGCCATCGAGGTTGCCGACGAGCGCGGCCTCCGGATCCCGATGCGGTGACGGCCGGCGACGTCCCCCGACCGACCGACAGCTGACAGGAGGATGGCAATGGACTGGGCCGCGCTGCTGTTGAAGCTGTCGCACATCGTCCTGGCGATGGCCCTGGTCGCGGGGCTCACGGGCCGATGGCTAATGCTCCGACGTGCGGCCGCCAGTGACGACGTCGAAGACTCGGCGCGGATCGCCGAGCTGGCAGGGCCATTCGAACGACTCGTCATCGTGTCCTCGATGCTCGTCCTCCCGGCGGGCCTCGCGACCGCATGGGCCCAGGGGTATCCGTGGCTCGGCCTGACCACGGGCTGGATGCTGCTGACGGTGCTGCTCATCATCCCGATCCTGGTCATGGTCCCCACCGTGTTCATCCCACGCGGACGTGTCTTCGAGGCAGCGATGGCCGACGCGCGCGCCAAGGGCATCGTGACGCCCGGCCTGCGCCGGGCGTTTGCCGATCCGGCGGTGGCCTTTGCCCGCCGCTACGAGATCGCCGCGATCGCGATCATCGTGGCGCTCATGGTCCTCAAGCCGGCCTTCTGACGCCGATGCCTCGCTCGCCCGCCCAGCCGCTGCCCGGCGCCCCGGAGCCGTGGGTGCCGTCGAGCATGCCGCCGTTCCGATCGCGCCCGCCGTACGTCATGAGCGAGATGATCGCGGCGGAGCCGGCCGTCGCCGAGCGGCTCGTCCGGCGCCTCGCGAAGGACGAGTCGATCGAGCGGCTGGCGACGGAGGTTCGATCCGCGATCGACGCCGGGCAGCCCGTCGTCACGACCGGCTGCGGGACCTCGGAGCACGCGGCGATGGCGGTCGCGGCACTCCTGAGCGAGGCGCTCGACCTGCCCGCCGGCCGCGAGGTGCGCTCCGTGCAGGCGCTCGCCGCGCAGGAGCGTCCGCTCGGCTCCGGCCTCCTGATCGCCGTCTCGCACGAGGGCGGGACGCACGTGACGAACGAGGCGCTGGCGTCGGCCCGGGACGCGGGCGCAAAGACCGCACTCGTGACCGTGGGTCCGGGGTCGCCGGGCGCGGCGTTGGCCGACGTCGTCGTCCTCACCGAGGAGCAGGACCAGAGCTGGTGCCACACGGTCGGCTACCTCGCCCCGATCGTCGCCGGCGCGGCGCTCGCGGCCAGGCTCCGCCGGACGCGGCTCGACGCCCCGGCGATCCGCGCGCTCCTCGACGTCAGCCAGGACGCGCACGGTCCCGCCGAGATCGCCGCGGCGATGGCCGGGACCGATCGGCTGCTCGTCGTCGGGGCCGGCACGGACGCGATCACCGCGCGCGAGCTCGCCCTGAAGATCAGCGAGGGTCCACGCCTCGCGGCCACCGCCCTCGAGCTCGAGACGGCGCTGCATGGCCACCTCGCCCCCGTCACCCGCTGGACCGGGCTCATCGTCGTCCTCACCGACCCGTCGCCGGCCGTGCTGGCGCGCGCGCACAGGCTGCTGGCCGCGGCGAGGGCGCTATCGGTCCCGGCGGCCGCGATCGTCGGCGACGAGATCACCCGCGAGCTCGAGCCCGACGAGACGCCAGCGGGACGGATCGAGCTGCCGCACACCGGACGCGTGCCCGCGCTCGCCGGCAGGCTCCTCGCGTCGGCGATCGCGCTGCAGCTGCTCGCCGAGCGACTGGCACGGGCCCGCAAGGTCAGCCCCGACACGCTCGGTCGCGAGGACGCCGCCCAGGCCGCCGCGCACGGCTGAGCGCTACGAGCGAAGGAGCTCGAAGAGGCGGACGTAGAACCGCAGGTTATGGAGCGTCGCGAGCCGCTCCGCCGACGCGTCGCCGACCTTGAACAGGTGGTGCACGTAGGCCGCCGTGTGGCGCGCGCAGGCCGGGCAGTCGCAGCCGTCCTCGATCGGTGCGTGCTCGACGCGGTAGCGCGCGTCGTGGATGCGGATGGCGCGGAAGAAGTCGTCTCCCGGCGCGGGCCGGCGCGCCGGCCACCCCTCGCGGAACGCGTAGAGACGCCCGTGGCGTGCATCGCGCGTGGGGAGCGCGCAGTCGAACACGGAGTAGCCGAGCGCGTGGGCGCTGACGACGTGGTCCGGCCGCCCGACGCCGAGCGCATGCTTCGGGACCTCGGGCGGGAGCGAATCGGCGACCCAGCGCATCGGCTCCGCCAGCAGCGCGCCGCCGGCATCCAGCGGCCAGCCGCCGAAGCCGTAGCCGTCGAATCCGATTCCGGCGAGGGCTGTGGCGCATTGGCGACGAAGCGCCTCGATTCCGCCGCCCTGCACGACCGCGAAGATCCGCGGTGGGTCACCGCCGCGCTGCCCGGCCTGGCGATCGAGCTCCTCCCGGCATCGGCGCGCCCATCGCACGGTGCGCTCGACCGAGCGCTCCTGCTCCGACGCGGGTGCGTCGGCATCGGTGCAGTCGTCGAGGCAGACGACGACGTCGCTGCCCAGCTGCATCTGAAGGGTCACGATCCGCTCCGGGGTCAGGTTCCACTTCTCGCCCGTCGCCGGCTCGCGGAAGATCACCTCGTTGTCACGGATCACGCCGCGGTTGGGGTCCTGGCGAATGAGGCTCCAGACCTGGAAGCCGCCCGAGTCGCTGACGATCGGCCGATCCCAGTCCATGAACCGATGGATGCCGCCGGCGGCCTGCACGACCCGCGCGCCGGGACGGCGCAGCAGGTGGAAGGCGTTGACGACCACCCCCTCGACGCCGACCTGGCGCAGGTCGGCGCTGCCCACGCCCCTCACGCCGGCGCGCGTCGCGTCGGGCAGGAACGCGGGGACCGCCAACGTCCCGCGGCCGGTGACGAGCGGCTCAGCCATCCAGCGTCAGCACGAACACGAGCTCGTTCCGGACCGATGCTTCCCGGGCCTCGCGGATCCCGAGCTCGGCGATGAGCTCCTCGAGCCGCGCGCGGTATGCGGCCGCCATCCCGCGGCGGCCGCCGAGCGAGCGGGCCGGGAACGAGACGACGGCGTGAGCCGCGTCGAGCGCGCCGATCACGCGCGCGGCGGCCGACGGATCCTGGCGATCCAGCAACGGGACGAGCTTGAGGAGCAGTACGACGTCGACGTGCCCGGGGGGCGGCCCATCGGCGACGAGGTCGCGGGCGACGACGCGGTGGGGCTGGCCGACAAGCTCGAGAAACTCCCCGGCCATGCCGAGCGAGCGGCGGTCGACGTCGCTCGCGTGGTACGTCGCGTCGCGCCCCATGCCCATCCACGGCAGCGCGAGTGGCCCGAGCCCGCAGCCAAGGTCGAGCAGGGAGGCGGGCGGACCGCCGGTCAGCGCCCAGATCGGCGCGAACATCTTCTCGAGGTCGCCGATCCGCTCGGCCGTCGACGCGTGGCCGCGCATGACCGCGACGCACGCTGCGCGGAATGCCTGCGCCGAGAGGTCGCCGGCCCACGCCGCCCGCACGGCAGCGAGCGGGTCCTGACCCGGCGCGCCGCGGTAGGCACCGACGGCCTGGTGCAGCCGCCGCTTCACCCGCTTCACGGCGTCGTCGGCGTTGCGGGACCTCGGCAGCTCCTCGGCCGCCAGGCGGTCCAGGAGGGCGCGGTCGACGTCGCGGTAGCGGGCGGAGCGCAGCACGCGATCGACGATCGGACCGGTCATTCGCGACGGAGGCGCAGGACGAGGTCGTACGCCGCGCGGCGCGACATCCCGCGTCGCGCGACGAGCAACGCCTGGACCGAACGCGCCGGCGCCCCGGCCGCGAGGAGCGTCCGCGCGTCGTCCTCGGCATCGGCCTCGTCGGGCGCCGCGGCCGCGCCCCCGATGACGAGGGTCGTCTCGCCGCGCACGTCGCCCTCCGCATCGAGCTCGGCGAGGAGCGCGGACAGTGGCCCGCGCTGGTAGCGCTCGTGCGGCTTCGTGAGGTTGCGCGCCACGCACGCGGGGCGGTCGCCGAGGACGGCGAGGGCGTCGCGCAGCGTGTCGATCAGGCGCCGAGGGGCCTCGAACGCGACGAGCGTGGCGGCATCGCGGGCCAGCGCCTCGAGCGCGGCGCGGCGAGCGGCCGCGGTCCGAGGCAGGAACCCGACGAACCGGAACGGGTGTGGCGGCAGGCCCGACGCCGCCAGCGCGGTCGTCAGCGCCGAGGCGCCGGGCACGCTCGTCACGTCGATCCCGGCATCGATCGCGGCTCGGACGAGCCGGTATCCCGGATCGCTGACGAGCGGCGTGCCCGCATCGCTGACGAGGGCGACGTCATCGCCGGCACGCAGCCGGCCGATGAGCTCGGCCGCACGGTCGGCCTCGTTGTGGTCGTGGTAGCTCAGGGCGCGTGGCGGCAGCCCGTGGTGCCGCGCAAGCGTCGCGAAGTGCCGCGTGTCCTCGGCCGCGACGACGTCGGCGGCACGGAGCGTGTCGCGGGCGCGCGGGCTGAGGTCGTCCGGGTTCCCGATCGGCACGGCGACGAGGTAGAGGGTGCCGGGCATGGCGCGAGCGTAACAGCCGGTCCGTGCTCGCCCTCTTGTCGTGCACCGCTAGCATCGGTCCCGTGCCTGGGCTCATCGAGTGCGTCCCCAACTTCAGCGAGGGACGCCGACCCGAGGTGGTCGAGGAGATCGTCCGCGCCGTCGGCCAGATCGACGGCGTGACCGTGCTCGACTCGTCGCTCGATCCCACGCACAACCGCAGCGTCGTGACCTTCGCCGGCAGCGCCGAGCCGGTCGTGCGCGCCGCGACCGCGGCGGTCGGGCGGGCGCTCGAGCTCATCGACATGGAGCAGCACACCGGCGCCCATCCTCGGATCGGGGCGGTCGACGTCATCCCGTTCGTCCCCCTCGGCACGACCCGGCTCGAGGAGTGCGTCGACCTGGCCAGGCGCTTCGGCGAGCAGGTGGCGACACGCTTCGAGATCCCGGTCTACCTCTACGGCGCGGCGGCGCTCCGACCCGAGCGCAGCCGCCTTGCGAACGTGCGCCGCGGCCAGTACGAGGCGGTCCGCGACGAGATCGGCACGCTTCCCGAGCGGGCCCCGGACTTCGGCCCGTCGCGCGTGCACCCCCGTGGTGGAGCCGTGGCCGTCGGCGCGCGCAAGCCGCTCATCGCATTCAACATGAACCTGCGGACGTCGGACCTGGCCGTGGCGATCAAGATCGCGACCGCGATCCGAGAGAGCTCCGGCGGCATGCCCGCCGTCCAGGCCATGGGCATCCTCCTCGAGAACCCCGGCGCGCCGCCGATGGCCCAGGTCAGCACGAATCTCGTCGACTGGGAGCGCACGGGGATCGCGGCCGTCGTCCGCGAGGTTCGGCGACTGGCGCAGGACGCCGGGACCGACATCGACCACTGCGAGCTCATCGGCCTGGCACCGACGGCCGCCCTGCTGGAGGTCACGGCCGATACCCTCGGGCTCGCCGACTTCAGCCCCGACCAGGCGCTCGAGCTGCGCCTCGCGCGAGACCGATAGCGCGACGGTGCCGCGGGGCACCACGCGCCGTCGATGGCAGCGCGCTTGCATTGGCGGTGGTCGTGCGCGCACGAATGCCGCGCCGGATCGGGGGAGTGATGACCTCAGCCAGATCGACCGCCGGCAGACGGAACCGAGTCCTCATGGCCCTGGCCGCGGCCTGGATCGTCGCTGCATTCGCGATCGGCGGCGCGTCCCTGGATGTCTCGCGTGCCGCGGACGTGCCAGCCATTCGGACCGCTGGGGGCGACGCCTCGCAACGCTAGCCGCGCGGATCGGGCCGACCGCTAGACTCGGTGGCCCATGACGCTCCGGTCCGACATCGCCAACGCGATCGCCGATGCGCGCGACCGCGCCGCACAGTCCGGCGCGCTCGCGGTGCCGGACGGCGCGCCGCTTCCCGCCATCGGCCTGGAGCAGCCCGCCAACCCTGAGCACGGGGACTGGGCGAGCAACGTCGCCATGCAGCTGGCGCCCGTGGTTCGCACCGCGCCGCTGCGGATCGCCGAGACGCTGCTCGAGCACTTCGACCCACCCGCGTCAGTCGCAGAGGTCTCGGTCGCGGCGCCCGGCTTCCTGAACTTCCGCCTCGACCCGACGTGGGTGGCGGCCCAGGTCGGACCGATCCTGGCTGCCGGGGCCGAGTACGGACGCGGGACGGCGACCGAACCGATGCGGATCAACGTCGAGTTCGTCAGCGCGAACCCGACCGGCCCGCTGACGGTGGGAAACGCCCGCGGCGCATTCGTCGGTGACGTGCTGTCCCGGGTCCTCGAGGCCGTCGGCCACGACGTGACGCGCGAGTACTACTTCAACGACTACAACGAGCAGATCCGCAACCTCGGACTGACGGTCCTGGCGGTGAAGCGCGGTGAGCCGATCCCCGAAGACGGCTACCACGGCGAGTACGTGAACGACCTCGTGGAGGCGGTGCCGGACGAGCTGTGGGCCCGCGCCGACGCGCCGGACGCGGACGCCGCCGAGCTGCTCGGGCGATGGGCGGCCGAGCGCGTCCGGGCCGGCATCGAGGCCAGCCTCGCCAGGCTGGGCGTCCGCTTCGACGTCTGGACGAGCGAGGGCGCCATCCATGACGCGGGGTGGGTCGAGCGCGGCATCGAGCGGCTCCGCGACGCCGGCCTGATCTACGAGGAGGACGGCGCGCTCTGGTTCCGGTCGACCGAGTTCGGCGACGACAAGGACCGGGTCGTCATCCGCTCGAACGGCCGGCCGACGTACTTCGCGGCGGACATCGGCTACGTTGCCGAGAAGTTCAGCCGCGGATTCCAGGAGCTCATCTACATCTGGGGCGCCGACCATCATGGGACGGTGGCCCGCAACCGGGCAGCCGCGGTCGGGCTGGGGTACGACGCCGATGCGGTTCGGTGGCCCCTGATCGCCTGGGTCCGCTTCGTCAGGGACGGCGTCGAGATCCCGATGAGCAAGCGCTCGGGCGAGTTCATCACCCTCGACGAGATGCTCGACGAGGTCGGCACCGACGGCGCGCGCTGGTACTTCAGCTCGCGCGCCTACACGACCGGCATCGACTTCGACCTCGAGCTCGCCAAGCGCCAGAGCAACGAGAACCCGGTGTACTACGCGCAGTACGCCCACGCCCGGGCGGCCTCCATCCTGCGCAACGCGATCGGGGTCGGCGCGACGCCCGACGCATCGCGAACGGGCGAGCTGCTCACACATCCGTCCGAGCTGGGGCTGATCCGGCATCTGCTCGAGTTCCCGGATGCGGTGGCAACGGCCGCCGAGCGGCGCGAGACGCACGAGGTCCCCCGATACGCCTACGAGCTGGCGAGCGCGTTCAGCGCGTTCTATCGCGACTGCAAGGTGCTGAGCGAGGACGCGGAGCTGTCCGCAGCGCGGCTCGCCCTCGTCGACGCCAGCCGATCCGTCCTGGCCAACGCGCTCGGCCTGCTCGGGATCTCCGCACCGGAGTCGATGTAGCGGGTCAGCCCTCGGCGATGTCCGTCACACGACGGAGGATCGTGTCACTGCTGCCGTGCGCGACCAGGACGTCCCCGTCGCCGAGCTGGGTGACGGAGGCCGGGAAGTCGAAGCCGGAGATCGCCGTCGAGTAGGCGTCGACGAACTCGACGGCATCCGCGGGCGTGTCCCAGGCCAGGCGCCACGCGACCGCGAAGCCATCGTCGGGACCGATCGCGACGACGAGGCGATCGCCGCCCCACCCCGCCGTGGCCGCGAGCGCCTCGTCACGCGCGATGCCGTGGTACTCGAGCATCATCCGCAGGAACGCCTCGCCGATCGGCGTGTTGTCGACCTCCGTCCAGCCCTCGCCGAGCCCTGCGGCGAGGTCCGGCATCTCGACCGGGATCGGCTCCTCGCGCGGATCCCACTTGTCCGGGTGCACGATCTGCTCGGTCGAGTCGGCCGGGGCGGCGTACGCGGCGTCGATCTGGCTGAAGTCCGGGTTCAGGACGTCGCCCGCCAGCGCCCCCGCCCAGGTCAGGCCCGTCTCGTACGGGAAGACTGCCGTCTGCTCGACGAGCCAGGACGGGATCCCGCTCGTGTCGGGCTGCGGCTCGCTGCTGATCTCGGCCAGCTCTGCCGGGGTCAGGTGCGCGAAGGCCCAGGCGAACATCGCGGCCGTCGCGTCGCCCTCGACCATCGCGGTTCGGGCCAGGGCGCGGTCGTCCTGCCCCTCGTCCTCGATCCCGAGCGTGTCGAGGTCGAACGCGGCGTCCTGCAGCGCGTGGGTGTACTCGTGGGCATACGTGATCTTGGCCGCGGCGTTCAGGCCCGCATCGGTCACGACAACCATGCGCTGCTCATCGTCGTCGTAGAAGCCGAGGACCTGGTCGCCAAGCAGGTCCAGCTGGAGCTCCGCGATGTCCTGGTCCGGCTCGAGCAACCCGAGCGCCTTGAGCGAGGCGTTGTCCTCGGCCTGCTCCGTCGGCGGATAGTCCTCCTCGATCGATGCCAGCAGCTCCTCGCGGAACTCGTCGCGCGTCAGCAGCTCCGGGGCGCCGATGTCGGCCGCGTCGAGCCCGCGGATCTCGATGACCTGCGCCTCGATCTCGGCCAGGGTCGCGACGACGTCCTCCCCGTCGGCCGGCGACGGCTCGTCGGTCGGGGCGTCGCTCGGAACGGGCGCCTCCGTCTCCGTGAGCGTCGGCGTGTCACTGGGGTCGGCACCGACACCTCCGCCGGAGACGTTGAGGCCGATGAGGATCGCGATCGCGAGGACGACGATGACCCCGACGACGATCGCGATCGCGCGCTGGGCAGCGGACATTGCGGCGCATTCTGCCATGCGATCGCGGGATGTCCCGCGAACGTTCAGGTTTCTTAAGGTGCGGCAAGCCCCGGATTTAGACCGCCCCTTTAGTCTCCGACCTGCGAGATAGAGATCCAACTCGGGTTTCTGCCTCCACCCTCCCTCCTTCGAGCCCCGGTGTCATTGGGCGGGCACCGGGGCTCGTGCTTTCC
The DNA here is from genome assembly GCA_965652075.1 of uncultured bacterium. Taxonomy (GTDB): domain Bacteria; phylum Chloroflexota; class Limnocylindria; order QHBO01; family QHBO01; genus JACDBZ01. The sequence continues at coordinate 77,060 of CBFGTN010000001.1, forward strand.
CCTACGATGGCCTGACCGATGGAGATCACCTGGTACGGCCGTGCCTGCTTCCGGTTGAAGGGGCGCGACGCCACCGTCATCACGGATCCGTGCCCGCCGTCGACGGGCTTCGTCGCCGGCAAGCACGACGTCGACCTGCTGACGATCAGCCACGACCATCCGGACCATGCCTACACCCGCTCGATCGGCGCCGGGCTGACGCTCACACGCCCCGGCGAGTACGAGTTCGCCGATCTGCTCGTCATCGGCATTCGCACCTTCCACGACGGCGAGGGCGGCGGACAGCGCGGGGAGAACATGGTCTTCGCGGTCGAGATCGATGGCGTCCACATCTGCCATCTCGGCGATCTCGGCCACCTCCTCAGCGACGAGCAGCTCACCGAGCTCGGGCCGGTGGACGTGCTCCTCGTGCCCGTCGGGGGCGAGACGACGCTGACGCCCACTGAGGCCGCGGAGGTCGTCGCCCAGGTCGGGCCGAAGATCGTGATCCCGATGCACTACCGCGTGGACACGGCATCAACGGACCTCGGCGGGCCCGAGAAGTTCCTCCACGAGATGGCCGCCGAGCCGATCCGCCAGCCGAAGGCGCAGGTGACCGTCAGCTCGCTGCCGGACGAGACCCAGGTCGTCCTCCTCGAGCCCCGCGGGCGCACGTCCTGAGGCCCAGACGTCCCTTCGCCGCGGTGCGAACCGTCAACGGGTCCTGGGCCGCTCGTACCGCTCGCAACCCCACAAATCCCCCTCTTTCTCATCGGGTCGCCACCGTTCCACACGAGTGGGTACTAGGCAGGGCATGACGTTTGCACTAGGGTCGATGTCAATCCTGTCAATTCGGAATTGAAACCCAGATTCAGTTTCGAGCCCAGCTGCCAGGCGAAAGGAGAAAGGGGGCCGCCTCTTGAGCGTTACCCATCCGGGACAGCTGTCCCAGCGCACCAGTCTTCTGGTGCTCATCTCCATCGTGGCCGTCCTGCTCTCCACGATGGCGATCTTCCGTCCGGCGAGCGTGCTCGCGCAGGACGACGTCAACGACCATCCCGCGTTGAACATCGCGAAGGAGAACGAGGCGGGTGATCGCCTCGCCGGAGCGGTGTTCATGGTCGAGGGATCGGATGAGCAGTTCACGACCGGCGACAACGGCAAGGTCTGCATCACCCGCATCAACGGGCAGTTCGTCGAGGACCGCCCGTACGAAGTGACGGAGGTCACACCGCCTCCGGGGTACGCGCTCCCCGCTGAGCCGACCCAGACCGTGGAGCCGGACAACGACGGAACCGGCCACTGCGACTCGCCGGATGCCGTCTTCGTCGACCCGGCCGCGTCGGGGAGTCCGAGCGCGAGTGCCAGTGCGAGCGCGTCGGCCAGCGCGAGCGCGTCGGCCAGCGCGAGCGCGTCGGCCAGCGCGAGTGCGTCGGCCAGCGCGAGTGCGTCGGCCAGCGCGAGCGCGTCGGCGTCGCAGTCGCCGCGGGAGAGCGAGCTCGGCGGGACACCCACGCAATCGCCGCGTGAGAGTGAGCTCGGCGGGAACCCGACGCCTGCCGGCTCGGTGCCCGACACGGCCATGACCGAGGGCGCGTCGGGGACGAGCACGGCCCCAGTCATTGCGCTCTTCGCGCTCCTGGCGCTTGCGCTGCTGACCTACGCTCGGCTGGCGACGGATCGCATCCGCCGTTGATCCCGGAGCGCTGACCGATCCAAGACGGCCCCCCGGTCGATCCGGGGGGTCGTTTCGTACCCCCGGGGACCGGGACCCGGTGACCATCGTCAACGGGAGCTTCGTCTCAAGACCTCACCACAGGTCACCCGACCACCCTCGGGTACGTCAATTGACTGGTACCCCAGTACTAGTCCTAGGCCATATACTCTCGCCGTCCGAACGATGAGCACTCTGCCCCATCGATCGAATCATCAGCAGGCTTCGACGGCTGACGCACAGGAGCCTCGCGCCCAAACGGTCTTAACGGAGGAACTCCGATCGTGCGTCCACAGACTCTCACCGGCCGCTCGTCGACGCAGCCGTTGTTCATCATCCTCGCGGCAATCGCCCTCCTGATCTCACTCTTCGCCAGCGCCCGTCCAGTCGCCGCGGCGCCCAGCGACCAGGGCACCATCGCGATCTTCAAGACGATGTGCGAAAGCATCGGCCAGCAGGACACCTGCAATGGCCGTGACACGAGTCTCGATGGCTATCACATCGACTACACCGTCACTGACACGTCGACCCAGACGCTGGTCCAGACGATCGTTCTGACGCTGGGCGAGAATGCCGGCGGCGGCGGCAACACCGGCGGCGGCAGCCAGGGTCGGATCGAGAGCGCTCCGATCGATCCGGGCACGTACCGCGTGTGCGAGGCCCCCGACGGCGCGCCGATCGCCTACCTCGCCGGCCACGATGACGTCCCGCTCGACGCGCTGCCCAGGCCGGAGTCCGGCAATGGCGGGTCGACCGGCGGTGCGCAGCTCCAGGACGGCGACTGCATCATCGTCACCACCACCTCCGGCACGTCGGAGCTGAAGTTCCTCGACCAGCAGCTCGAGCCCGAGGGCACCGGCTCGATCGAGATCCTGAAGACCGACGACCAGTCGGCCCCGCTGGCAGGCGCCGAGTTCACGGTCGAGGGCGTTGCCTCGACGTTCACCTCCGACGCCGACGGCACGTTCTGCGTCGACGGCCTCGAGATGGGCGCGACGCTCACCGTGACCGAGACGGCGGCTCCGGCCGGCTTCGAGCTGGCGGACCCCGCCTCACAGGAAGTCACCGTGAGCGTCGAGGGCATGTGCAGCGATCGTGAGGCCGGTCCCGACGCCACGTTCGTGAACACGCGCAGCGGGACGAGTGGCGGCACGCCGACGCCGACGCCGACGCCTACGCCGCGCGAGAGCGAGCTCGGTGGCAACCCGACCCCGACGCCGGAGCTGCCGGACACGGCGACCGCGGGCCTCGAGGTCCAGATCCCGTCGCTCGTGCTGGCGCTCATCCTGGTGGCATCGCTGGCCGCCCTGATGTACGCCCGGCTCGCCACCGACCGGCGGTGAGCTAGCGCGCGAGCAACCGGCTCGAGCAACCCGAACGGCCCCGGAGACGACTCCGGGGCCGTTTCGCGTGCCCGCCATCGGTACCAGGACCCTCGTTGCCCGGGGTCAACGCGTCCTTGCGAACCGCACGGCAGCGGACCGCACCAGACCGAGTCAAACCGACAACGGCATCGGTACCAAAGTACTTGACCCGCCCCTATGCTCCGCCGCGCTCGCAATGGTGCGAGCCGTGTGTACAGAGCCAGAGGGGCTGTATCGATGGACTCCCGAGCGACGACGCGGACGCGATTGAGCGTCATCCCCGTCTTCATCGCGCTACTCGTCAACATGGTCGTACCCGTGATGACGGTCGCGATCCCCCAGGTCACGCCGACGGCCCTGCGACCGCAGGTCGCCGAGGCGGCGTCCGACCCCAACCACGTGGCCTTCACCCTCGAGGGCTGTCGACTCGAGAACGGTGCGTTCATCGAGGCGACGGTGACCTGTGAGGATGCCGCGTATACCTCCGGCAACCTCGGCAAGGAGTGGAACGAGCTCGACCTCGTTCCCTATCGGCTGACCACCGAGCTGGGCAACCAGGCCGACGCGACGACGACCTACACGTTCGGCATCACCGCCGACCGCGAGGACGCCGGCCACCCCGGCTATGACGTCCTGAGCGCGCCGGTCGTCAACGCCGCACTCTCGGACGACAGCTGCCAGGTCAGCTCCGGCGCCGAGACGATCATCGAGCCCGGCGTCGGCGGCATCGACAAGTCGATCGGCCGCCAGGTCACGATCAGCCAGGACAAGGGCACGACCTGCGTCATCGACTGGTACGAGCGGCTCGCGCTCGGGTCGCACCTCTTCCCGGGCTCGTCGCTGCATACGAACCGGACGAACCAGGCCTGGAGCACCTCGGGCATCGGCGCCGCCGATGTCTCGATTCCCGTCAACGAGATCCTCCCGCAGGAGCTCTCGAAGACGATGTCGGCCGAGGTCGGCCAGACGTACACGTGGGACGTCTCGAAGTCGGCCAACCCGACCTCGTTGAACTTCGCGAACACGTGCCTCGAGACGGCCGGCTCGCGCAGCCAGAACGTCCAGATCACGGTCTCGTGGACCCGCTCCGGCCCGACGGCCAGCGGCGCCACCACGATCACGACCGAGGTCACCGCCATCAACCCGGCGCATCGCACGATCACCGTCCAGGCGACGGACAAGATCTATCAGGGCGCCAATCAGACGACCCTGCTCGACACGAAGGTCGGCAACGCTGTTGACGTTGCGGCAAACACGTCGGCAGTCGTCCTGACCCACAGCTTCGTCTACAACGGCTCCGCGACGACGTTCAACGACGTCGCCACGGCCACCTACACCGACAAGCTGACCGGCATCCCGGTCCCCGGCTCGACCCAGGCCACGGCATCGGCCACGGCCCAGCCAGCCGGTGGCGCACCGGCGCAGTCGTCGGTCGTCGTGAGCGACACCGAGTCGATCACCGGCACCGGCCTCGCCTTCTCGGTCGCGGCTCCGTCCGTGGGCGCCTTCACCGGCGGCTACGTCGCGGGGGCGTCGACGACCGGCCCCGTGGGCTGGCAGTTCACGGCCACGAACAGCGGATCGGTGACCTTCACGAAGACGGTCACCGTCGACCAGCCGCGCATCACGAGCGGTTCGCTGTCCGACACGGCCACGATCACCGGCGACGGTCAGACCGTGCTCGACACGGCGAGCGCGAGCGTCGGCATCACGACGGATGCCCTGGTCGCGCTGCAGATCAACAAGACGATCCCCTCCGGCTCGCTGCGCAGCGGTGAGTCGGTGACCTTCGACTTCGACATCAGCGGGCCGAACGGCTTCACGGACGACGCGTCGATCACGTTCAACTTCGGCGACCCGCTGACGAAGTCCACGACCCTCACGGGCCTCGCCCCCGGTCAGTACACCGTCCACGAGGTCCCGCAGTCGAACTGGGCGGATCACACCGACCAGATCGACACGATCACCCTTCCCGACTGCGCCGGCAGCGTGTCGTTCAACAACAGCACGCTGGCGCCCGACCTCGACCTGCTGAAGACGGCCGATACCGCCTCGGTCACCGCCGGTGATCCGATCGGCTTCAAGATCGCGCTGTCGAATGACGGCGCGGTCGGGACCGGCATCGCCAAGGACGTGACCCTGAGCGATGCCCTGCCATTCGGCGACGGCATCGACTGGGAGATCGTCTCGGTCGTGGGGACCGGCGGGTTCTCGCCGGCGCCGGACGCCTGCTCGATCCTGGGCAGCCCGCCCGACGAGGACCTCGACTGCGACTTCGGTGACCTCGCTCCCGGCAAGGGCGTCGAGATCACGCTCAGCAGCGACACCACCGGTGACAGCTGCGGCGAGTACCCCAACACGGCGAAGGCCGACGCCTCGAACCACGACGAGATCACCTCGTCGGCGAGCACCGAGGTGCTCTGCCCAGACCTCGAGATCACCAAGTCGACGTCGACACCGGTGATCGATGCCGGCGAGGAAGCCTCGTACACGATCACGATCTCGAACGAGGACGGTGACGCGCCGGCGACGAACGTCGACCTGGTGGACCAGCTTCCGAGCGGGCTCACCTGGACCGATGACAGCGGCGAGTGCACCGTGAGCGCCGGTGGGCTCCTCGAGTGCCTGGATCTCACGATCCCGGCCGGCGAGGAGTTCAGCGTGACGGTCACCGGCATGACCGACGAGGGCGAGTGCCCGTCGATCCTGAACCGGGCGACCTTCACCTCCGGCAACGGCGGCAGCGGGGCGTCGCATCCCCAGGGCCAGGGCGCGGCCATCGAGGTCAATTGCCCGGACCTGGAGGTGACGAAGGAGCAGGTCGACGAGAACGGCGACCCGACGGATGAGCCCGTCGACGCCGGCCTCACCGCCTACTTCGCGATCCACGTCACGAACCACGGACCCGGCACCGCGTTCGACGTCGACGTCCTCGACTTCGCGCCGGACGGCACGGTCTGGACGGTGGTGAACGACGGCGGGTTCGACTGCCCGTCCACGATCGACGACGCGGGTGACTCGTGCACCGCGGAGTCGATGGCGCCCGGATCGGCCACGATCATCCTGAGCTACGAGACGTCCGAGACCGACTGCGGCCTGCTGGTGAACAACGTCGAGGTGTCCGCCTCGAACGAGCCGGCAGCCAACATCGGTCTGGACAACGAGGCGCAGGCCACGATCGTCGTCGAATGCCCGGGGCTGAACCTGACCAAGTCGGCGGACAACACGCCGATCGTCGTGGGCGAGGAGGCCTCGTTCACGATCCACCTGTGGAACGCCGGCCCGGGCGATGCCCTGGACGTCGAGCTGCACGACGACCTGCCCCCGGGGCTGACCTGGGACTTCGAGATCGTGAGCGGTGACGCCACCGCGGACGACTGCTCGGTCGCCAGCAGCGTCGACGAGAACGGCGTCGAGCAGATGTCGATCGACTGCGAGTTCGGGACGCTCGGCGTCACGGACATGGAGGATGGCATCGTCATCCGTGTCTTCGCCGACACCGATCGAACCGACTGCGGTGAGCTGGTCAACAACGTGAACGCCTCGGGCAGCAACCTCGGGGAGCCGCTCACCGCGAGCGCCTCGATCGTGGTCCGGTGCCCGACCCTGGTCATCGACAAGGTGGCCGATGCAGAGGTGATCACGATCAGCGGCCCGGACGACGCCCTCGTGGCTGACCCGTCGGTCGTCACCTGGACGCTGACCTACACGCTGGCCAACGGCCCGGTCACCAACGCGGTGATCACCGATGAGGTGCCCGAGGGCTTCGAGTTCCTCGACGCCTCGGACGGTGGGCAGCTGATCAACGGCGTGGTCACGTGGACGTTCCCGACGCTCTCCGAGAGTGGAAGCGTGACGTTCCGCACGACGGTCGATCCCGAGACGATCTCCCGGGTCGCGCCGACGGTGAACACCGCGGTGATCGATTCGGATGAGACCGAGCCGGACGACGGCGAGGACTCGGTGACGGTGGTCGTCGAGCCGCCTCCGCTGGGCGGGACGCCGACACCGAAGCCATCGCTGCCGGATACGGCCGCGGGCATCGGGCCGGCGGGCGAGCCGATCACCGTGCCGATCGAGCTCCTGGCGGGCCTCTTCCTCAGTTCGCTCGGCGTGTTGGCGCTCGCGAACGTGAGGGCGAGGAGCCGCCGCCCGTAGGCCCTCGGTGCGGGGCCGGCGCTCGTCGGCCCCGCGCCATTCATCCAGCCCCCCTGGCAGGGACGGGGCAGAGGCATCGCCTCTGCCCCGTCTTCTGATTGCGAGGGGTCGTCACGCCGGGATGTTGGGCTGACGCGACGACTAGGACCCGTCGCCCTCGGCGTCCTCCGTCGGCTCATGCGGAGCCGGCGGCTTCGGCGAGCGATCGGGCCTCGGCGTCCGCTCCGCCCGCTCCGATGCCTCCGACTCGTCCGTCGGCTCGGGCCGCGGCGTGCCGTCCGCCTGCCCGGGAGTACCCGGCCCCGAGGGCCCGTTCCCGCTATCGCCGCTCGCGCCTGACTCCCCGCTGGAGCCGTCGCCGGTGCCCGCGCCGGCGCCACCGTTCGCACGGTCGCCATTGCTGGCGCCGTTCTCGCCGCTTCCGCCGCTGCCCTGGTCCCGCGACTTGCTCCCGGGACCTCCTTCGGAGTGGCCCTGAGCCAGCCGCAGCCCTGGCGCGTCGTCCATTGCGCTGACGATCGCGTCGCGAGCGCCATCCGGCGCGTCGCCGAGCACGTCGCCGAGGTGCGCGAGCTGCGCGTCGAACTGATCGACGGCGAGCGCATCCGCGCCGAAGGTCGTCACGAGCTCTCCGTACGAGGCCTCGACGCGCTGCGCGAGGGCGGCGGCGGTCTCGTACGCACCGCGCTCGACGAGGCGGCCGATCTCGTCGAGGCGCTCGCCGAGCTCGTAGGCGGCCAGGTCGTCGCTCAGGTGCGCCGGCGCGAACTCCATGCGCATCTCCTCGATGCTCCGCTTGAGCGGGTACAGAAAGTCACCGGGGATGGCCGCCTCGGAGGCCGCCATGACCCCGCCGACGCTGAGCGCGACCGCGAAGCTCGCGTACAGGCATGCGCGCCCGAGCCGGCCCATCTGCCGGCCCGTCTGGCCCGGAACCGCGATGGCAACCCCCTCTCGCTCGGCGACGAACCGGTTGACGACCGCACCGCGGAGCCGGCGTCGGAACAGCGGATCCGGCTCGATGTCGCGACGGACCACCTCGACGTACCGCCGCACCGCGTCGTCGGGCAACAGGGAGGCGCCACGCGCCGGGCGCGGGACGGCGCTCATCGGTCGCCTCCTCCGCCGAGCTGGCGGCGGAGCGCCTCGATGGCGCGGAAGGTCAGCCCGCGAATGGTGCCTGCCCGCCGTCCCATGACCTCCGCCGCCTCGTCGGCCGACAGCCCGCCCGCGTAGCGCAGCATGAGCGCCTCGCGCTGGTCCGGCGTCAGGTGGGCGATGGCCGCACGGAGCTCGCGCAGCTCCTCGAAGTGGAGGGACTGCGCCTCGAGCCCGGTGCCATCGCCGGACTCGGCCGCGAGTCCAAGGGGCTCGGTGGGGCGCGTCCGGCGCTGATGATCGATGACCGCGTTGCGCGCGATTCGGAACGCCCATGCCGCGAAGGGCTTGCCGTTGTGGTGGTATCGAGGGAGCGCGGTGACGATGCGCTCGAAGACCAGGTGGGTCAGGTCCTCCGCGTCCTCGCGCCGGCGGACGCGGACCGCGACGTATCGGTAGATCGGTCCGACGAGCTCGTCATACAGGCGCCCGACCGCCTCGACGTCACCCGCGCTCGCCGCTCGGGCGATCTCGTCGAGCGACGCGCCCGGCGTGATGCCAATGGCGGGATCCACGGGCTGGGGCAGCGCGGGATCGGCGATCGTCTGACGGAGCGCGGCACTGAATGGGCGGTCGGACATCGGGCAGCGACTCGGACACGTTCTCCGGCGCGAACCGTAGCACCGAACCGGGCCCCTGGGGAGGGGTCAGACGATCGCGAGCTCCCGCCCGACACGCTCGAAGACCTCCAGGCAGGTGTCGAGCTCCGCCTGCGAGTGCTCGGCCGTCACGATCGTCCGCACGCGGCTCTTCTCCTCCGGCACGGTCGGGTAGCCGATGCCCATGGCGAAGACGCCCTCCTCGAAGAGGCGGTCGCTGAACCGATGCGCCAACGCACCGGCCCCCACGATCACCGGCGTGATCGGCGTCTCCGAGTGGCCGGTGTCGAACCCGAGTCGCTCGAGCCCGGCCTTGAAGTGCCGCGCGTTCTCCCAGAGCCGGTCGATGAGCTCCGGCTCCGTCTCGAGCACCTCGATCGCGGCGAGGCACGCGGCGGCAACGGCCGGAGGATGCGACGTCGAGAACAGGAACGGCCGCGCCCTGTGCTCGAGGATCGTCCGCAGGCTCGCCGCGCCGGCGACATACCCGCCGAGGACGCCGATCGCCTTGGACAGCGTCCCGACCTGCACGTGGACGCGGCCGTGGAGGTCGAAGTGGTCGACCGTTCCGCGCCCGTTCCGTCCGAGCACGCCGGACGCATGGGCGTCGTCGACCATGACGATCGCATTGGCCTCTTCCGCCGCCTCCACGATCTCTGGCAGCCGGGCGATGTCGCCGTCCATGCTGAACACGCCGTCGGTGATGACGAGGACCGGCCGATCGGGGTCCGCGTCCCGAACCTCGCGCAACGCCGCGCGCAGGGCGTCGATGTCGCCGTGCGCGAAGATCTTGCGGTCCGCCTTCGTCAGCCGGATGCCGTCGATGATGCTGGCGTGGTTGAGCGCGTCGCTGACGATCGTCGCGCCGTCGGCAGCGAGGATCGGGATGACCCCGGTGTTGGCCGTGAACCCCGACTGAAACGTGAGCACCGCCTCGGTGTGCTTGAACGTCGCGAGGCGCGCCTCGAGCTCCTCGTGCAGGCTCATCGTGCCGGCGATCGTCCGAACCGCCCCGGAGCCGGCCCCGAAACGCTCGACCGCGTCGAGCGCTGCGCGCCGCAGCTTGGGGTGCGTGTTCAGGCCCAGGTAGTTGTTGCTCGACAGCGTGATCACCTCGCGCCCGTCGATCACGCAACGGCTCTTCTGCTCGCTCTCGACGACCCTGAGGCGTCGATACAGGCCCTTCGCCTTCAGCTCCTCGATCTCCGCGTCAAGGAACGCGAGCGGGTTCCGTGCGCGAGCGCTCACCGACGTGGCCACATCCGTCTCCATGGCCCCATTATCGCGTCACGCGGAAGGTGACAGTCTCGAGCGCCCTCAGGGAACCAGGACGACCTTGCCGGCGTGGCGAGCGGCGACGAGCTCGAAGGCGGCCTCCCAGTCCACGAGGCTCAGCCGGTGCGTGATGATCGGCGAGACGTCGAGCGAGCCGGAGCGCAGGAGTGCCTGGGTCCGTTCCCAGGTGTCGTAGATGCGGCGCCCGTAGATGCCGTACAGCCGCAGGCCCTGCATGATCACCCGCTCGGAGAGGTCGACGGTCGGCGGCTCGCCGAAGATGCCGAGCAGGCTGATCCGGCCGCCGCGGGTGATGACCCGCAGTGCGGAGTCGAGGGCCGGCGGCGCGCCGCTCATCTCGAGGACGACCTCGACACCGTCGCCCCCGGTCGCGTCGCGGATCGTTCCCTCGGTCGCCGGGTCGGCGCCGTCGAGCGCGATGTCGGCGCCCATCGTGCGGGCCAGCTCGAGCCGGAATGGCTCCGTGTCGGTCGCGACCACCAGCGCCGCCCCGGCCGCCTTGGCGATGCCCACCGCGCAGAGGCCGATCGGGCCGCATCCGGTGACGAGCACGGTGCGGCCCTCGATCGGCTCGACGAACGCGGCATGAACCGCGTTGCCCATCGGCTCCTGGAGCGCGACGACCGCCGGATCCAGCCCGTTCGACTCGATCGCGTTCGCCTCGGGGATGACGACGCGCTCGGCGAACCCCCCATCGGTGTGGACGCCGATGACCCGAAGGTTGCGGCACAGGTGCATGTCCCCTCGACGGCACTGGGCGCAGGTCCAGTCGAAGATGTGGCTCTCGACCCCGACGAGGTCGCCCTCGCGCACGCGCGAGACCTCGGGGCCGACCTCGATCACCGTCCCGGCCAGCTCGTGCCCGAGCACGCGCGGTGGCGCGAGGTTCTCGGCCGCCCACTCGTCCCAGTTGAACAGGTGCAGGTCCGTGCCGCAGATGCTCGCCGCGTCGACGCGGAGCAGCACCTCACCCCGGCCGGGCGTCGGCGCGGGCCGCGCGATGAGCTCCGCGCCCGGGCCGGCGCGCACCTTCGCCAGCGCCCGCATCGTCTCGACGCCGACCGACGTGCTCACCGCGCCGGCGCCGCGAGCGAGCCCAGCCCGGCGGCCTCGCCATGGTCGGTGAGTCGCGGCAGCTCGTCGACGACGGGATTCTCGATCGCGCCGATGCCGTCGATCTCGCAGCGCATGACGTCGCCGTCGGCGAGGTAGCGCGGGGGGCGCTGGTAGTGGCCGACGCCGGCCGGCGTGCCGGTGGCGATGACGTCGCCTGGCTCGAGGGTGATCGTGCGGGACGCGAACGCGACGAGCGTCGGCACGTCGAAGATCATCTCGGCCGTCGACGAGTCCTGCCACGCCTCGCCGTTCACCGCCGACCGAAGTCGGAGCGCCTGCGCGTCGCCGAGCTCGTCGGACGTGATGACCGCCGGCCCCATCGGCGCGAAGCCGTCCGAGCCCTTCGCGCGCAGCCACTGGCGGTCCTCGCGCTGCAGGTCGCGCATCGTGACGTCGTTGAGGATCGTGTAGCCGAAGATCGCCGACGATGCCTCCCCCGGACCGATCCGGGATGCCCGACGGCCGATGACGACCGCGAGCTCGCACTCGAGGTCGAGCTGCTCGGTCGCCGCGGGTCGCGTCACCGGTGCGCCGGGGTGGGCGACGGCGTTGGCGAACTTGCTGAACAGGATCGGGTAGGCGGGCGGATCGACGTTCTGCTCGCGGCAGTGGTCGTGATAGTTCAGCCCGACGCACACGATCTTCCCCGGGCGCCGGATCGGCGCCCGGAGCGTCACCTCGTCCGCCGCGTGCGTTGCGGTCCGCGAGCGCAGGTCCTCGATGTCGCCCGCGCTGATGCCGCGTGCGAGCATCTCGCCGACGTCGGTGACCCCGAGGACGGCCGTCAGGTCGTGGATCGATCCGCTCGACGCCGCGACGCCGAGCCTCGGCCCGGATCCGTCGTGTGAGTACGTGACGAGCCGCACCCGGCCGAGTATAGGGAGGTCAGGGCTCGCTGAAGTACGCCCGGCTCGGCTGGCGCAGCAGGCCGACGAGGAGGCCGGCCGTGATCAGCACGCCGATCGGCACGGTCAGCGTGTACCAGCCGTTCGCCGCCACCGGCGGCATCTCGAGCAGGATCGGTGGCAGGCCGGCGAGGATCGGGACCGGCAGGAGCGAGATGCCGATCGCGAACCGGTACGCGATCCGCTTGCGCTGGAGGGCGACCGTGATCCCGAACAGGACCGCGGCGAGCTCGACCATCATGAAGATGCCGAGCAGGCTGAACGGCGCGCGCTCGCTGAAGTCGACGAACTCGACGATCCGCCCGAGCAGCAGCCCGGTGATCGCGAGCAGGGCGAAGGCCCAGACGAACCACAGCCGGACGGCGAGCGGCATCGGCGGTCGCTGCTCGTCGACCTCGCTCTCGGTGCTCACGCGCCGATCCTAGTCCGGCCGCGCTCGACGTGCCGGGCCCTACCATTCGGCCGTGGAGTGGCTGGCCGACCTGTTCGAGACGAACCGCATCATCGTCCTGTCGGTCTGCGGGCAGGTCTTCTTCGTCATGGGCCTGGCGGTCGTCCTCCAGAGCCGGCGACGGTCGCAGCTGCCGCTGGCCCGGCCCCTCGGGTGGCTCGGCGCCTTCGGGCTGCTGTACGGGCTGATGACCTGGGGCTACCTGTTCGTGCCGATCCAGGCCGGCTGGCTCCCCGAGCCGGCGGTCGAGGCGCTGCTCGTCCTGCAGCTGCTCATGAAGCCGGTGAGCTTCGCCCTGCTCTTCCAGTTCGGCGTCGAGCTGTGGATCGCGACGCGCGAGCCGGACCGCCCGCTGCCGACTGTCATGGGACAGCCGTGGCTGCGCCTGGTGCCTGCCGCGAGCCTCGGGCTGTGGGCGGTCGCCACCGTCGCGCTGTCGACCACCGTCGCGGCCGGGTTCGTCCCGGAGGTCGGGCCGTGGCTGCCCTCGCCGCAGATCGCCGACGCCCTCGCCGGCGTCGGCTCGCCGCTCGCGGTCGGCGATGTCGTGGCGCGCTACATGATCGCGATCCCGGCGTCCCTGCTCGTCGCCCTCGCCCTGGGCCGGACCACCCGCCTCCTCGCGTCGATCTCCGGCCGCGGCGTGACGCTGGCCCTGTCGGCTGCCTCGATCGCCTTCGTCGTGTTCGCCGTCGTCGGCGGGCTCGTGCCGATGGAGGCGCCGTTCCCGCTCGCCTCGATGCTCAACGACCAGGTCGTGCTCGCCACCCTCGGGATCCCGATCGAGGTGTTCGTGTCCGTCACCGGCCTCGCGATCGCGCTGGCCGTCATCGTCAGCCTCGAGCTGTTCGAGCAGGAGACCGATCGCGCGCTCGCGGAGGCGCGCCGCCGCGAGGTCCTGCTGCGCGAGCGCGAGCGGATCGGACGCGACCTGCACGACGGCATCATCCAGTCGATCTACGCCGCAGGACTCCACCTGGAGCAGGCCTCGGCCGAGATCGGCACCGACGGCGCGCCGGCGAAGGATCGGATCGCGACCGTCATGGGCGAGCTGAACCGGATCACGAACGACATCCGCAGCACGATCTTTGCGCTGAGCTCGGGCGAGCCCGAGTCGCGCGACGCCGAGGCGATCGTGCTTGCCGTCGCCGATGAGCTGCAGGCGCATACCCTCGTGAAGCTCGACGTGTCGAGCGACGGGCTCTTCCGGCCTCGGCTCCGGCCCGAGCAGGCCGAGGAGCTGCACCACCTCGTCAGCGAGGCCTTCAGCAACGTCCTCCGTCACGCGCACGCCGAGCACGTCAGCGTCCACATGGGCTGCACGCAGCGCAGGTTCACGCTCGAGATCCGCGACGATGGCACCGGCTTCGACACGAGCGCGGTCGCGCCTCGGGGACGCCGCGGGCGCGCCCAGGGCCTCGCCAACATCCGGCGGCGCGCGGAGCTGCTCGACGCCTCGCTCCAGGTCGAGAGCGCGCCCGGACGGGGCACGCGCCTCTCGCTTACGATGCCGGTGGCCACCATCCGGCGGCCGACGTGACCCCATGACCGATCCACCGCAGACCGCCGCGCCGGCGGCGACCATCCGCATCCTCATCGCCGACGATCACGAGGTGGTCCGCATCGGCCTGGCCTCCATGCTCGGCGCGCAGGAGGGCTTCGAGGTCGTCGCGCAGGCCTCGACCGGCGACGAGGCCACGCGCCTCGCCCTCATGCATCGCCCGGACGTGGTGGTCATGGACATTCGCATGCCCGGAGGGTCCGGGATCGAGTCGTGCCGGGCCATCACCGCGGCGCGAGCCGGCACACAGGTGATCATGCTGACGAGCCATGCCGACTCCGACGCGCTGTTCGACGCGATCGAGGCGGGCGCCTCTGGCTACGTGCTCAAGCGGATCGGGTCGGGCGAGCTCGTCGACGCCATCCGGACGGTGGCGGCCGGAGGGTCGCTGCTCGACCCGGCCGTGACCCGACCCGTCCTCGAGCGGATCCGCAACGCCGGGAAGCTGGAGGAGGCCGGCGCATTCGCCGACCTGACCGAGCAGGAGCGTCGGGTGCTCGCCCACGTCGCCGACGGGGCATCCAACCGCCAGATCGCGGATCGGATGGGCCTCGCGGAGAAGACGGTCCGCAACTACGTCTCGAGCATCCTCGCGAAGCTCGCGCTCGAGAGCCGATCGCAGGCGGCCGGGTACGCCATCCGCAACCGATTGCCCGAGCTCGGTGCGGGCGAGGAATGAGGCGGCGCCCGGCGGGGAGCCTCATCGGCCTGGCTGCGGTCCTGCTCGCGGGCTGCGTCCTCACGTCGTCGCCGTCGCCGTCGCCGTCGTCGTCGCCATCGGCCGAACCGACGGGATCTCCATCCCCATCCGCCACCGCAGAGCCCGGCGACTCCATCGCGCCCAGCCCGACGGCGTCGCCGGAGCCCGCGCTCAGCCTCGACCTGCCGGAGGCGACCGACCCACGGCGCGTCTCCGTCGAGGTCGACCCCCGCGTGGACGGCGACGGCGGTGAGATCGTCGTCACCGTCAGCAACGAGACGGACGAGCGGGTCGACGAGCTCGTCCTGCGCTGGCCGCGCGAGCTGAGCCGCACGCTGTTCCTGCGCCCGTTCGAGCCGTCCGAGCAGCGTATCGCCGATGGCGGGCCACCGCTCGTCCAGGACTGGACGAAGTGGGTGGTCGGCCCCGGGGAGGAGGGCGAGCCCGCGGGGACCATCTCGCTCGGCTGGGGCCCGCTCATGCCCGGCGGGACCCTGACGATCCCCGTCCTCGTCGTCCGGCGCGCGGACGGCCCGGTCGCCTTCGACCTCCAGGTCCTGGCGGAGAACGACATCCTGACGCTGGCGGGCGGGGGCCCGGCGGAGCTGCGCGTGGAGGTGCGCTGAGTGCCGGCCATCCTGCCGCCCTGGACCGAAGCCGACACCGACCTCCACGCGCGCCTGACGGCGGCGATCGACCCGGACCGCAAGGTGCTCGCCGCGCTCGAGCGCATCGTCCCGCTGAGCGGCAAGCGGATCGCGGACGTCGGCACCGGGATCGGCCACTACCCGATGCTCCTCGCGCGGCGCACCGGGCGCACGTACGGCATCGAGACCGACCCCGAGCTCCTGGCCGAGGCGCGACGCCGCGCGTCGGAGGCGCATCAGCCGAACATCCGCATCGTCGAGGGCGGCCCGACCTCGCTTCCGCTCCGGGACGGCGCCGTGGACATCGTCCTGACCGCCGGCATCAGCCCCGACGAGTCGTCGCTGCCCGCGATCGAGGAGGCCATGCGCGTGATCCGGCCCGGTGGGCTGCTCGTCGCCATCGGCTACTACGGCCGCGACGACGTTGCGCAGCTCCTGGAGCCGGAGGTCGTGGCCGCGTCGATGGAGGCGACCCGTCGACGCACCGGCTGGTGGCTCCGCAACGGATTCAAGATCAAGGTCGTCCACGCTCGCGTCGACCTCAGCGACGAGGAGCTGGCGCACGATCTGCTGCCGCGCCTGTACGGCGACCGTGGACGAGCGTTCCTGATGGCGCCGCATGGCTCGTCGCTACGGCTGAACCTGGGGCTCTACCACCGTGAACGTATCGAGGCGCACGACTGAGAATCGGTGGCGATACCGGCCATCGATGACGAAATCCGTGCACAAAACCGCCTTGCGGACACGGTTCGGCGGGGATATGATCCCTCGGTCCGAAGGCCAGGCTCTTCTCCCCCCGGAGCCTGGCCTTCGGCGTTTCCGTGATCGGGAGCCGATGGCTGACGGTGGGATAATGGCCGCCGCCCAGCCGTGATCCACCGCCGCATAACGAGCGAGCGCACCGTCAACTCGCAGCGCAGGAGGCGTCCGACGCACCGATGGCGACCACGCCGCGCATGAAGATCACCTACGCCACCCTGTCCGCGGACAACGACGAGCTCCAGTCCGCGTTCGACGCCGCGCTCGAACGGGCGCGCTCCGAGCTCGGCCGGACGTACCCGATGATCATCGGCGGCAAGGAGCGCCTCGGGACAGAGACGTTCGAGGATCGCTCGCCGATCGATCGCGACGTCGTCGTCGGCCGCTTCCCGAAGGGAACGCGAGAGGACGTCCGCGACGCGATCGCGGCCGCGCGCGCCGCGTACCCGGCCTGGCGCGACACGCCGTGGCGCGACCGGCTCGCGATCCTGCGTCGCGCCGCGGAGCTCATCAGCGAGCGCCAGTTCGACTACGCCGCGCTCATGGCGATCGAGGTCGGCAAGAACCGCCTCGAGGCGCTCGGCGACGTCGAGGAGACCGCCGACCTGCTGCGTTACTACAGCGACGAGTTCGAGAAGGCGGACGGCTTCGTGAAGCCGATGGGCTCGCTGTCGTCTGCCGAGAAGACGCGGTCGGTCCTGCGTCCGTACGGCGTCTTCGGCGTCATCAGCCCCTTCAACTTCCCGATGGCGCTCGCCGGCGGTCCCGCCGGCGGCGCGATGGTCGCCGGCAACACGGTCGTGCTGAAGCCCTCGTCCGACGCGCCGCTCATGGGCTGGAAGTTCGGCGAGGCGCTGCGCGATGCCGGGCTTCCGGACGGGGTGTTCAACATCGTCACCGGCCCAGGTGAGTCGGTCGGTGCCGAGCTCGAGGAGAACTCCGGCATTGACGGCCTCGTCTTCACCGGCAGCTATGAGGTCGGGATGCGGCTGTATCGGTCCTTCACCCAGGACTACCCGCGGCCGATCATCACCGAGATGGGCGGCAAGAACCCGGCGATCGTCACCCGCAACGCGGACCTCGACGAGGCGGCCGAGGGCGTCATGCGCTCGGCGTTCGGCTTCGACGGCCAGAAGTGCAGTGCCAACTCGCGCGTGTACGTCGAGCGCTCCGTGGCCCGCGACTTCGTCGACAGGCTGGTCGACAAGGCGCGCGGCATCCGCGTCGGCGACCCGACCGAGCGCGACAACTGGATGGGCCCGGTCATCAACGAGCGCGCCCTCGACACGTTCACGCAGGCCGTGGACGAGGCGAAGGCCGACGGCGGCACGATCGAGGTCGGCGGCGAGGCCGATGCCAAGTTCGGCTTCTATCCGACGCCGACGGTCGTGACCGGCCTGCCGCTCGACCATCGGCTCTTCCGCGACGAGCTGTTCGTGCCGTTCCTGGTCGTCGGCGAGGTGGACTCGCTCGACGAGGCGCTCCACGAGGCGAACGACACGGCCTACGGGCTGACCGCCGGCATCTTCAGCCGCGACGAGGCGGAGGTCCAGCGCTTCCTCGATACGATCCAGGCCGGCGTGGTCTACGTGAACCGCCGTGCGGGCGCGACGACCGGCGCCTGGCCCGGCATCCAGAGCTTCGGCGGCTGGAAGGGGTCGGGCTCGTCGGGCAAGGGCGGCCTCGGTCCCTACTACGTCCAGCAGTTCCTGCGGGAGCAGTCCCAGACCGTCGTCGGCGACTAGCGGAGGGTCGATCCACATGACCACGCGTTCGACGCTGCTCGACGAGGTGCATGTCGAGCCCTCCGGCTGGTTCGCGGTCCAGCTTCGCTACGCCTACCTCGCCGGCGAGACGGAGACGCCGACGATGGTCGAGGATCGCGTCGTCCTGGTCGACGGCGAAGACGAGGAGGCGGCGCTCGGCCGCGCGGTCGAGATGGCCCCCGAGTACGAGGACGACTACGAGACGGACGACGGTCAGGCCGGATCGATCCGCTTCGAGGGCATCGTCGCGATCAAGGAGCTCGACGATCCGCCAGCGGCGGGTACGGAGGTCTGGCACGAGTTCATGACGGCCGATCCGGAACGTCCGATCACGGCCGACGAGGGCGGCGCGCCGCTCCCGCCGGTCTACCCGGAGGAGATGGCGTTCCCTCGCGCCCACGACGACTGATCGTCCGTCGCGACCGATGAGCGCCTGGCGTCGAACCGCCTACCGCGCGGCGCGGCCGCTCCTCTTCCTCGCCGATGCCGAGGACATCCACCACCTGACGTTGCGGACGCTTTCCTGGACAGGGCGGCACGCGCCGTGGTTGTGCGCCTTCGCAGCCGGGGCGGGTCGAGGCGAGCCGGTCGAGCTCATGGGACTGCACTTCCGAAATCGCGTCGGGCTGGGCGCCGGGTTCGACAAGGACGGCGAGGCGATCGAGGGCTGGGCGGCGCTGGGCTTCGGCTTCGTGGAGCTCGGGACGGTCACGCCGCGCCCGCAGGAGGGCAATCTCCGCCCGCGGCTCACGCGCCTGGCCCGCGACGGTGCGCTCATCAACCGGATGGGCTTCAACAACGCCGGCGCGGCTGCGCTGGCCGCGCGGATCCGCGTCGCGCGGCCCCGGCTGCCAAAGGGCTTCGTCGTGGGCGTGAACATCGGCCGCAACCGCGACGGGGACATCGACGATTACGCGGCGGCAGCCCTGGCGGTGGCCGGCGTGGCCGACTACCTGGCGATCAACGTCAGCTCGCCGAACACGCCGGGCCTGCGGGACCTCGAGGACCCGCGGCGGATCGGCGAGCTGTTGGCCACGGTCCACGAGGCCGCGTCTGCGGTGCCGCTCGTCGTCAAGCTCTCGCCCGACCTGACCCACAACCGGCGCGCCGACATCGTCCGCGGGCTGAGGGACGTGGCCGCGGGCGTGATCATCAGCAACACGACGACCGTCCGGGTCGGCCTGCGGTCCGGCCCGGCCGATGAGACCGGTGGGCTGTCCGGCGGCCCGCTCCGCCCGCTCACGCTCTCCGCCGTTGAGGAAGTCCGGCGAGTCGGTGGGGACGGGCTCGCGATCGTCGCGTCCGGCGGAGTCGCCTCCGGCAGCGACGCCGCGGCCACGCTCGCCGCCGGCGCGGATCTCGTGCAGCTGTGGACCGGGATGATCTACGCCGGGCCGGGCCTCATCGGGGAGGCTGTGGCGTCGGCCATGGCGCCAGCCTGAGTCGGGGCGGTTGGGAGCAGCCGTCCGATCTGAATGGAACGCGCCGGATCGGTCACCGAGGTGCGCGTCATCGATCCGTCGAGAGTCCACACGAACGGCGCTGCGGTGAAGCCGCTTCGCTCATCGGTCAGAGCTTCACGGATACGGAGCTCCGGTGAATTCGTGCGTCATTCATGACCGGTCGGCTTGGCGCCGGTTCGCATCGGCCGAAGCGCCACGCCTCCCTGCTAGGATGCGTCGATCTAGCCAAGGTGCGCGGGCAGGACGCGCCGCTCCGACCACGGAGTGCACCACCTCATGACCACCATGGAAGCCACGTCCTCGCCTGCGGCTGCCCCGGAACCGGCGGCGCCGCACATCGTCACCGAGCTGCCCGGACCGAGGGCGCGAGCGATCATCGCGCGCGACGAGGCGGTCGCGAGCCCGTCGTTGACTCGCGCCTATCCGCTGGTTGCCGAGTCGGGCAGCGGGATCGTCGTCACCGACGTCGACGGCAACCGCTTCCTCGACTTCGCCGCCGGGATCGCCGTCTGCTCGACCGGCCACGCTCACCCGAAGGTGATCGCCGCGATCAAGGAGCAGGCGGATCGGCTGATCCACATCGCGGCTACCGACTTCTACGAGCCGCGCTATCTCGAGCTCATGGAGCGACTGGCGGGCATCGCGCCGTTCGCGGAGCGGGCCCGGGTCTTTCTCACGAACTCCGGCACCGAGGCGGTCGAGGGCGCGATCAAGCTCGCCCGCTATCACACCGGCCGTCCGGGGATCATCGCCTTCGAGGGCGGCTTCCACGGCCGCACGTTCGGCGCCCTCTCGCTCACGAACTCGAAGATCAAGCAGCGCGCCGGCTTCGGCCCGCTCCTGCCGATGGTCCACCACGCGCCGTTCCCGCGCGTTCGCGCATGGCGCGAGGGCTCCGGCGGCGACGGATCGGCCGAGCTCGAGCACCTGCGCCGGACGATCCTCGGACGCCAGATCGCGCCGCGCGACGTCGCCGCGATCGTCGTCGAGCCGATCCAGGGCGAGGGCGGCTACTTCCCGGCCCCGGCGTCCTTCCTGCAGGGCCTTCGCGAGCTCTGCGACGAGCATGGCATCGTGCTGATCGCCGACGAGATCCAGTCCGGCATGGGCCGCACCGGCCGCTGGTGGGCGATCGAGGACGCCGGCGTCGAGCCGGACATCGTCACCGTCGCGAAGGGCATCGCTTCGGGCATGCCGATCGGCGCCTTCATCGGTCGCGAGTCCCTCTGGACGTGGCCCGCCGGCGCGCATGGGTCGACGTTCGCCGGCAACCCCGTCTGCGCCGCGGCGGCCCTGGCGACGATCGACGTGATCGAGTCCGAGGGCCTCGACACCGCACGGGAGATGGGCGATCGCCTGCGGGACGGCATCGCGCGGCTCGCGGCGGAGAGCGACGTGGTCCTCGACGTGCGCGGCAGGGGCCTGATGATCGGCGTCGAGTTCGCGAGCCACGGCGCGGCGGAGGCGGTCCAGGACGCGGCGTTCCAGCGCGGCCTGCTCACCCTCGAATGCGGCGAGTCGTCGCTGCGCTTCAGCCCGCCGCTCGTCGTCGATGCGGCCGCCGTCGACACCGCCATCCGGATCTTCGGTGAGGCGCTGCCCGCCGCCAAGCGGCCGGAGCCCGGGCCGTCCGCGACCGGCGGCTGACGGGAGAGCGCATGGGCGGTGCGAGTCGCGTCCTGATCACCGGCGCCTCCGGCAACGCAGGGCCGGGGGTGATCGCCGCGTTCCTCGAGGCGGGGTGGCGGGTGGCAGGCGTCAGCCGGCGCGATCCACCCGATGAGCCGGCCGGCGTGGCCTGGGTCCGAGCCGACCTGACCGATGCCGGCGCGGCCGGCCGAATGGTCGAGGAGGCGGCCGACGCGCTCGGAGGGATCGACGCCCTCGTCTGCCTTGCCGGCGGCTACACGAGCGCGAAGCTCGACGAGCTCAGCTGGGCCGACTTCGAGAGGCAGATCGCGATGAGCCTGCGCCCGACGGTCGAGGCGGTGCTCGCCGCGCTGCCCGAGCTGCAGCGGTCCGAGGCGGGCGCGATCGTCACCATCGGCGCCCAGACGGCGCTGAAGCCGGGCCGCAATGCCGGGCCGTACGCCGCGGCGAAGGCCGCGGTGGCGACATGGTCGCTGGCGCTCGCGGCCGGACTCAAGGCCGATGGCGTCCGCGTCAACTGCGTCCTGCCCGGCACGCTCGACACCGCCGCGAATCGAGAGACGATGCCGGACGCCAAGCGGGACGCCTGGGTCGAGCCGGAAGCGCTCGGCCGGCTGATCGTCTACCTCTGCTCGCCCGCGTCGAGGCCCCTCACGGGAACCGCCATCCCGATCGGCTGAGGATCCCCCGACAGCGTCAGTTCAGAAGGTCGGAGAGGCTCGTCAGGGTAAAGCCGCGGTCGCGCAGCCCAGGGACGATGAGCTGGAGAGCGTCGAGCGTCTCGTAGCCGCCGAGGTGGAAGAGGACGTTCGATCCGTTCACCGCGTTGCTCACCACGTTCGCGGCGATCTGCGCGGCGGTCGGGCCACCCGAGCTCGTCGGCTTCCAATCGACCGTGTCGATGTCCCACAGGAACGTCTTCGTGTAGCCGGCCGCCGCCGCCGCATCGATGACCCCCTGGCTCAGCGAGCCGTACGGCGGCCGCCAATACGGCTGCGGGTTCTGGCCCGTTCCGTCGCGCAGGATGGCCTCGGCATCGGTCAGCTCCTGGCGAATCCGGGCGGAGTCGAAGGTGCCCGTGCAGGGCGCGGTCGTGGGCGAGCCGCCACCGCCGCGCGCGAGGTCACAGTGGTGCATCGTGTGGTTGGCGATCTCGAACAGGTGCGGGTTGTCGCGGATGATCGCCATCACCTGCTGGCCCTTCTCCGTCTGGCTCATCACGCCGGTGGCGAAGATCGTTGCGCACACCTCGTGGTCGACGAGGAAGTTCATGATGTCGACCGCGGGATCCATCCGCCCGCCCATGTCGAAGGTGAGGGCGACGCCCGCGCCGGCGTCGGGGATCGTCCGGAAGGTCTGGGCCGAGCCGGCCGCGACGCGCTCGTTGGCCGTGCAGCCGGAGCCCGTCGCCGGCGGGGTTGGCGACGGCGGGGCAGGAATCGGCGTGACCCCGGGATCCCCGCTCACGATCAGGACCCAGCCCGGTTCGATGATCGACGCGTCAGCCACCAGCGACGGATAGCGCCCCGCGTTCCATGCCTGGAGCTGCGCGGTCGTCGTCGCGAAGGCCCTCGCGATTGCCGACAGCGTGTCGCCGCGCTGAACGGTGTAGGTCGTGCCATCGATCGGGCTCGGCTCGCCGCTGGGCGTCGGCATGACGCTCGGGCCGTCGGACCCCGACGGCTCGGGCGAGAACGTTCCGCCGCCGGGCAGGCCGACCGTCGGCAGTGACGGCGACGGGGACGCCGCCGGGCCCGCGCACGCAGACACGGCAAGCAGCAGCGCAAGAAGGCTCGAAAGCCGGGTGCTGCGCATCGGCCTAGTTCGGGTTGAAGCCGATGTCCGCTGGCTGGACCGGGGGCAGTGCCCCGTCGTCCAGCAGGCGCGCCTCGCGTTGGAGGAGGTGGAGCTCGGCTCGGAGGCGGGCGGCAGCGTCCGGGATCTCGAGCAGGAGCTGCTTGCGCGACAGCTCGATCTGCAGCAGGCCGCCGATCGCATAGCTCGCGGCGACCGGGTCGTCCGGCAGGTGGATCGGCTTGAGCATTCGGTCGAGTGAAGCGGCCACGTCGGTTGGCTCCTGCGGTTCCGTGCGGCCAACAGACGCCGCGCGCACCGCGAAACGTTTCACGGTGGCCAGGTAGGCATCGAGCGCGCCCTGCACCTCGGGCATGAGCCGCGCCGCGTCGTCGCCGATCGGATCTCCGAGCTCCGTTGCCTCGACGACCCGGTACGGCGTTTCGCCGCCCGGCGCCGACGCCAGCCGAACCCGCGCCATCCCCACGCCGATGAGCATCCACCGACCGTCGCCGAATCGCTCCGCGCTCCGCACCTCGCAGATCGTGCCGACGTCGTGGACCGCCGCATCGGTCCCGACCTCCGAGCCCTCGGTGATCATGCTCACGACGAACCTGCCCGCGTAGGGCGAGTCCTCCCCGACGAGATCGGCGGTCATCGCCCGATAGCGCTCCTCGAAGATGTGCAGCGGGAGCGGCAGGTGCGGGAAGAGCACGGCGTGGAGCGGGAAGAGCGGGAGTCGCATCGGCGGCATCCTCGCACCCGCCCCACGGGCTGGCAACCGGGCCACGGCCGGCTTCCGGTCAGCGCTCCGGCGTGATCCGCATGATGCGACCGAGCTCCGAGGTCGCCCACACCGACCCGAACGCGACGGTCACGTCCCCGGTGCTGTGGACGCCGTCGATCGCGTCCACGATCTCCGCGCTCGCGGGATCGATTCGGACGAGGAACGGGTCCGTTCCGCGCACCCAGACGGCATCCGCGGTTGCGAAGATGCCGTTGCTGTCCTCGAGACCGGTCCCGGCGTCGACCTCGGCGGTCACCTCGCCCGTCGCCGGGTCGATCCTCACGATCGTCGGCGCGCCGTCCGGTGCCTGAACCCCGTGCTGGCCGTAGAGCGAGACCCACAGGGCGTCGGCGGCCACCGCGATCTGGCCCGCCCCCTCGATCCCGTCGTTCAGCGGTTCGACCTCGTTCGTGGCCGGGTCGATCCTCAGGACCGTGTCGTCGGTCGGGCTCGTGACCCACAGGGCGTCCAGGCCGAAGGCCATCGTGCCCGCGAGGTGGCCGAGCGGGATCGTGGCGACGACCTCGTTCGTGCTCGGATCGACCCGGATGACCGTATCGGGACCGATGGCGGCCGTCGCGAAGGCCCACATCGTTCCGGCGCCGTACGCGAGGCGGCTCACGCCGAGCGGTGCGTCGAACGGCACGTCCGCAACGATCTCGTTCGTGGTCGGATCGATGCGGACCAGGCCATCGGGCCCGCAGGCCCACACCGCGTCGGGGGACGCGCCGATCCCCTGGCACACCCGGCCCGGGATCTCGATCAGGGCGACGACCTCGTTGGTGGCAGGGTCGACGCGCTGCACGGACGGCGGCACTCCGTCACCCATCAGCGGCCCATCGACCGTGACGACCCACAGCGAGCCGAACGCCTGTGTCGGCAGGTCCGGTCCGCCACCGGTCTCGATGGTCACCGCCACGCGGTCGTCGGCTCCCGCCGCGGACGCGCTCGGGCTCGGCTCGGATGCCGAGGGCGAGGCCGATGCGAAGCCGGACGCACTCGGGGTCTCAGCCACAGGTGCGGATCCGGGAGCGGCCGGCGCGCACGCCGCCGTTGCGAGCCCTGCGATCAACGCCAGCCGGACCCCGGCGCTGCGGATGCGTGGTCGTGCCATCGTTCGGTCTCCAGATGTGTGCGGACGACGCGATCCTCACCGGGCGGATGCGATGGCCGCATCGGTGCGATCCCTCGAGGTGGCGAGGGATTCCCCGGTAGGCAGCCCCCGGGCCCTGTGCCACGATGCCGGCCATGTCGCCGACCCGAGCGTCCCTGGCCCTGGGCGCCTGGCCCGCAGTGCTGGCCACCGGGCTCTTCGTCCTCGTTACCCACTACGTGCATATCGCCGCCGGCGCGCCCCTCGACTTCATGGTGCTCGAGACCTCGTTCGCGCTGCTGTTCCTCGTCGCCGGGGCGGTGGCGTGGCAGCGACGGCCCACCTCGTTCACCGGACCGATCCTCGTGCTCTCGTCGGCGCTGTGGACGCTCGGCAGCTACGCCCCGACGGGTATCGAGCCGATCTGGGCGATCGGCTTCGCGTTCGAGGGCTACTACGACGTCGCGCTCGCGTATCTGGCCCTCACGTTCCCGGCCGAGCGGCTTGCGGGCCGCGCACGCGTCGTGTGGACCCTGCTCCTGGGCGCGTTCCTCGTGCGCAGCGCCGGGCGACTGCTGCTCACCGACCCGCCGCGAACCTACCCCGAGCTCTTCCCGGACGGGCCGACGAACCCGTTCGCCATCCTCGAGAGCCGCGTGGCCTTTGAGATCGTCGAGGTGGCGAGCAGCGTCGTCATCCTCGTCTGCGTGCTGCTCGTGGCCGTCATCGCCGCACGACGGCTGCTCGGCAGCCGTTCGTTGACCCGCGCCGTCGTTGGGCCGGTCCTCGTGGCATCGGTCGTCGCGATGGCGTTCGCCGCCGTCGAGGCGTTCGACTCGGCGTGGTCGACCGCCTTCGGGTCGTCGCTCCTGGTCGTGCCGGAGGAGCTCGGCCTCCTGGCCGGCTGGATCGTTCCGGCCGGACGGGCGGCGGTGCCGCTCGCCTTCCTGCTCGGCACGCTGCGACTTCGCTCGACCAGCGGTCCCCTGGCGGGGGTCGCGACCCGGCTCGCGCGTGGCGATGCGCCGGAGGAGGTCGATGCCGCCCTCGCCGCCTACATCGAGAACCGCGAGCTCGCGGACCTGCTGACCGCCCAGCTGGCCGAGCTGCGCGCGTCACGGGCGCGGATCGTGGCCGCCGCCGACGCCGAGCGCCAGCGGATCGAGCGAGCGCTGCACGACGGCGCGCAGCAGCACCTCACGGGCATCGCGATGCGCCTCGAAGAGGCGCGCCAGGCGTCCGGGACCGACCCGGCCACGGCACGGCGCCTGGAGGCCGCGGCCGCCGAGCTGCGCGACGCGACGAACGAGCTCCGCGAGCTGGCCCGCGGCATCCATCCGGCGATCCTGACGGAGGCGGGGCTCGAGCCGGCGCTCGCGACGCTGGCGCGCAGATCGGCCGTGCCGGTCGACCTGCGCGTCGAACTCGACGGTCGCCTGCCGACCGCGACGGAGGTGACGGCCTACTACGTCGTCGCCGAGGGCTTGACGAACGTCGCCCGCAGCGCCCACGCGGCACGGGCGGCCGTCACCGTCGAGCGGCGCGACGGTGGGCTGGCGGTCGAGGTTCGCGATGACGGGGTGGGTGGGGCCGACGCCAGGGCCGGCTCGGGAATCACCGGCCTCCAGGACCGCGTACGGGCGTTGAACGGACGATTGCAGCTCGACAGCCCTCCCGGCGCCGGCACCACGCTGGAGGTGTGGCTTCCGTGCGAGTGATCGTCGCCGACGACTCCGCGGTGATCCGTGAGGGCGTCGTCCGCATCCTCGGCTCCGGTGGCGCCGACGTCGTCGGCCAGGCGCGGACCGCCGAGGAGCTCCTCTCGCTCGTCGCCGAGCTGACGCCCGACCTGGCCGTGATCGACATCCGCATGCCCCCGTCCGACACGGCCGGACTCCGCGCCGCCGTGCGAATCCGCGACGAGTACGGCGGGCGCATCGGCGTGCTCATGCTCTCCCAGTTCCTGGAGCCCTCCTACGCATTGACGCTCCTCGCCGACGGGGCCGGCGGTGTCGGGTACCTGCTCAAGGACCGGGTGGCGGACGCGGCCGAGCTGCTCGACGCGGCCCGTCGCGTCGCGGCGGGCGGATCGGCCGTCGATCCCGCCGTCATCGACGAGGTCGTCCGCAGCCGCTCGACCCAGGAGCGCCTCGCCATCCTCACGCCGCGTGAGCGCGAGGTCCTGGCGTTGATCGCGGAGGGCCGGTCGAACCGATCGATCGCCGACCGGCTCGCGATCGCCGTGAAGACGGTCGAGGCGCAGGTCGCGACGGTCTTCTCGAAGCTCGGTCTCGAGGCCGACCCCGACGATAACCGCAGGGTGCTCGCGGTCCTCGCCCACCTCGAGGGCCGCGGCTGACGCGCTACTCCTGGTCGACGAACGACATGTCGATCTGGGCTCGCTGGAGCTTGCCCGAGTAGTCGATGTAGACGCTCTTCCACTCGCTGAAGAAGTCGAGTGCGGCCTGGCCCACCTCGCGATGGCCGTTGCCGGTCGCCTTCGTGCCGCCGAACGGCAGGTGCGCCTCCGCCCCGATCGTCCCGTGGTTCACGTAGCCGAGGCCGGTGTCGAAGTCGCGGATCGAGCGGAAGGCGAGGCCGATGTCGTTCGTGAACAGCGAGCTCGACAGCCCGTACTTCACCCCGTTCACGACGCGCACCGCGTCTTCCCACGAGTCGACCGGGATCACCGAGGTGACCGGTCCGAAGATCTCCTCCTGCGCGATCCGCGCGTCCGGCTTCACCTCGGCGAAGATCGTCGGCGAGAAGAACGAGCCCTTCCCGAGCGCGCCCTCGCGGGCCGGCTCGCCACCGATGACGAGGTCGGCTTCGCCGCGTCCGATCGCCGCGTACGACGCGATCCGCTCGACGGCCGTCTCGTTGATCACCGGCCCGACGTCGGTCGTCTCCTCGAGGCCGTCACCCAGGACGAGCTTGCCGACGCGCTGCTTCAGGCGGCCGACGAAGTCGTCGTGGATCGCCCGATGGACGATGAGCCGCGAGGCCGCGGTGCAGCGCTGGCCGCTCGTCCCGAACGCCGACCACACGACGCTGTCGAGCGCGAGCTCGAGATCGGCGTCCTCCCAGATCACGATCGGGTTCTTGCCACCGAGCTCGAGGCTGACGCGCTTCAGGGTCTCCGCCGCGCGACGGCTGATCTCGACGCCGGTGTCGGTGTGGCCGGTGAAGCTGATGACGCGGACGTCGGGGTGGTCGACGATCGCGTTGCCGACCTCGCCACCCGAGCCGGTGACGACGTTCACGACGCCCTCCGGCAGCCCGCCCTCCAGCAGGAGCTCGACGAATCGGACGAGGCAGGCCGGAGTGTCCGACGCCGGCTTCACGACGGCGGTGTTCCCGCAGATGAGCGCCGGGAACAGCTTCCAGGCCGGGATCGCGACGGGGAAGTTCCAGGGCGTGATGATCCCGACGACGCCGATCGGCCGCCGAATGGCCATCGCGAACTTGTCGGGCATCTCGGACGGCACGGTCTGGCCGAACAGGCGGCGTCCCTCACCGGCCATGTAGTAGGCGACATCAATCGCTTCCTGCACGTCGCCACGCGCCTCGGGCAGGACCTTGCCCATCTCGCGCGTCATCAGCCGGCTGAGCTCCTCCTTGTGCTCCGCCAGCAGGCGCGCGATGCGGAACAGGATCTCGCCGCGCTTCGGAGCGGGCATCGAGCTCCACGCGGGGAACGCGCGCGAGGCGGCGGCCACGGCCGCGTCGACGTCGGCTGGCCCCGACGCGGCGAACTCGCCGACGACGTCTTCGTGGTTCGCGGGGCTGACACTGGTGAAGGTGGCGCCCGATCCGGCCGGCTTCCAGTCGGCCCCGATCAGGTTCTGGTAGGTCTTCGTCACGGCGCGTGTCTCTCCGGAGCGGCGATGGGGGTGGGCAGCGAGCGTATCGGTTCGTCGCCCCGCGCGCCAGCGCGGGATTCCCGGGGCGGGCGGGACATTCGCCCCTTGGGCAGGCGGCGAGCGTGTCCGGATGATGGACCCACAATTGAAGAACCGTCGAGGCGGGATCCTGTAGACCAACGAATACGGGGCTGAAGTAGTGGCACCCCGCCATGACGGCTCGACGCCGACGCCGGTCCGGAAGCGGGCCGGCGTCGGTTCGTGTCTGGCTCGAGCTCGGTCCGTGGCCCGCGCGACGAGACCGATAAGCGCCCAGTAAGCGGCGGGAAAGATACTCGGCGCCAGGATGGGCACGGATACCCGATGGCCGGCTCGCCTCCGAAGGACAGGAGGCTGCCCCAATGGTTACCAGACGGGTCGGACTGGCCGCGACCGCGGCCGTGCTGATCCTCGTCGCCGGCGCGCTGCCGGCGTACGCCACCACCCCCGCCCGCCCCGCTCGCATCGCGGAGCGCGCGCTGACCCCGGACGAGCAGGTCGCATCCGAGCGCAAGGTCGCCGGCGCGATGCGCTACCTCGCTTCCCCGGCGGCCAGATCCTCGAGCCTCGCCTCGCTCGGGTGCGCCACGCCCGAGGGAACGCTGCGCCGCGATGGCCACGCGCGGAGCGACGCGTTCACGGCGACGGACTGCGACATCCCAGGGGACTTCCTCGGCATCTTTGCTCGCGATCAGACCAAGGGGCACTACTGCGGGCCGGCGGTCGGCCAGGTGATCGCGAACTTCACGTGGGCGATGGCCATGGACGCGAACAAGTACTCCCAGTCGAAGATCGCGGGCTGGATGCAGACGGATGCGAACGGCGGAACGAGCGCCCCGACCATGGAGGACGGGCTCGAGATCGCCACCGCCGGGGCGCCGCGCCGCCCGCCGGACTGGGACTGGGTCGTCACCTACCTCAAGGACACCGACCGCGACGGCGTCGTGGGCGACCAGCTGCACGACTACGTCCGGTCCAACGTGAGCGGCAGCCGGATGGCGCTGGCGATCCCGGTGCTGCCGCATGAGAAGAACGGGCGGTTCCACCTCACCAGCTGGCCGAATCCCGTCAACTCGCCGGGCCACTGGATCGCGGCGTACGGCTGGAAGTACCTCTACGACGGTACGGACACGCCGCGGCTGTACTACGCGGACTCGTCGGAGGATGAGGGCGGGTCGACGGGTCGGTTCTGGGACCCGACGCGGCACGTCGCCGGGATGATCATGGATCACACCGGGCGATTCGTGTGGTGATCCGCGCCCGGCGATGGGTGGTCGTGCTGCTCGCGACGGGCGTGTCGGCGATGGCGGGCTGCGCGCCCGCCGCGCCGACGCCGAGCGCGGCCTCGAGCCCGCTCAGGCCGTCCGCTCCCGCCGAACCGACCGAGCTCGCGGTGCCCTCGCCGTCGGGAACGCCGGGCCTCGTCGACGAGCTCGACGTCGGGCGCCTCGATCCGGGGCTCACGGACACGATCCTCGAGTTCGCGAGCGATGGCGAGTCGATCCTCTTCTCGTCCGGGATCGCCGAGGACGCCGGCCGCCGCGCCGCGCCCGACCTCTGGCGAGTGCGTGCCGGGTCGGGCGAGCCGCCGGAGCTGCTGTGGCGCAATCCGTCGCGCGACCACTCGATCGTCCGGATCGCGGGGGACCTCGGCATGGTCGCCTTCGTCGACATCCCGCTCGACGGCTCGCGAGCGTGGGACCTGTGGCTCATCCCGCGACACGAGGGAGAGGCGATCCTGCTCGACACGCACCCGGGGGATGCGGAGGTCTCGGGGCTCGTCCCCAGCGTCAGCGTCCAGGAGCAGACCGTGGTGTGGACCGCCTTCGACATCGGACCCGACGGACCGATCTCGCAGATGCTCGTGGCGCGCGCGCCGGACTGGGAGCCGCAGGTCCTGCTCGAGCGAGACGCCCGCAGGCGGGAGCTGTGGTTCCCGTCGCTGCACGGGTCGCGCGTCGCGTTCGGCGAGGTGCTGTACGCGCCCGACCGCCGCTCGGACCGCCGCCGCGTCTACCTCCTCGACCTCGGGTCGCCGGGCGTGGCGCCGGAACGCCTCGACGGCTCGGACCTCGCGACGATGCCGATCCTCGTCGACGACACGGTCATCTGGAAGGAGGCCGACCCGGGCTTCAGCATGTTCAACTGGGGCCGCCTCTGGCATCGCGACGTGAACGGGGCGGGACCGGCTCGGCTGGACACTGCACCGGTCGACTACGTCGACAACCCATCGGCCGGTAGCCGGTTCGTCGCCTGGTGGTCGGCCGATGCGTTCTCGTTCGCCGTCTATGACCTGCTCGAGGACCGGCCGCGCGTCATCGAGCGCTACTCGGCGGCCTCACAGGCCAATGTCCTGCGCCCGCACATCGCGTGGGATCTGCTCGTGTGGCTGTACGCCGAGGGCGAGACGAGCGAGGGCCTCGCCGAGATCCGCTACGCGTTCCTGCCGCCGCTGCGCCCGCCGCCGTAGGCCATCACGGCCGCGTCATCCGCATGACGTCGAGCGCTTCGTCCAGCTCGGCCTCGGTCAGCTTCCCGTCGCGCACGTGCCCGCGCTCCACGACGACGTCTCGGATCGAGCGCCGTTCGGCGAGGGCCTGCTTCGCGACGCTCGCCGCCTCCTCGTACCCGAGGTATCGGTTCAGCGGCGTGACGATCGCCGGTGAGCCCTCCGCGTACTCGCGAAGCCGGTCGAGGTTGGCCGAGATCCCGCTCACGCATCGGTCCGCGAGGAGGCGGCTGACCGAGGTCAGCAGGCGGATCGACTCGAGGAGGTTGCGGCCGATGAGCGGCAGCATGACGTTCAGCTCGAAGCTTCCGGAGGCGCCGGCCCAGGCGATGGCGGCGTCGTTGCCGATGACCTGCGCGCACACCATGAGCGTGGCCTCCGGGATCACCGGGTTCACCTTGCCGGGCATGATGCTGCTGCCCGGCTGGAGGTCCGGGAGGTTGATCTCGCCCAGCCCGGCGCGGGGGCCCGAGCCCATCCAGCGCAGGTCGTTCGCGATCTTCGTGAGGCTCACGGCGACCGTCCGCAGCTGCCCGGACAGCTCGACGAGCGCGTCGCGTGCACCCTGCGCCTCGAAGTGGTCGCGCGCCTCCGTCAGCGGCAGGTCCGTGGCCGATGCGACCTCGGCGATCACCCGAGCGCCGAAGCCGGGGGGCGAGTTGATGCCCGTGCCCACCGCCGTGCCGCCCAGCGGCAGCTCCGCGACCCGGGGCAACGTCGCATGCAGCCGCTCGACCCCCATCCGAACCTGGGCGGCATAGCCGCCGAACTCCTGCCCCAGGGTGACCGGCGTGGCATCCATCAGGTGCGTGCGCCCGGCCTTCACGGCGTCGGCGAACTCGGCGGCCTTCGCCTCCAGCGCCGCGGCGAGGTGCTCGAGCGCCGGCACCAGGTCGCGCTGGACGCCGGCCGTCGCGGCGACGTGGATCGACGCGGGGAACAGGTCGTTCGACGACATCGGATGGTTGACGTCGTCGTTCGGATGGACCGGACGCCCGAGGCGCTCCCCGGCGAGGCTGGCGAGCACCTCGTTCATGTTCATGTTGCTGCTCGTGCCGGAGCCGGTCTGGAAGACGTCGATCGGGAACTGCGCATCGTGGTCGCCGCGGGCGACCTCGTCGGCTGCCCCAGCGATCGCATCGGCAAGCTCGGCATCCTGCAGCCCGTCGGCACGCTTGACCGTCGCGACGGCCGCCTTGATCCGCGCCAGCGCCTCGATCTGTGCGCGCTCGAGGCGCATCCCGGAGATCGGAAAGTTCTCGACGGCGCGCTGAGTCTGGGCCCCCCACCTCGCATCGGCCGGCACCCGGACGTCTCCCATCGAGTCGCGCTCCACGCGCTCAGCCGTCATCGGCTGAAGTCGGGGTTGTCGGCGTCTGTGAAGCGGATGATCGGCGGAATGAGATAGGGCAGGGCGCCGGCGTCGAGGTCGTCGAGGATCCGGCCCGCCTCGCCGATGAGCTCGTTGACGAAGACCCCCTGGTGCGCCGGCTGGTACGGCCGAAGCTTCGCGAGGCCCTCCGACAGCTTGCTGCGCGCCCCACGCACGTTCCGACGTTGGAGGTGCAGCAGCCCGGCCGCCACCTGGATCAGGCCCTGGTAGAAGTCGCGCTGGTCGTCGGGAGCCGCGCGCCACAGCGTCTCCCACGCCTCGTGAGCGTGCCAGTAGCGGACGCCGTTGAAAAGGGCGACGCCGCGCCGGAAGAGCCGGTCGGCCTCCGCCGGATCCAGCGGCTCGGTGCGGCCCGCCTTCGGGCGGTCGGGATCGCTCGAGGCCGATGGGACGGGCGTCTCGGTCATCGCCTCGATCGTAGCAGGCCGCTCAGTGCCCGCCCGCCTCCGCCACCCTAGTCCCGGACGGGCAGGAAGCCGCCGTCTGCGGCCCGCGCGGCGACGAACAGCAGGTCGGCCAGCCGATTGAGGTACGGAAGCACCTGCGAGTCGGGCAGGTCGCCAGCCTCCGCCAATGCGACCGCACGGCGCTCCGCGCGTCGGACGGTCGTGCGTGCCAGGTCGATCGCGGCGCCGGTCATCGACTCGCCGGGAACGACGAACTCGGTCGGCTGCTCGACGAGCTCCTCGAGCGCGTCGATCTCGATCTCGAGCGCCGTCACCATGTCGGCGGTGACGCGCGAGACGCCGTCGGTCAGCCGGTCGCGGCGATCGACGTGCGTGGCCAGCTCGGCGCCGACGACGAAGAGCTCGCGCTGCAGCCGGAGGATGAGCTCGGCCAGGCGGGCCTCGGTGCGATCGGTCGCCGAGCCGATCGAGGCACGCGCCAGGCCCAGGGCCGAGACGGCCTCGTCGGTCGTGCCGTAGGCGTCCGTGCGGAGGTCTGCCTTGCTGATCCGATCGCCGCCGTAGAGGAGCCCGGTCGTGCCCGTGTCGCCCTTGCGGGTGTAGATGCGCATCTGGGGCATGCTAGCCGGGCGAGCGACTGGCAACCGTCCTGCATGGTCCCTGGCCCATGGCCGAGAAGCCGAAGCGACCACGCGCCCTGGTCGTCAACGACACCCAGGAGATCCTCGAGCTGTTCGACGACATCATGAGCGGGCTGGGATTCGAGTCCGTGCTGATGAGCTACGCGCCGCGCGAGCTCGAACGAATCCGAGAGGTGGAGCCGGACCTCATCATCCTCGACTTCCTGATGGGCGACCGCGAGCTGCTCGGCTGGCAGCTGCTCCAGAAGCTGAAGATGGACCGCGCCCTGTCAAGGATCCCGATCGTCGTGTGCACCGCGGCGATCAAGGCGGTGCACGAGCAGCAGGGCTACCTCACCGAGCAGGGCGTGATGATCGTCCTGAAGCCATTCACCGTGGACCAGCTGGAGGAGGCGGTTCGGGCGGCAATGGAGCAGGGCCCCACTGCGCGACGCCTGCTCGACGAGCAGCGGGACTAGAAGAGGCCGGGTGGCGGCTCCCACCGTTCGGCGAGGAGCGTCACCTTGACCGGGGGCCCGACGACCTCCTCGGTCTTCGTCTTCACCGTCTGGATCAGCTCGCCGGCCCACGGGCAGAACGGCGTGGTGAGCACCATCTTGATCTCGGTCGGTGCGCCGTCGGCACCGAGCTCGACGGCCTTGATGAGATCGAGGTCGACGATGCTCATCCCGATCTCGGGATCGTGGATGTCGTAGAGAGCGGTCATGACCTCGTCCACCTTGGCGAGGTCGGAGTCAATTGCCACGACACAAGGATACGCTCATGCGCGGGGGAGCACCCGAGGGCCACCCGTCACGAACCCCTCACGGCGTCGAATGACCCTCACGTCGAGCGCGGGAATTGCCGGATCGGTCAGCGCAGGGCGGTGTCGTAGACCGGGTGCGGCGCGGGAACCAGGGGACGGACGCGCTGGTATCCCTCGTGGACGGGTGCCTCCGCCTCGATCGCGGCCCGGAGTGCGGCGATCTGCTCGGCCGTATCGGTCTGGCTGGCATGGCACTCGAGGGCGGCGAGCTTGCGGTCGGCGACGGCCGTGACGTCGATGCGGTGCGTCGCCGCCTGCTCCTCCGGCGAGAGGTCGTACAGGGAACCGGCCGGGTCGAAGACCGGGGAGATCACGTACACGGCGTTCGGCGCCTGGCCGCTGTCGGCGAGCCGCTCGACCGCCCACCGCGTCGCGTTGCCGACGGCGATGTGGTCCGGATGGCCGGTCACCCCGTGGGGCCCGAACGTGATGACCGCATCGGGGCGCCGATCGGCGAGCCAGGATGCGATCTCGCCGACGAGTCGATCGAACGGCTCGTCGGCCACGCCGCCGTCCGCGTACCCGTCGAGGATCGAGACCTCGTCGAGGCCGATCGCCTTCGCCGCGCAGATGAGCTCCGCCTCGCGGATGCCCCCGAACTTCGGGTCCGGCTCCCCGTCAGCCGTGCCGGCCTCGCCGCGCGTGGCGACGAGCAGGCGCGTCGTGACGCCGTCCGCATGAGCCAGGGCGAGCGCTCCGCCACATCCGACAGTTTCGTCGTCGGGATGGGCGAGCACGGCGGCCAGGCCGCCCGGCGCGATCTCGTAGCTCACGGGGCCTCCTCGGGGTCCTCCACGGGGTCGTCCGACAGGAACGTCGAGCCCTGCCGCTCGACCGATGCCCTCATCGTACGCAGGACGGCGAGCTTCGCGCCGGCGACCTCGGCGATGAACCGACGCGTGCCCTCCTCGTCGAGCTCCGACCCGGGGGGCGCGCTGTCACGCCCGACGTTCAGCCAGGCCAGGTGGTAGCGGTCCATGCGGCCCCACACCCGTTCGAGCAGCTTGTCGGACTCGAGCAGCCACGATCGAAACGGATCCCAGGCCGGCCCCTCGACGAGCTGCTCGCCCGCGCGGATGAGGGCATCCGTCGCATCCAGGAACTCGGTGCGCGACATGACCGCGCGCGGTCGCTCCGTCACGAGGGCAGCGTAGAGGAACGAGGCGTTCGTACCATGGTCCCTGCCGTTGCGCGCAGGCACACTCCTGCCATGGATCGCCCTGCCCCACCGAGACGGTGGGTCGAGGTCGCGCTCGCGCTGGGCATTGCCGCAATTCCTGCGGCTTTGGCGGTCGCGGTCAGCCTGCTCCCGCCGATTGACCTCGGCGCATCGGCGGTGCCGTGGCTTCCCTCCGCCGCGCTCGCCGCCGTCGCCGTCACAGCGGCCGCGGCGGCCGTCGCCGCCCTCGTTCCTGCACTCCGGACCGCCGCGGTCGACCGCCTGCTCGAGGCAGGGGCATCTGCCGCGATCGCCGGCGGAGCCGTCGTCGCGCTCACCGGTGCCGAGTCCCTCGCCCCATCCGTCTTCGCGGCGGCCGGGTCGCTCGCGGCCGCGTCGTTCGCGTCCGGCCGCACGATCGCCGGCGGGCCTCGGCGCCTGATGGGTGCGGCGATCGCCGTCATGGCGGTCGCCGAGGCGGTCGCCCTGCTGAGCGTCCTTCCCGCCACGAGCGCGCTCGTCGACCGTGCGGCCCCGGCTCTCCTCGCCGTGGCAGCGGTGGCCGCCATTCTCGCGGCCGTGCAGGGAGCCGGTGTCCGCTCCACGAGCGCGGCGCTGCTCGCGGCGGGCGCCATCGGGCTCGTCGTCGACGACGAAGGCTCGTTGCCGATGCTCGTCGCCCTCGCGTCGCTTGCCGCCGGGCAGCTCGTCGCGCTTGCGGCCGCGCTGCAGCCGACGCCCGCGGACGACGAGGCGCGGCTGCCGGAGCTCGCGGAGCGCCTGGCCGAGGCGGTCCTTCGCTTCGACGGACACCTCCGGCTGCGCGAGTGGAACCGGGCCGCCGCCGCGCTGATCGGCCTCGACGCCACGTCGGTGGGGACGAGGATCGACGACCTGCTCGGCGTCTCCGTCGCGGACCTGCCCAGCGGCGACGCGATCAGCGTCTCGCGCGGCGCCGTCGGTGGGCTCGAGGTCGCGATGCATCGGTCCGCGGGAGGCCTCGTCGCGGTCGTCCGCGACGGTGGTGGAACGCCCGAGGTCGAGCGCCTCGCCGACGAGCTGCGCACGACGATCGAGGAGCTGCTTCGGGCGCGCCGAACGATCGACCTGCAGCGGGGTGAGCTCGAGCGCTCGGCGACGGTCGACCCGCTCACGGGGGTCGCCAGCCGCGGGGCGATCCTCGAGCGTCTGCGAATCGAGGTGGCCCAGGCCCGACGCTACCGCCACCCCCTGGCGGTCGTGCTCCTCGACGTCGACGGCTTCGGCGAGGTCAACGAGGCGTACGGGATCGCGGGAGGCGACGCGGTGCTGCGCGAGGTCGCCCTCCGCTTCCGGCTGCGCGTGCGGGAGGCGGATGCCCTCGGGCGGTCGGGCAGCGACGGCTTCCTGGCGGCGCTCCCGCACACCGACGAGTCCGGCGCCGCAACGTTCGCGGACGCGCTGCGCATCCGGCTCGGGCTGCGGCCGGTGCGCGTCGGCGATTCGGACCTGAAGGTCACGGTGAGCATCGGTGTGGCGACGATGCGTCCCGGCGAGGATCTCGACGTCGACGGGCTCCTGGCGCGGGTGCAGGAGGCGCTGGACAGCGCTCGCGGCGCGGGCGGCAACCGGATCGCCCTCGACCGGCTGCACGGCTTCGCGAGGCTCGACGGCAGGCCCCAGGAGGAGCCGTTCACTGACGAGGGCGAAGCGGCCGAGTAAGCCGAAGCTCGGCGCAGTTCACAGACCGGTCCGGAATTCACACGAGCGACGCTCCTGTGAACCCGTGCGTCATGGATCGGTCAGGACTTCACCGATTCGGAGCTCCGGTGAATCCGTGCGTCAAACGCGAACCACTTCGTCGTTCGCTTGACCGCGTATGACACACACCGTCGCACTGGCGGCAACGCGAGCACGTTTGGGCGGCCCGGTCCGCATCGGCTTATCCACAGTTGTCATACAATTGTGGGCAGGATTGTGGATAACCCCGTAGCCAGGCCAGCGGTGCGCTGGCACCGTTGAGGCGCTCATGCCGTCGACCTCCTCCGACCTCTCCGCCAAGCTCATCTTCCCCACCAAGGAGATCGTGGAGGAGTACTACCTCCCGATCATCTACACCGCGTGCCGCACCTGCTACTCGGAGCTCGTTCCGGACCGCATCTGGGACAAGGCGGTCAGCCGCGAGGTCGCCGACGAGAAGCAGCAGAGCCTCGTGCGCAAGGTCATGGAGTCGGGCCATGGCTCGACGATCGAGCACGTGAACTTCACGTTCGCGATCAGCGGCGTCACCCGCACCCTGTCGCACCAGCTCGTCAGGCACCGCGCCGGCACGGCGTTCGACCAGCAGTCGCAGCGCTACGTCAGCTTCAAGAAGCGCGACAACTACACGATTCCCGAGAGCATCGCCGACGGCGACCTGCCCGACGACCTGGCGGGGCGCTTCCAGCGGGCGATCGACGACAACCTCGAGCTCTACGGCCAGCTGCTGCAGGCGGAGGTGCCCGCCGAGGACGCGCGGTTCATCTTCCCGAACGCGATGCAGACGAACCTGATCATGACGGTCAACCTGCGCCAGCTCATCCACATGTCGGGGCTCAGGCTGTGCACGATGGCGCAGTGGGAGATCCGCCAGCTGTTCAAGCAGATTCGCCACGAGATCTTCCGCGTCAGCCCGTTCTTCGGCTCGTTCCTCGTCCCGAAGTGCGTGCCGCTCGGCTACTGCGACGAGATGGGCAACCGCGACGAGCACTGCCGGATCAAGCCGCATCGCGACACGGTGATGGCGGTCTGGGACGCCTACCGGTCGGGCTCGCTGGAGGAGACCGATGGGCCGGTCGTCCCCGAGTCCAGCCCCTTCCGACCCAAGGCGCGCCGCGTGCCCCTGCCGGTCGTGGAGGGTGAGGTGCGACCCGCCGCGTCGGAGCTGCTCGGCGCCGCGGTCGGGCAGGCCGCCGACTCGGACCGCGTCTGATGGCTTCGGGCCGCGATGCCCGACTGCCTTGAAGCTGCCTCTCTCAATCGACAACGAGCGACCGGACCGACCGACATGCATCCGCGCCGCTTGACGCAGCCTCAACGAGCCGGAACGGACCTCGTTACCAGTCGGGCGAGACGCCGTCGCCGAGGGTGAAGCGGCGGAGCTCCTCCGCGCAGGCATCGGCCAGGCGCCGGCCCTCGTTCACGAGGAACGAGCTCATCTTCGTCGAGTCGATGATCAGCAGCGTGTGCCCGCGCTCGTTGCGGTCGAGGACGAGCCGGTCGTCGCCGTGGAAGCTGATCGCCCAGTTCGCCTGGAGCTGGACCAGCTCGGCGAGCACGACCTTCTCGGCGAAGTACCAGTCGAGGAACTCGGCGTTCAGTGCGGCGACCACGTCGCGCAGCTGGAGCGTCTCGTTGCGGCGCAGGCGCGAGACGAAGTGGACGATGCGCAGCGAGGCGAACGGGTCCCCGGCTCGCGCGATCTGCGGTGGCACCAGGGTCGGTTCGGGCATGCCGTCGGGCGCCGGCCCGACGAGCGGTGTCGCGATCGGCTGGGTCATGCGGGATCGAGTATCGGTCGAGCTGGTCGCCGCCGGCAACCGGCGCGCTCAGCCGATGCGCAGGCCATCGGGCGACGCCGGATCCGGCCGGAGCAGGAAGACGTCGCCGTCGTCGCCCATCGCACCGAGGACGAGGACCTCGCTCGAGAAGCCGGCGATTCGTCGTGGCGGGAAGTTCAGGACCGCCACCACCTGGCGGCCGACGAGGGCCTCGCGGTCCGGATAGGTCACGGTGAGCTGGGCCGAGCTGACCCGCTCTCCCACCTCGGGTCCGAAGTCGATCCGCAGACGGTAGGAGGGCTTGCGCGCCTCCGGAAACGGCTCGGCGGCAGTGACGCGCCCGACCCGCATCTCGACGCGCTCGAAGTGCTCGAGGTCGATCATCGGCGCAGGGTACCGGAGTGGGGCGCGACCGGTGCGGCGGCGCACTGGGCCTGCGCTGGGACTATCGAACCAGTGCCCGGGAGCGAGGCCGCCGCGTACGGTTCGACCGATGGCCCCGGGCTGCCCGGGGGCCACGCCCGACGCAGGAGGCGACGTGACGTTCTGGAACTGGCGCCGAGGACCCGGCCCCGCGGCGACCCACGGCTCCGTCGCGATGGCGGCCTCGCCGGACCTCGCGCCGATCGAGCTCTACACCGCGGACACGCGGATCGTCGGCTGGATCGCGCCGCACGGGCAGCGCGTCACCGATCTGCTCGCCACCCGCGACGAGCTGCGGCTCTGGCGTCCGAGCCCCGGCCCGCTCGACGAGACGGACCTGCCCACGGACACGGACCTGGCGGCCGCGACCGAGAACGGCGAGTGGGAGAGCCTCGCGACCGCGCGCGTCGTCCTGGCGATGCCGCCCGAGTGGCGGGCGAGCCGGCAGCTGCGCCTGCACAAGCGCCTTCGCCGCGCGGCCCTGGCGGCCGGCGCGTTCAGCGTGACCGGCAACATCCATCTGCAGCCCGGGATGCAGGTCGGCCCGCACCTGCTGCGCAGCTCGAGCTTCCTGCCGCTCACCGATGCATACCTGCTGCACACGGGGGAGCCATCGTTCGAGCACGTCGTCAGCGTCGCGATCATCAATACCGCGCACGTGTCGGAGATCGTGCCACTCGTCACGCTCGCCTGATCGCCCGGCGATAATCGGCGGCGGATGGCCGTCCTGCGAACCACGATCGATCCCGACGCGCCCGAGTCGCGCGCCAACGCCGACGCGATGCGACGCCTCGTCGACGACCTGCGAGCGCGGACCGATGACCTCGTCGGCAACGGCGCGGGTGGCGACGAGCGGGCGATCGCGCGCCACCGCGAGCGTGGGAAGCTGCCGGTCCGCGAGCGGGTCGATCGGCTCATCGACCCGGGCAGCGCCTTCCTCGAGCTGAACGCGCTCGCGGCCAACGGCCTCTACGACGACGAGGCGCCGGGCGCCGGGATCGTGACCGGCATCGGCCGGGTCGAGGGCATCGAGTGCGTGATCGTCGCAAACGACGCGACGGTGAAGGGCGGCACGTACTACCCGATGACCGTCAAGAAGCACCTGCGCGCCCAGGAGATCGCGCTCGAGAACGGGCTGCCGTGCCTCTACCTCGTCGACTCGGGCGGTGCCTTCCTGCCGCTGCAGGACGAGGTCTTCCCCGATCGCGAGCACTTCGGCCGGATCTTCTACAACCAGGCCCAGCTCTCCGCCCGACGGATCCCGCAGGTCGCGCTCGTCATGGGCTCGTGCACCGCCGGCGGCGCCTACGTGCCGGCGATGAGCGACGAGACCGTCATCGTCCGCGGCACCGGCACGATCTTCCTGGGAGGCCCGCCGCTCGTGAAGGCGGCGACCGGGGAGGAGGTCAGCGCCGAGGAGCTCGGCGGCGCCGAGGTCCATACGGTGCAGTCCGGCGTCGCGGACCATTACGCCCTCGACGACGAGCACGCCCTCGCCATCGGCCGGCAGATCGTCCGCAACCTCGCTCGCCGCAAGCCCGATCCGCCGTGGGAGGTCAGCGAGGCGTGCGAGCCAGGGGTCTCGGCGGAGGGCCTGTACGGGGTCATTCCCGCCGACGCGCGGCAGTCGTACGACGTCCGCGAGGTGATCGCCCGGATCGTCGACGGCAGCGACTTCCACGAGTTCAAGGCTCGCTATGGCGAGACGCTCGTCACCGGCTTCGCGCGGATCATGGGCTATCCGGTCGGGATCCTCGCCAACAACGGCATCCTGTTCAGCCAGTCGGCGCTGAAGGGAGCGCACTTCGTGGAGCTGGCGAGCCAGCGACGGATCCCGCTCGTCTTCCTGCAGAACATCACCGGCTTCATGGTCGGGCGCGAGTACGAGGCCGGCGGCATCGCTCGCGACGGCGCGAAGCTCGTCACTGCGGTGAGCACGACGAACGTGCCGAAGTTCACGGTCATCGTCGGCGGCAGCTTCGGCGCGGGGAACTACGGGATGGCCGGACGCGCCTATCAGCCTCGGCAGC
The DNA here is from genome assembly GCA_965652075.1 of uncultured bacterium. Classification (GTDB taxonomy): domain Bacteria; phylum Chloroflexota; class Limnocylindria; order QHBO01; family QHBO01; genus JACDBZ01. The sequence continues at coordinate 118,807 of CBFGTN010000001.1, forward strand.
TGTGGATGTGGCCGAACGCGCGAATCAGCGTCATGGGCGGCGCCCAGGCGGCCCGCGTCCTGTCGACGGTCCGCGGCGACTTCGAGACCGATGCGGAGCGCGACGCGTTCGAGGCGCCGATCCTGGAGAAGTACGAGCTCGAAGGCTCGCCCTACCACTCGACGGCGCGGCTGTGGGATGACGGCGTGATCGACCCGATGGACACGCGCCGCGTGCTCGCGCTCGGCATCAGCGCGGCGCTGAACGTGGCGATCCCGGAGCCGGGGTTCAGCCTGTATCGGATGTAGTCGGCTTCGGCATCGGTTCTGCGGAGCGGACGGCATGCATGTCTGGAGCGAGCGCCCGCTCATGCGGGCAGGCGAAATCGTCGCCGACGTGGCAACCGTCGTCTGGCTGACGTTCTGGATCGCGCTCGGTGTCCGGCTGTACGGCCTGCTGGCAAACCTCGCCGAGTCGGGTCGCTTCGTGCGTGACGGCGGCGAGCGCATCGCCGGCGCGGGCGAGTCGATCGGCTCGGCCGTCGAGGGCGTCCCGCTCATCGGCCAGGGCGCAGCCGACGGGATCCGTGGCGCGATGGCGGCCGCGGGCGACCCGCTCGTGGTCTTCGGCACCGACCTCGAACGCGTCCTGATCATCATCGCCGCCGTGCTTGGCGGGCTCCTGATCGCGGTCGCCGTCATCCCGTGGCTGAACCGCTATCTGCCGTGGCGGGTCGCGCGATGGCGCCGGCTGAACGCCGCCGCTCGCGTCATCCGCGGATCGCGGAGGGCCCGTCGCGAGCCGATCCCCGACGCGACCGTCGAGCAGGTGCTCGCCTCGCGAGCGATCCATCGGCTCGAATACGACGAGCTCCTCGAGTTCTCGCCGGACCCATTCGGCGACTGGGTCAGCGGGCGCCACGACCGCCTGGCGATGGCCGAGCTCGACCGCGTCGGCCTTCGCTCGGTGGCCTCGCCCTGAGGCTCAGCGGCCCTCCGCGGGGCGGGCGTTGACCGCTGCGGGCTCGACGACGAAGCGGACGCCGAGGGCTTCGACGCTCCGGCGCGCGTCGACGTCCGCTGTGAGGTGCACAACGGCCGCTGCGGGCTGGTCGTGGGCGGGAACCAGCCGGATCACGTGGGGCCCGACGTCGGTGACCGCGAGGTCCCCCACTGCCCGGACGTCCAGCTGCAGCTCGTCGTGCAGGGTTGCCGCGCGGAGCACGGGTTCCTCGACTCGGACGTCGAGGCCGTGCAGGCGCACGGGCGAGCCGATCGGATGCGTGAGGCGAGCGCGCTCCTCGAGCGCCTCGGCACCCCACTCCGCGCCGACGTAGGCATGCTGGATGAGGAACGGGACGGCATCCGGCCGGAGCGGACCAGCTGGGAAGCTCGTCCACCACTCGACGAGCTCGCCGTCCTCGCGCGTGCGCGACCCGTGAACGCGCGGCCCGAACGACGACCCCGTCGCTCGGAGGCCGAGCACCGTCGCATCCAGGTCGTCGACAAGCAGCGCGTACGTCGACAGGCCGCCGCCGGCTTCGAGCGTCCGCACCGCGGCCGCATTCACCGGCGATCGACTCGCGAGGTCGGCGTCGTCGATACCGATGAGCTCGAGATAGCTCCCGTCCGCCAGCCAGGCGATGCGGTTCCAGGAGCCGCGACCGGCATGACGCCCGCCCCCTCTGGCCGCCAGCCCGAGCTCCGACTCGAGCAGCGTGGCCGCCTCGTCCGGGTCCGGGCAGGCGATGACGAGGTGGTCGATGGCTCGGATCATGGTCAGGATCGTACGCGGGTTGGGGTAGGCTCATCGAACCGATGACCGACGCCCCAGAACGCCCAGCACCCGGCTCTCACGATCGGTCGGTGCCGTCCGGCTCGCTCGAGGAAAGCGCCGCGAATCTCTTCGACGCGATGCTCGCCGCGCGTGACGCGGAGGAGCGTGGCGAGCGCGGACCACTGGACGCGTTCTATCGGACGCTGATGAGCGGGACGCTCTTCCTGCCCGTCCCGCCGGAGCATGGCGATGAGGCGAAGAGCGCGCTGGCCTCGGCAGTGAACGACGACGAGCAGGTCGAGATCAGCGTGATGCTCGCGCGCGAGGCCGGCGGCGAGACCGTGAGCGTCGTGTTCGGCTCCTTCGCGGCGCTCGCCGCGTGGGCGCCCAGCGGCAGCGGCAACCTGCCCCTCCCGGCGCGGATCGCGATCGCGAACCTCGCCGCCGCCGGCCTGCCGGCGATCATGGATCCCGCCGGCCCGGTGCCGTACCGCTTCGAGACCGACGAGCTCGCCGCGCTGGCCGACGGGCGCCTGCCCGGCACCGGTGCGCCGCTGTTCGAGGCGACGACCCGGTCGTCGATCCGGGTCCTCCTGCCCGGCAGCGACACGCGCGAGCTGGAGCAACGGCTTGCCGTCGACCTGCGCCCGACCACTGTCGACGCCGCGTACCTCGTCGAAACCGACGCCGGCGACGGCGGCCGCCGGCTCATGCTCGGGCTCGTCGGCGAGCCCGGCACCTCGGCCACGGTCGACGTGCCCGACGGCACGGACGTGGTCTGGCTCGAGGAGCCGCTCCTCGCACAGGTGCGTGCGGTCGCCGAGCCGTTCCACCGACGAGGACGCGGCCGGTGAGCGGACTCCGCGTCGAGCGCGACGGCCCGTTCGCGCGGGTCACGCTCGACCGGCCGGAGGTCCGCAACGCCTTCAATGCCGAGCTGATCGGCGAGCTGCGATCGACGTTCGAGTCGCTCGCGACGGAGGGGCCGGACGCGCTGCGGGGCGTCGTCCTCGCCGGCGCGGGGCCGGTGTTCTGCGCGGGTGCCGACGTCGAGTGGATGCGCTCGGCGATCGGGCTGGGCGTCGAGACCAACGAGCGCGACGCGGCCGCCCTCCACGCGATGCTCGCCGCCGTCGACCGCTGCCCGGCGCCCGTGGTGGCCCGCGTGCATGGCGCCGCCCTCGGTGGCGGCATGGGGCTGTGCGCCGTCGCCGACGTCGTCATCGCCACAGCGGACGCGACGTTCGGGTTCACGGAGACGAAGCTCGGCATCATCCCGGCCGTCATCAGCCCGTTCGTCCTCGCCAAGATCGGTGAGTCGAATGGCCGCGCGCTCTTCCCGACCGGCGAGCGTTTCGACGCCGATCGCGCCCTTCGCATCGGGCTCGTCCACGAGGTCGTGCCCGACGAGGTGGGGCTCGACGCGCGCGTCGATGCCGTGCTCGCCGAGCTGCGCTCCGCGGGCCCCACGGCGGCACGGGCGGCGAAGGCGCTCGTGCGCGAGCTGCGGACACTCGGTGCCGAGGAGGCGCGCCAGCACACGATCCGCCACATCGCCCAGCAGCGGACCTCGGCAGAGGGCCAGGAAGGCCTCGGCGCGTTCCTCGACAAGCGCCCACCGCGCTGGGGCGAGTAGGCGGTGCCCCGCCCGACGTTGGAGGTCCCGCCGAAGCCGCGTCCCGGGGCGCGCGTGGCGGTGGTCTCGCCCTCATGGGCAGGTCCGGGCGCCTATCCGGCCATCCACGAGCTCGCGATGCGCCGGCTTCGCGACGAGATCGGCGTCGAGCCGGTCGAGTTCCCGACCACCCGTCGTCTCGACGCGTCGCCGGCTGACCGCGCGGCAGATCTCATGTCCGCCTTTCAGGATCCGACGATCGGGGCGGTGATGGCCTCGATCGGTGGTGACGATCAGCTCACCGTCCTTCCGCACCTCGACCGCGAAGCGTTCCGCTCGAATCCCAAGCCGTTCTTCGGATACAGCGACAACACGAACCTGCTGAACTGGCTGTGGAACCTCGGGATCGTCAGCTTCCACGGGGGCTCGACCATGGTGCACCTGGGTCGCGGAGGGGCCCCGCACCCGGTGTCGATCGACTCCCTGCGCGCGGCCCTGTTCACTTCCGACACGCTCCAGCTCACGGCGGTCGAGTCCTTCAGCGAGGACCCGATCGGGTGGGACACGCCCGCAGCGCTCACTGACGAGCCGCCACAGCGACCGAGTGCCGGCTGGCGGTGGCACCGACCGGATCGAGTCGTCGAGGGGCCGACCTGGGGCGGCAACCTCGAGGTGCTGCACTGGAACCTGGCCGTCGGCCGGTGGATCCGGCCGGCGGAGGACTACGCCGGATGCATCCTGCTGCTCGAGAAGAGCGAGGAGATGCCCTCGGCGACGGAGGTCTTCCGAATGCTCCGCAACATCGGTGAGCGCGGACTGCTCGGAGGGTTCCCGGCGGTCGTAACGGGGCGCCCGAAGGCGTGGAACGTCGGCCGGCCGACCGGCGATGATGAGCGCAACGCGTACGCGGCCGAGCAGCGCGACGCGATCCTGCGCGCGCTCGATCGATATGCCCCGGAGGCGATGGCGGTCTTCGACGTCGACATCGGCCACACCGACCCGCAATGGGTCGTGCCGTACGGGGGGACGATGCGGATCGACGGTCCCGCGCGCACGATCCACGTCCGCTACTGACTGCCCTGCGACAATCGCGACATGCCCGATGACCTGACGCCGCGGCAGGTGGCCGACGAGCTCGGTGTCACCGTCCGAACGGTCCAGCGCTGGATCGTGGACGGTCGATTGCCGGTGACGCACGTCGGCTCGCGCGTCCGAGTGTCGCGTTCGTCGCTTGCTGCCGTCACGGATGCCGCACCGGGTCCGGAACCAAGCGCCGTCCCGATCCGGACCCTGCTGGTGGCCAACCGGGGTGAGATCGCCGCACGCGTGGCACGCACCGCGCACCGCCTCGGCATGCGCGTGGTCGGGGTCCACGCCCCGGATGACCGACCGGCGGATGACGCCGATGAGGTGCACGGGATCCCGAGCTACCTCGACGCGGCGGCGATCGTGTCAGTGGGCCGTCGCACGGGCGCGGACGCGGTCCACCCCGGCTACGGATTCCTCGCGGAGAACCCGGACTTCGCCCGAGCGGTGGCCGAGGCCGGGATGCGCTGGGTCGGGCCTCCCGCGGACGCGATCGCCGCGATGGGCGACAAGGCCGAGGCACGACGCCGGGCTGCCGCGCACGGCGTGCCGACCGTCCCCGGCTACGACGGATCCGCACAGGACGACGCGGCGCTGGTCGCCGAGTCCGAGCGCGTCGGATACCCGCTCCTCGTCAAGCCGAGCGCCGGCGGCGGCGGCAAGGGCATGCGCGTCGTGCGCGACGCCGCGGAGCTGCCGGAGGCGCTCGCCGCCGCACGTCGCGAGGCGGCACGCGCATTCGGCGACGATCGGCTCATCCTCGAGCGCTACCTCGAGCGCGTGCGGCACGTCGAGGTGCAGGTGCTCTTCGACGCCGCCGGCGCCGGAGTGCACCTCGGCGAGCGCGACTGCTCCGCTCAGCGCCGCAACCAGAAGATCGTTGAGGAATCGCCGGCGCCATCGGTCACGCCGCAGCTCCGCGCGCGGATGGGCGACGCGGCCCTGGCCGTTGCGGCGGCCTCCGGCTACGTCAGCGCCGGCACGGTCGAGATGCTCCTGACCGATGCGGGCGAGTTCTTCTTCCTCGAGATGAACACCCGGCTCCAGGTCGAGCACCCGGTGACCGAGGCGGTGACCGGCCGGGACCTCGTCGCGGACCAGCTGGCGATCGCGGGCGGTGCGACCCTCGCCGACCTCGGCCTCAGCCGCCCGCCGCAGATCCATGGCCACGCGATCGAGGCGCGCCTCTACGCCGAGGACCCGGAGTCCGGCTTCCTGCCCGCGACCGGCAACCTGGCGCTCGTGCGGTGGCCCGACAACATTCGAGTCGATGCCGGGGTGCGGGAGGGCGACGCCGTCAGCGACCGCTACGACCCGATGGTGGCGAAGCTGATCGCCCACGGGCCGAGCCGCGCCGACGCGCTGGAGCGGCTGCGTCGCGCGCTGGACGACACGTCGATCCTCGGCGTGCGGACGAACCTGCGCTTCCTGCGCTGGCTCCTCGCGAGCCGGGAGATGCGCGACGGCGACGTGCGGACCGACACGATCGCCGGCCTCGACCTGCCGGGTCCGCCCGCGCCGACGGACGAGCACTGGCAGGTCGCGGCGCGCCTCGCCGACGGACAGCCGAGCGCCGATCCGTGGGCCGGTGGCTGGCGCCTGAACGCCCCTGCCACCCGCCGCATTCGTCTCGGCGACGACGAGCGCGCCGTGGCGATCGATGGGCCGCCATCGGGCATCCGGGCTGTGCGCGACGGCGCAACGATCCACGTCGAGGTGGACGGCCAGAGCCTCGACTTCGCGATCGCGGAGCCGCCGACCGTCGAGGCGGCCGCCGCGCACGCATCCGCCGGATCGGCCGGCGCGTCGGTGCTGACCGCGCCGATGCCCGGTCGCGTCATCGCCGTGCGGGCCGCCGCCGGCCAGGCCGTCCACAGTGGCGAGATCGTCGTCGTCATCGAGGCGATGAAGATGGAGCACGCGGTCGTGGCTTCGATGGACGGGACGCTTGTCCGCGTCGAGGTGCGCGAGGGCGAGCAGGTCGACCGCGGGATGGTCGTCGCGGAGATCGCGGCCGGCGAGGAGGGTACGCTCAGCCGATGAACGACCGTGACGTCCGCGTCTACGAGGTCGGGCCTCGCGACGGGCTCCAGAACGAGTCGGAGCCGATCCCGACCGATGCGAAGCTGCGCTTCATCGAGCTCCTGGCCGATGCCGGCCTGCGCGAGATCGAGGCGACGAGCTTCGTGTCCCCGCGCGCGATCCCGCAGCTCGCCGACGCCGACGGCCTCATGGCCCGCCTCGAGCGGTGAACGGGCGTGCGCTACCCCGTCCTCGTCCCGAACGAGCGTGGCCTGGCGCGGGCGGAGGCCGCGGGAGCCGACGCGGTGTGCGTCTTCACCGCGGCGTCCGAGGCATTCACGGCGCACAACATCAACATGACGATCACGGAGTCGATCGACGCATTCCGCCCGGTCGTCGCCCGCGCGCGCGAGCGTGGCTGGTGGACCCGTGGCTACGTGAGCACCGCGTTTGGCTGTCCCTACCAGGGCGCCGTCGACGAGGCCGCGGTCGTCGACGTCTCGCAGCGGCTGCTCGAGCTGGGCGTCGACGAGCTGAGCATCGGCGACACGATCGGCGTCGCCGCGCCGGCTGACGTGCGCCGCGTCGTCGAGGCGCTGCGTGTCGCCGGGATCCAAACCGAGCGGCTGGCGATGCACTTCCACGACACGCGGGGCACGGCGCTCGCCAACGTGTCGACGGCGCTCGAGCTCGGGATCCGCTGCTTCGACGCGTCCACCGGCGGCACCGGCGGCTGTCCCTACGCCCCCGGCGCGGCGGGCAACCTCGCCACCGAGGACCTCGTCTACCTCCTCGATCGGGAGGGCGTGCACCACGGGGTCGACCTCGACCGGCTGCTCGTCGCCGCGCGGCACATCAGCGAGGTGCTCGGACGCCCGCTGAGCACGAAGGTGGGCCAGGCGGGCGGCTGGCGTCTACCATAGGCGGCCGATGGACGCCGAGGCTGCGCCACGCCCACTGATCCTGGACGTCGACACCGGGATCGACGACATGATCGCGCTGCTCATCGCCGCCACCAGCCCCGAGATCAACCTGCGCGGCGTGACGTGCGTCGCGGGCAATGTCGAGATCCATCACGTCGCCCGCAACACCGGCAAGCTGCTGCGCATGGTCGGCCGCGGGGACGTCCCGGTCAGCATCGGCGCGGCACGGCCCCTCCAGCGCAGGCTGCGGACCGCGCCCGACACGCACGGTCCCACCGGCACCGGCTACGTCGAGCTGCGCGGCGAGGATCGGGCCCTCGGCACGACCGAGTACACGGCGATCCCCGCCAGCCGCTACATCGCCGCGCACGTCGGCCGCCACCCGGGCGAGATGACGATCGTCGCGCTCGGGCCGCTGACGAACCTCGCGGCCGCCGTCCAGCACGGCACCGATCTGGCCGGTGCGACCCGCGAGGTGATCTGGATGGGCGGCACGCTCGAGGAGCGGGGGAACACGACGGAGACCGGCGAGTGGAACGCCTGCGTCGATCCCGAGGCCGCCGAGCTCTGCCTGGGCGCCGGCTCCGTGCACCGCATCTTCCCGCTCGACGCCACCCAGGACGTGATCTTCACGATGGAGGACCTCCAGGCGCTCCCCGAGACGCACCTGACCGGCATCGTCCGGGATGCGGTGCGGTTCTACGTCGGCTTCCACCGCCAGGCCGATGGGATCGACGGCGCGTACCTGCACGACCCCGTCGTGCTCATCGGCTCCCTGCTGCGCCCGGACCTCGTGACGGACGAGGTCACCGAGACGCTCGCATGTGACACGAGCGCCGATCCGTACCTGGGCGGCAGCCTGTATCGGTCGGATGACCCCGCCCGCCGACCGGTTCGCGCCGCGCTCGCGATCGACCCCGAGGGGATGAAGGCGGAGCTGATCTCGCGGCTCACCCGCGCGGTCAGCGTCCCGTACAGCTGAGTACCGTCGCGCACTGAGGAGGGTCCCATCATGGTCGTCCGCTGGATCGCTGCCCTCATCGCGTTCCTTGCCGTCGCCGTCATCGGCATCCTCGCGATCGGAGACTTCAATACCGGCCTCGACCCCGGCAACTTCTTCGACACCGAGGGGGCAGATTCGTTCGCGCTCATCGGTGCGATCGGCCTCGTCGCCGCCTTCGTCGTCTACGCCGCGGTCGAGTACGCGCAGACTCGCGCGCTGACATCGATCTCGTCGCAGTTCGACACGCGCACGATCGTCCTCATGCCGATCGCGATCGCGATCAACATCATCCTCGGGGCGACCGTCGCGAACGCGCTGAAGATCCCGGTGTACCTCGACAGCATCGGGACGATCCTCGTCGCCGCCCTTGCCGGTCCGATTCCCGGCGCCCTGACCGGGGCGCTGTCGAATCTCCTATGGACCTACGTCCTGCCGCCGCCCTTCCAGAACGGGCCAGCTGCTGCGTTCGCGATCGTTGCCGCAGTCATCGGCGTGATGGCCGGGCTGATCGCACGCGCCGGTTGGCTCCGCCCGCGGCCGAACACGCCGTCGGGCCAGCTCGTGGTCGGTGCCGTCATCACGGTCGGCGTGATCGTGGGCATGTCGTGGCTCGCCTACCTCGGCTGGACGTCCCCGGCGTTCGGCGGCGAGGTCAACCTCGACGTCGCCGGCTCCGAGGTGATCTTCACGATCCTGGGCTGGGTCGTCCTCGCGCTCGTCGCCGGGACCGTCATCGGCCTGCTCGTCGTGCTCTTCGTCCGGCGCGACCTCGCGGCGGCCTATGTTGTCGTTGCCGGCCTGGCCACCGGCATCGTCGCTGCCCTGATCAGCGCTCCGATCAGCGCGAATGTCTTCGGTGGGGTGACCGGCGGCGGAACGGACTTCCTGGTCGCGGCGCTGCGGAAGGCGGGCGCGGACATCGGCGCCGCAACGCTTGGACAGGGACTGATCAGCGACCCGATCGACAAGATCACGACCTTCTTCGTCGTCTACCTCATCCTCACCGCGATGGCGCGGCGGATGATCGCGCGCTTCCCGCAGGGCGAGTACCTGCTGGAGGAGGGCGATCGGCCGGTGGCCGAAGAGGGCGAGTGGCGAGGAGCTCCCGCCTGAGCGACGCGGTTGCCACGGGTCGGGGCGTCCCCGACTTCCTCGGTCGTCCCGGCCCGACTGCGTACCACCGGCTGAACCCGCTGACCAAGGCGACCCTCGCGACCGTCACGGCCGTGGCGGCGGTCGTGCTCGGCGGCCTGCTCGGCCCGGCGCTACTCGTGGCGATCGCGGTCGTGGCGCCTGCAGTCGCCGCCGGGGTGGCGGGCGCGCTCGCGCGCCTGACCGTCCTGCTGTCCCTACCGATCGCGATCTCCGCGCTGCTCATCAACGTCTTCTTCTTCCCCGGTGGCACGACCGTGCTGTTCACGATCGGACCGATCACGGCCACTGCCGAGGGGCTCGCCTTCTCCCTCGAGATCCTCGCCCGGATCCTCGCGATCAGCGGCGCGGTCACGCTCTTCTACCTGACCACCAGGCCGTCGGACCTCGTCATCGACCTCGAGCGCCGCGGCGTGAGCCCGCGAATGGCGTTCGTCGCGAATGCATCCGTCCAGACCGTGCCGGCGATGGTCGAGCGTGCGGGGCAGATCACCGCCGCCCAGCGCGCCCGCGGGCTGGACACGGAAGGGTCCGTCTGGCGCCGGATCCGCGGCATCGTGCCGATCGTGGGCCCGGTCATCCTCGGCTCGATCGCGGAGGTCGAGGAGCGCTCGATGGCACTGGAGGCTCGCGGATTCGGGCGGCCCGGCCGGCGGACGCTGCTCTGGGAGCCTCCCGACACGCGGGCGCAGGCGATCGTGCGCTGGGCACTGGTCGCCGGACTCGTCGTGCTCGTCGTCGCCCGCGTCGCCGGCTGGTTGCCGTGAGCATCGATCTGACGGGGGTTGGCTACATCTACGCCGGCGCTCGGACGCCCGCATTGCTCGACGTCGACCTGGGGCTGCACGAAGGTGAGGTGGTCGGCGTCGCAGGTCGCTCCGAGTCCGGCAAGACGACGCTGTGCCTCGTGGTGAGCGGGCTCGCGCCGCGAACGATCGGCGGGAGGATCCGTGGGCGGATCGCGCTCGACGGATCGTCGGTCGATGACTGGCCGATGCACCGGCTCAGCCAGCGCATCGGCATCGGCTTCCAGAACCCGGCGAACCAGCTGTCGCAGGTCGCCGAGACGGTCTTCGAGGAGGTCGCCTTCGGCCCGATGAACCTCGCGCTGCCCCGCGACGAGGTCGTGGAGCGGACGTGGGCGGCGCTCGAAACGATGCGGATTGCCGACCTCGCCGAGCGTGACCCGCGGCGGCTCTCGGGCGGCCAGCAGCAGCTTGTCGCCATCGCGGGGCTCCTGGCGCTGCGCCCCGCCCACCTGGTGCTCGACGAGCCGACGGCGCAGCTCGATCCGGCCGGGACGCGGCTCGTGGGCGATGCGATCGAGCGGCTCGCCGCGGACGGCGCCTCGATCCTGCTGACCGAGCAGAAGACGGACCTGCTCGCCGCGGTGTGCTCGAGGGTGATCGTGCTCGACGCGGGGCGCATCGGTCTCGATGGGCCGGCCGCACAGGTCCTTGCCGACGAGCGGCTTCCGTCGCTCGGGGTCGCCGAGCCGTCGGCCATCCGCATCCGCCGCGCCCTGTCGGCTGCCGGCCTCGACGAGTCGCGCGTCGCATCGGTGCTCGGCGATGGTTGACCTGGCGATCGAGGGGCTCGTCCATGTCTACCCGGAGGGCGGGGTCCGGGCGCTCGACGGGATCGACCTGTGGATCGGCGCCGGCGAGCGGGTCGCGCTCATCGGCCAGAACGGCAGCGGCAAGACGACGCTCGTCCGCCACCTGAACGGGCTGCTGCGCCCGACGTCAGGCGCCGTTCGCATCGACGGGATCGACGCCGCGCGGCTCACCGTCGCGCAGCTGGCCTCTCGGATCGGCCTCGCCTTCCAGGATCCGGATCGCCAGATCTTCGCCGGCACCGTGCGCTCGGAGGTCGAGTTCGGCCCTCGCAATCTCGGGCGTACCGGCGCGTCCCTGCGCTCGGCCGTCGATGGCGCCCTCGCGGCCTGCCGGCTGTCGGCGGAGGAGCGGACGAACCCGTACGACCTCGGCGGGTCGCGACGAAAGCTGCTGGCGCTCGCATCGGTCCTGGCAATGGAGACTCCGGTGCTCGTCCTCGACGAGCCGACCACCGGTCAGGATCCGGACGGCGTCGAGCTCGTTCGGGCCGTGGTCGACTCGGTCGCCGCGGCCGGACGGACGGTCATCGCGATCAGCCACGACATGCGCTTCGTGGCGGAGGGCTTCGAGCGGGTCGTCGTCATGCGCGCGGGGCGGGTGATCCTGGACGCGCCGCCGTCTGAGGCGTTCGCCGCGCCATCCTGGGACACGCTCGCCTCGACGTACCTCGAGCCGCCCCTTGCCGCGTCGATCGGCGATCGGCTCGGTCTCGGATCGACGCCGACCGATGCCGACCTCGTCGCGGCGCTGGCCGGTGGCTCAGGCTGATCCGCACCCCCGAACCGTCAGCGCCGGATGATCCCCCAGATCCAGGCCGCGATCACGACCAGGAGCCCGAGCGCCGCGAGGCCGAGGACGCCACCGTCCCAGATGCTGAACCCGTCGAAGATGCCCTCGACCACGGTCACGCCGATGACGCCGACGAACAGGAGGATGGCCACGACCGTGGCGATGCCAGAGCCCTTCACGGACTGACTCCTTCTTCGATCCAGGGTGGCCGGTCCATCGACCGATGGTGACGGTGCCCGCGCCGAGAACGCGGCCGACGGCAGCGTCCCGTAGCCGGGTGGCGGTGGAAGCGCGGCGCCGGCCGCGTCGATGCGCTGCGCCTGCGGCAGATCATCGCGATGGACCCGGCCGTCGGTCGGCCCGGAGATCGCGAGCGCCATGACCGAGCTCGGGACCTCCGCGAGGCGATCGGTGATGCTGCGAAGGCCGAGCCTGCGCAGGGCCGGGGCGTAGCGATCGGTGAAGTCCTCGTCCCGCAGGAGCCCGAAGGTCAGCGACGAGTGGGCGCGATTGAGGAGCTCGATCCCGCGCGCCGACTCGGCGGCGTTCACCTGGTTCAGGCCGAGCTGGCGCTCCAGGATGTCCAGGGCCCGATTTGCCTCCCGGCGCGTCGCCTTGCTGAAATGCGGCGTGCGGTTCGCGAGCAGGCGCGTGCGGTAGAGCGCGTCGCGCACGCGGGCATCGCGATCGAGGTTTGCCTGGGTCATGGGCCGAATACTACGCGAGGCGCCCGGCTGGGAGGACGAGCTGGCCGATGCGCTGGCGCGCGCGACGAGGCCGATTCCGCTCGACGAGCGCCTGCTGCCTCGGACGCTCGACGGGAAGGTCAGCCGGCGTCGATACGAACGCGCCGACTTCCCGCCCGCCCGGCCGGCGGCCACCCTCCTGGCCATCTATCCCGATGGCGAGGGCACCCTCGTCGTGCCTCTCACCGTTCGGCACGGCGACCTGCGCGCGCACGCCGGTGAGGTCTCGCTGCCGGGCGGGGCGGTGGATCCGACCGATGCCGGTCCCGAGGCGGCCGCGCTGCGCGAGGCATGGGAGGAGGTCGGCCTGCCGCCGTCGGACGTGCGCATCGTCGGGGCGCTGGACCCGGTCTGGATCCCGGTGAGCAACTTCGAGCTCCAGCCTTTCGTCGGCGCGGTCTCGACCCGTCCGACGCTCGTGCCGCACGACGCGGAGGTGGCGGCCATCGTCGAGCTGCCGCTCGCGGCGCTGTGGGACCCGGACGTCGTCGGCGTCGAGGAGGTCGTCGTCCGTGGCGGCCTCAGGCTGCGGGCCGGGGCCTTCCGCTACGGCGGGGTCGTCGTGTGGGGCGCCACGGCGCTGACGCTCGGGATGCTCGCTCAGGTCCTCGACCCGGAATCCCTCACCGACGCGTCTGGGCCGTCGTCCTGACGCTGCGCAGGAGCTCGAGCAGCGCGTCGTGCTGCGCCGCCGGGGCGGCAACGACCGTCACGCGCGGACCGCTCGGGCGCGGCTTCCACCACGCGCCGCCACCGAGGTCCGTGACGATCGCCCCGGCGCGCTCCGCGATCAGGCCGGACGCGGCAACGTCCCAGGGCGAGAGGCCGCCGTTCTGCACGAACGCGTCGAAGCGGCCGTTCGAGACATATGCGAGGGCGAGCGCGGCGCTGCCCATCCGCCGGTGGATCCGGATCTGCGGGGCGATTCGGCGTTCGCGCGAGAGGCCGCCTCGCCCGATGATCGCCAGGCTCACGACGTAGTCCGAGAGCGTGCCCTTCGTCGAGGCGCTGATCGGCTCCCCGTCCAGGCTCGCCGGGCCATCGACGGTCGCCGCGTACAGGTCGTCGCGCGCGGGATCGAGGACGACGCCGACCGTCGGCCGGTCGTCGACGACGAGCCCGATGCTCACGCAGTAGAACGGGATTCCGTTGGCGTAGTTGACGGTCCCGTCGAGGGGATCGATGACCCAGGTGCGCCCGTTGCCCGACCCGTCCTCGCGCCGAACCCCGGCGTGCTCGCCCGACTCCTCGGCGAGGATCGCGTCGTCCGGATACCGCGCCTTGATCGCGTCGATGACCAGGCGCTCCGAGGCGTAGTCGGCATCGGTCACGACGTCGCGCTTGCTCTTGTAGTCGATCGTCTCGACGCGCTCGTAGCTGCCGAGCAGGATCGCGCCGGCCCGGCGTGCGAGGTCGGTGGCGAACGCGAGCTCGTCGCTCCAGGCGCTGGTCATGGCCGGACCGATGCTAGACGGCGCCGTCGTCCTCGGTCGACTTCGGCTGCGGCGGGGGCTGCTCCCCCTGCCCGCCGCTGCCGGCCTCGATGAAGCTGATCTTGCCGCGTGGCTCGAGGATCGCCCACCGGACATCGCGCAAGTGAGAGATGCCGGCCAGCCGCATCTCCGACTCGATTTCGCTTGGGGTCAGGCGATTGCGACGCAGGTTGTCGACCAGCACCTCTCCATCGCGGACGATGACCCGCGGCTCCCCTTCGAGGACGCGCTCAGCGCGCGGCCACAGGTAGCTGGCCCAGCTCATGACGAGTGCCCAGAACGCAATCGTTGAGGTCGCGATCACGGCGCCCGTCAGGCTGAAGTCGTTCTGCGTCACTCCCTGTTGGATCAGATCGCCGATGACGACCAGCACGATCAGCTCGAACGGCGTCATCTGGCCGAGCTCGCGCTTGCCCATGAGCCGAACCAGCAGGTAGAGGGCGACGAAGATGACCGTCGCGCGAACGACGATGTCCATCAGGGCAGCACCGTGATCCGAAGGGTCGCCGCCGTCATCGGTCGGGCGCCGTCGCTGACGGTCACCGTCCCGGAGTTGCCGCCCACGATGTCCGGATTGACCTGGAGGTCGATCTTCAGCAGGAAGGTCGTCCCAGCCTCCATCGGTCCGTAGGCGAAGCGGAACTCGCCGTCCGTGCCGGTCTCCTGGCTGGCGCTCGGGATGATGGTGTTGACGGTCATGTCCTCCCAGAGCGCCTGGTCCACCGCGATGATCAGGTTGTCGGCGGCAGTCATGACCTCGACGGTGATCCGCATCTCGAAGAACTCGCCGTTGCGGATCGTCTCCGACGAGTGGACCGTGAGGCGAACCTCATCGCTTTCCGACACCCAGTCGCGCTCGTGGCCGAGGACGCCCATCAGCCCGAGCACCATGACCGAGCCGAACGCCGCGAGCGACAGGGGGCTCGCGTGTCGGCGCAGCCCATTCCGTGGCTTCACGTGTTCCGGCCCGATCCCGTCCGGAAGCTCGAGGTCGCGTCCACGCGCAGGGACGTTCGTCATGCCTGCCCGAGCGCTGAGCAAGCATCCTGCCAGCGTTCCGATGGAGCCGGCGCTCGGCGGCCGCTACGCTACGTCGCATGCCGCAGATCCATCTCCGCGCCGAGTCCGGCGACTACGCGCCGCTTGTGCTGCTGCCCGGCGACCCGGGCCGAGCCCGCCGCATCAGCGAGCGGTTCGACGCGGGCAGCGCCCGCGCCGTGAACGAGCACCGCGGGCTGCTCGGGTTCACCGGCACGTTCCGCGGCGTGCCGGTGAGCGTCCAGACCAGCGGAATGGGGACGCCGAGCCTGAGCATCGTCGTCGAGGAGCTGCTTCGGCTCGGGGCCAGGCGCCTCGTCCGTGTCGGCACCTGCGGCGGGATCGCGAAGGGCCTGACGACCGGCGAGCTGGTCATCGCGACGGCGGCCTGCCCGGTCGACGGCGCGACGTCGACGTACCTGCACGGCGAGGCGTACGCGCCGGCCGCGGACTTCGCCCTGACCCGGGCGCTCGTCGACGCCGCCGCGGCGCAGGGCATCGCCGCTCGAACCGGCCTCGTGGCATCGGTCGATGTCTTCTACAACACCGATCCCGACTACGCCCAGCGCTGGCGCGACCGTGGCGTCCTGGCGTTCGAGATGGAGGCATCGGCGCTCTTCTACCTCGCCGCCCGGGATGGTGCCGCGGCGGCCTGCGCGCTGACGGTCAGCGACGTGCTGGGCGACGACGTGACGACGGAGGAGAGCTACCTCCCCCTCGAGGAGCTCGATCGGGCGATCGATCGCATGCTCGACGTCGCGCTCGAGGCCGGCATCGCCGCCTAGGGCGGCATCGGTCCTGCGGTAGACTCGGTCGCCATGACCGATACGCTCCCGCGCGGCGCCGCCAACCAGGCGGGCGCGATCATCAACCCGAACGCTGCCGACGAGGCGCAGGACTTCCTGCCGCTCAAGGGGATCGACCACGTCGAGTTCTGGGTCGGCAACGCCAAGCAGGCGGCGCACTACTACCGCGCGCTGTGGGGCTTCACCCCGGTGGCCTACGCCGGGCTCGAGACGGGCGTGCGCGATCGGTCCAGCGTCGTCATGGTCCAGAACGACATCCGCTTCGTCTTCACCGCGCCGCTCGGCCCCGATGGCGAGATCGCGGAGCACGTCGCGAAGCACGGGGATGGCGTGAAGGACATCGCCTTCGCCGTCGACGACGTCGCGTCCGCGTGGCGCGAGACGACGGCGCGGGGCGCGGCCTCGGCCCAGGAACCGACGACGCTCGAGGGCACCAAGGGCGTCCTGCGCCGCAGCGCGATCCACGCCTACGGCGAGGTGATCCACTCGTTCATCGACCGCTCCGACTACCACGGCGCCTTCGCCCCCGGCTATCACCGCGTCACGAATCCCGCGGCCGCGGCAACGGGCCAGAGCCTGCTCGAGGTCGACCATTGCGTCGGCAACGTGGCGCTCGGCGACATGAACCGTTTCGTCGACTTCTACAGGGACGTGCTCGGCTTCGCGCAGCTCATCCATTACGACGACAAGGTCATCCACACCGACTACTCGGCCCTGATGAGCAAGGTCATGCAGAACGGGAACGGCCGGATCAAGTTCCCGATCAACGAGCCGGCGGCCGGCAAGAAGAAGAGCCAGATCCAGGAGTTTCTCGACTACTACCTCGACGCCGGCACGCAGCACATCGCGCTGCGCACCGAGGACATCGTCGGGACCGTCCGCGCCCTGCGCGAGCGCGGCGTCGAGTTCCTGGGCATGCCCCACGCCTACTACGAGTCGCTCCCCGACCGGGTCGGCGACGTCGGGGTCCCGATCGACACGCTCGAGGAGCTCGGCATCGAGGCCGATCGCGACGAGGAGGGCTACCTCCTCCAGATCTTCACCCGCCCCGTCCAGGACCGGCCGACGTTCTTCTTCGAGATCATCGAGCGCCACGGCAGCCGCGGCTTCGGCGTCGGCAACTTCAAGGCGCTGTTCGAGGCGATCGAGATCGAGCAGGCCCGGCGCGGCAACCTCTGATCCGCCTCGGGGTCGGTGAGCCGGATCGCAGACGACGACCGCCGTCCGCGCCAGACCCTCCCTGGCGACCAGTACCGCGGTCCCGCCGGGTACTGCCCCTAACCGCACTCGCCGCACATCGCGTCATCCGCTGCCGAGATGCCACGGAACCGGCCGGTACCCCATGTGACGATCACGCCCCTCGTTGACGTCGCCCTCCCACGCGACGCTGTCGCTGATGGTTCGACGCGGATGAAGGGCCTGGCGACGCCGTCGCGCTGGGACCCCGACGGCCGTCGAGCGCCGACCCGCGAGCGTCGCAACCCGCGGTCGGTGCCCGACGGCCAGGCGAGCGCGGCCCGAGGCGCGCCATCGGCTAGCATTCGGTGCTCCGATGAGCACCGACAAGCTGCCACGGCAGCAGGACGACTTCCCCGCGTGGTACGTCGAGGTCGTGAAGCGGGCCGAGATGGCCGAGCACGGCCCCGCCAAGGGCTCCATGATCATCAAGCCGCACGGCTACGCGATCTGGGAGCACACGCAGCGTGCGCTCGACGACCGGATCAAGGCCACCGGCCACGAGAACGTCTACTTCCCGCTGCTCATCCCGATGAGCCTGCTCGAGCGCGAGGCCGACCACGTCGAGGGCTTCGCGCCGCAGGTTGCCGTCGTCACCCACGGCGGCGGCGAGAAGCTGGAGGAGCCGCTCGCCATCCGGCCCACCAGCGAGGCGCTGATCTGGAACAGCTACAAGCGCTGGATCCAGAGCTATCGGGACCTTCCGCTGCTCTACAACCAGTGGAACAACGTCCTGCGTTGGGAGATGCGCACGCGGCTCTTCCTGCGGACGAGCGAGTTCCTGTGGCAGGAGGGACACACCGCCCACGCCACCGCGGCGGACGCCACCGAGGAGGCGCTGCGGATGCTCGAGGTCTATCGCCAGGTCGCCGAGGACGTGCTCGCCATCCCGGTCCACACCGGGCGCAAGACCCCGGCCGAGCGCTTCCCTGGGGCCGATGAGACCTACTGCATCGAGGGCCTGATGCGCGACGGCAAGGCGCTCCAGTGCGGCACCAGCCACTTCCTTGGGCAGAACTTCGGACGCGCGTACGACGTGACCTTCCTCAGCGCCGATGGCGTGCAGGAGCACGCCTGGGGCACGTCGTGGGGCTTCAGCTCGCGAATGGTCGGCGCCACGATCATGGCCCATGGCGACGACGCCGGCCTGCGGCTGCCTCCGGCCGTCGCGCCCGTCCAGGTCGCGATCGTGCCGATCCACCGCACCGACGAGGAGCGCGCAGAGGTCCTCGGCGTCGCCGAGCCGCTCCGCGCCGACCTGGCCGCCGCGGGCATCCGCGTGCGGCTCGACGACCGCGTCCAGCATCGGCCCGGCTACAAGTTCGCCGAGTGGGAGATGAAGGGGGCGCCGGTGCGGATCGAGCTCGGACCGCGCGACGTCGCGGCCGGGACGGCTGTGCTCGTCTCTCGACTCGATGGCGCGAAGGAGGCGGTGGCACTGGCCGAGGTCGCGTCGGGGATGGCGGACCGGCTGGCATCGGTCCAGCGTGCGCTTTTCGCCGATGCGGTCGCCTACCGAGAGGCGAACACGCACCTCATCGGCTCCTTCGAGGAGTTCGCGACCGGGGTCGAGGAGCAGGGTGGGTTCTGGATCGGCGCCTGGTGTGGGGATCCCGCGTGCGAGGCCGAGATCAGCGCGAAGACGAA
The DNA here is from genome assembly GCA_965652075.1 of uncultured bacterium. Lineage (GTDB taxonomy): Bacteria > Chloroflexota > Limnocylindria > QHBO01 > QHBO01 > JACDBZ01. The sequence continues at coordinate 137,737 of CBFGTN010000001.1, forward strand.
GGCGACGATCCGATTCCTCCCCTTCGAGCCGGCGGACCCCGGCGGCCCATGCATCCATTGCGGCAAGCCGGGCACCGATACTGCCACCTGGGCGCGGGCCTACTGACCGATGGTGGCGAGCGCCGAGCCGCACATCGTTTCGATCGACGAGATCCGAGATGCAGCCGAACGCATTCGCGGGGTGGCCACCCGCACGCCGCTCCTGCGCTGGGACGACACCACCTGGCTCAAGCCCGAGTCGCTCCAGCCGGTCGGCGCCTTCAAGATGCGCGGCGCCTACAACAAGATCGCGTCACTGACCGATGCCGAGCGCGCGCGCGGCGTCGTCACCTACTCGTCGGGCAACCACGCGCAGGCCGTGGCGCGCGCCGCGCGCCTCCTCGGCACGGTGGCGGTGATCTGCATGCCGCGCGACGCGCCGCGGGTGAAGATCGAGGGCGTC
>CBFGTN010000002.1:0-89999 GCA_965652075.1 uncultured bacterium
ACGATCGCCGCTCGTCCACGGTCGCCCCGCCGCATGGTCGCGGGGGGCGACTCGGCCCTCAGTGGCCGCCGTCCACGGCGGGACCGCCGTCACCGGCCTGGAACAGGCCGAGGGCTCCGCGACCGACGAAGTTGAAGGCGTGGGTCACGATCGGGTACAGCCCGTCCTCGTCGAACCGCATCTCGACGATCGCTCCCTGGGCCGGCGCGAGATCGACGGCCTGGCTGCCCCCAGGTGCCCTCGTTCCCCTCCTTGAGGTGGACGCCCTCCTTGATCACCTCGTGGAAGACCGTGCCGACCACGTGGACCGCCCGCTAGCCTTGCCTCGGATGCCTGAGACGAGCCACGGTTCCACGACCCCCAACGCCCAGCTCGCGGCGCTGGACCAGGCAGTCCGCGGCATCGGCGGCGTGCTCGACCTCGACCGCGTCCTTCAGCTGATCACGGATCGGGTGCGGGAGCTCGTGAATGCCCGGTACGCCGCGATCGGGATCGTCGATGCCGATGGCGCGATCGAGCGATTCATCACCAGCGGCGTCAGCTCCGAGGAGCGCGAGCGCATCGGCGATCTCCCTCGGGGACGCGGCCTGCTCGGCCTGATCATCCGGGAGAATCGCCCGTATCGCGTGCCGGACATCGCCGAGCACCCCGAGCGGTTCGGCTTCCCGCCCCATCACCCCGTGATGCACTCCTTCCTGGGGATGCCGATCCGCGCCCGAGGCGACGTGGTCGGCCGTCTGTACCTGACCAACAAGGTCGGCGCGACGGAGTTCAGCGAGGACGATCAGGGCCTGGTCGAGATGTTCGCCTTGCACGCCGGCATCGCGATCGACAACGCCCGGCTCCACTCCCAGGTCCAGCGGCTCGCGATCGTCGACGAGCGCGAACGCATCAGCCGCGACCTGCACGACGGCGTCATCCAGGCGATCTATGCGCAGACCCTGGCCCTCGACGACGTGCCCGAGCTCATCGACGAGGATCCGGGCGAGGCGGCGCGGCGCGTCGACGAGGCGATCGAGGCGCTAAACGCCGTGATCCGCGACCTGCGCAACTTCATCTTCGGCCTTCGGCCGGTGCTCCTCGAGGGCGGGTCGCTCGTCGACGGCCTCGAGCACCTCGCGACCGAGCTCCGCCGGAGCGCGGCGGTCGACGTCACGGTCACCGCCGGTGGCGCGGACGTGGGGGATCTGCCGATGGAGACCGTGGCGGACCTGCTTGCGCTCACGCGCGAGGCATTGAGCAACGTCGCGCGCCATGCCAGCGCGTCGCAGGCGTCCATCTCGCTGCGAACGACGGAGGACACCTTGCGGCTCGAGCTGACCGACGATGGACGCGGATTCGACGCCCTGCGGGATGCCGAACGCGGGCACCACGGGATCGGGAACATGCGCGCACGCGCCGAGGCGATCGGTGCCACCTTCGAGGTCCACAGCCGGGCCGGAACGGGGACCCGTATCATCGTCGTCCTGCCGCGCAGAGCGCGAGCTCGAGCGAGTGAAGAGACGTGAGCGAGCCACCATCCGAGAGACCGATCCGACTGCTCGTCGTCGACGACCACGAGGTCGTGCGCCAGGGGCTCGTGTCATTGCTCGACCGGCGCTCGGGGCTCGAGGTCGTCGCCCAGGCGGGGACCGTGGCAGAGGCCGTCTCGCACGCCGTCCGCTTCGAGCCCGACATCGTGATCATGGACGTCAGGCTGCCGGACGGATCCGGGATCGAGGCGTGCCGCGACATTCGCGCACTGCGCCCGGAGACGCGCGTCGTGATGCTGACGAGCTACCCCGACGAGGAAGCGGTCCTGTCGGCGATCATCGCCGGCGCGTCGGGTTACCTCCTGAAGCAGATCCGTGGGCGCGACCTGGTCGCGGCCATCCAGTCCGTGGCGAGGGGCGACTCACTGCTCGATCCGGGCGTGACCGAAAAGGTCCTGCAGCGCGTCCGACGGGCCGCCAGCGGCGGCGCGACCGACGAGCTCACCGACCTGACCCAGCAGGAACGTCGGATCCTCCTGCTCGTGGCGGAGGGCAAGACGAACAAGGAGATCGCGGCTGAAGTCTTCCTCTCGGACAAGACGGTGAAGAACTACGTCAGCAGCATCCTTTCGAAGCTGAATCTCCAGCGTCGCACGCAGGCAGCGGCGTTCGTCGCCAAGCACCACCTTGGGGAGCCTCCCGCCGGCAGTTAGCCCGCGGCTCCCCCCAGGGCCGCCGCCTCGTCGAGACGGCCGAGCAGCCACCGCGCCGTGCCCTCGGCCGCGATGTGGAGCAGCGCGCGATCCGCCGCGCGTCCGACGATGCCACCGGGCGGCGCGTACGAGCCGCTGAGCGTCAGCTCGCCGTCCCTCGCCACGATCGTGCCGGCGAAGACTGGAAAGAGCGGTGCAAACGACGAGGCGCGCCAGCCGATCTCTGCCTCCCAGCCGTCGTTCAGCGGCCGGACGGGACCGACGTCGACGTACGCGGCCTTCCGGAACGTCACGAGCGTCGGCAGATCGCCGGCGCGCAGCTGAAGGTCGGCCTCGTGTCGCCGCATGCCCTCGACGACAGGCTCCACCTCCGGCCCGAGCCAGCTCCGCGCGGCGCGAATCGCCCAGGCCAGCCGCGCGGGATCGCTGAGCGAGGCGCGACGCACGACGATCCGCGTCAGCGGCAGGTCGCGATCCACGGCGGCGTCGGCGGCGACCATCCGTCAGCGCTCCTCGACGACGAGCGCGGTGACCATCCCGAACATCCCCTCAGGCCCTTCGGCGTGGGTGAGGATGTGGCAGTGGAAGGCCCACGTGCCGACCTCGCTCGCGTCGATCAGGACGTCGATGCGCTCCCCGGGCGCCACGAGGACCGTGTCCTCGTAGTGCGGGTCCGGCACGTTCCACCCGTCCTTGGCGATGACCTGCTGCGGGATCCCGTGGAGGTGCATCGGGTGGATCTGGAGCCCCTCGTTCATGTAGCGGATCCGGATCTTGTCGCCCTGCGTGGCCACGATCGGCGCGGTGGCCGGGAAGCCCTTGCCGTTGATCGTGAACCCGAGTGGACCGTCGTTGAGGACCATCGCGATGTCCTGGTCGACCGCAGGCTCATCGGCATCCGGATCGGTCACGACGAAGGCTCCGAGGAGTCCCATCGGCACCTGCTCCTCGGCGTGGAAGTGGCTGTGGTACATGTGCGATCCGGCGTTGCGCAGCGTGTACTCGTAGGTGAACGTCTCGCCTGGCATGACCGCCGGTTGGCTGATGACCGGGACGCCGTCCATGTCGGGCGGCACGAAGAGCCCGTGGGAGTGGATCGTCGTCGGCACCGGCAGCTCGTTGTGCAGGAGGATCCGGATCCGGTCTCCGACCTGGCCGTGCAGCTGCGGGCCCGGGACCATGCCGTTGTAGGCGTAGGCCTCGACGAAGGTGCCGGGCTCGGTTTCCCACTGGATGACCGATGCGGTGATCTCCCACTGGAGGGTTCCGTCGTCCAGCACCTCGGGCTCGAGCACCTGGTTGCCGAGGCCCTCCGTCTCGGCCGGGAACTGGGCCGTGACCGCGGCGTCGACGTCGCGCATCTCCTCGGCCGTCATGCTCTCGGCCGGCGACGGCTCCGGGCCGTCGGACGCTCCCGTGGCCGTGACCATGACCATGCCCGTCATGCCCGCGTCGGCGTGGCCGGGGACCGAGCAGATGAAGCTCATCCCCTCCGCGGGGATCGTCACCTCGCCCGTCGCCGTCTCGTGGCCATCGGCGCCGATGACGGTCCCGTCGTCAAAGGTGACGTCGTGATAGGTCCCGCCGTCGTTCACGAACGTGACCGTGTAGGTCCCGGGACCGGCGACATGGACCATCGCCGGCTCGAAGCCGAGGTCGAAGGCCGTGATCGTGAACTCGCCACCGCCCTCCTGGGCCGGCGGCGGGCTGGCGGTTGGTGAGGCGGTCGCCTCTCCCGGGCTGCCGAGGACGATGGCGGCCAGGATCATGGTCCCAGCGAACAGCGTTCCCATGCCGGTGAACGCGAGGAAGTAGATGAGCGGGCGAGGCATCGGCTTGGCTCCTGAACTGCACCTGCCCGCGGCAGCTTCGGCGCGCGGGTTCAGCCTCGATTCTGAGGGGGCCGTCCACGGTCGCTGAGGGCCGAATGGCCCGTCCAGCACGTGACTTCGGTCCCGGCGGACGATCGAGCGGGGCAGGTTCAGGCCCTAGGTCCCTTCTCCGGGGGCCGGATGGCCGTAGCGGCCGATCGCGGATGGCCGCAGCCTGGCTCTTGACACGAGAACCGTTGCGCGCGAACGAGGAGAGGACCGATGACGACCGTCGAACCAACCACCGACACGAGCGACCTGCTCGTCGCCGACCTCATGACGGTCGACCCGATCGTCGTGAGCATGGACGCCCCGATCGAGGAGGCCGAGGAGATGATGCGGCGCCACCGCGTCACCGGACTGCCGGTCGTCGACCTGTCGGGCCGGCTCGTCGGGGTCATCAGCCAGACGGACATCCTGTACCTGGACGTGCCCGCCGTGCAGGCGCTCATCCGTCATCGCGAGCGCGGCGTGCGCGTCGGCGAGGTCATGAGTGCGCCCGCCGTGACCGTCGACTCCAGCGCATCGGTGCAGGACGCCGCCATCCGGATGCAGACCGAGGGCCTGCACCGGCTCGTCGCGGTCGACGACCACGGGCGGCCGACGGGCGTGATCTCGGCAATGGACTTCGTCGCACTCGCGGCCGAGGGCTGACCGTGACGAATCGAGAGCGAATGGGATGAGGCCGATCGTGCTCGGGGCCGGACGGAACCCACGACCCGACGTCATCGTGTGCCTCAACGAGGCGCGCGATGTCCGCAGCGATCGCGTCGCCTGCCCGACGGAGTCCGGTCGCTCCGTCGACGTACGGAGCTGCGCGACCTGTCGACTGCTGACCTGGTGGCCGGACGACCGCGTCAGTCAGCTCGAATGCAGTGCCGAGGCAGGTGGTGGCCGGCATCCTGCCGGCATCGTTCGGCGACCCAACGAGGAGATTTGACCGATGGCCAGCACATCACCATCCAGTCGCGTCGACGTCCTCCAGGTGGCCTGGAGCAACGACGCGTTCCGGCGCGAGGTCCTGACCGGCGAGCACGAGCAGGTCGTGGTCATGGCCATTCCGGCCGGTGGCGAGATCGGCGACGAAGTCCACCCCACGACGGACCAGGTCCTCGTGTTCGTCGACGGCCGGGGCGAGGCGACGCTCGACGGCGAGTCATTCGAGGTCGGTCCGAACGACCTCGTCTTCGTCCGGGCCGGGACCCGCCACAACTTCGTGAACCGCGGCGATTCCACGCTCCGGCTCATCACCGTGTACGCGCCGCCCGAGCATGCGCCCGGGACGATCCATCAGACCAGGGACGAGGCAGACGCCGCCGAGGCCTGACCGATGCGCGCCGCCTCAGCGGTCGCGGGCGCCGCGCACGCCGGCGACGATGAGACCGGCGACGATCCCGATGGCCGCGCCGGCGATCGCAGCTTCGCGAGGCCCGAGGATGACCCGGGCGCCGGGCTGGACGTCGACGCGCGGCGCCAGCGCCAGGCCGATCGTCCCACCTCCACCGGCGCGGACCTCTCGCCCGAGCGCGACGGCGATTCCGCCCTGCTCGACGCTGACCGCTCCGAGGGTGAGCAGCGTCCCCGCGCCGCCCTGGTGGATCGTCGCGTCTCCGAGCGCGACGAGGGTTCCGGTGCCGCCCTGCTGGATCCGCGCATCGCCGCTGGCCACGAACGACCGGCCGCCGCCCTGCGTGATCGAGACGTCGCCGTCGGCGACGACAAGCCCGACCCCGGCCTGGCTGACGTCGATGGCGCCGCCGCGGACGACGCCGACGGCACTGCGCTCGACGTGCACGGCGCGCGCGCCGGCCTGGACCTCCTTCGTCGCCGTCGTCGTCACGTTGTCGACCATCGCGCAGCTCCTCTCGCATCGGCTCGGCGGTATGTGCGGACAGCGTCTCGCATCTCCCGCATGAGCGCCAGTGCCCGGCACCCTTCCTGCGAGCCGTAGCCGCATGGGCCTCGACCCCCGCTTTCCGCACGAGCTCAGCCATCGCGACTGGACCGTGCTCCTCTGCCATCCCGATGGCGCGATCGGATGCGACGAGGGCTGCGGCCTCTTCCACCACGACTGCCGGATCCTGTCGCGCCATCGGCTGACGATCGATGGCTCGGAGCCGGAGTGGGTCTCGAGCGGCACCGCCGGAGCGGACCGATGGATGGCGTCCCTGCGCGCGGCGCTGCCGGGCGGCAACGCCGACGGTCCGCGACTCCCGCAGGACGCGATCGAGATCCGGCTCGAGCGCCGCCTCGGACCGGGCATGCTCGAACGAGTGTCGGTGCTGAACCACGGGATGACCGAGCGACGCGTCTCGCTGGCGATCGACCTCGCCGCGGACTTCGCCGACGTCCTCGAGGTGGCGAGCGACCGCCGGCAGCAGAACGGGGCGCTGACGACCGGCGCGCGGCCGGAGGCCATCGAGATCCGCTACTCGGCGAGCAGCGGCGAGGGATCGACCGAGCGCGGGCTCCGCGTGCGGCGGATCGATGGCGACATGGCGCTCGCGGCAGATGACGAGCCGGGCTCGTGCCACGCGGGAACGACGATCGAGCTCGGCGCCGGTGATGCGTGGTCGTCGACGATCGTCCTCGAGCCCCTCGTCGATGGCGCGTGGGCAGAGGTCGCGGCCGACGTGGCCGCGGAGCGCGACAGCTGGAGGCGCCGGCGCACCCGGCTGCGCTCGAGCTCGCCGACACTCGGGCGCGCCTGGGAGCTCGCCGCGGACGATCTCCATGACCTCCGCAACCGCGAGCTCGAGGCGGAGGACGGCGCGTGGGTGGTGAATGCCGGCGTGCCGGTCTTCACGGGGCTCTTCGGCCGCGACGTCCTCACGGCCGGGTGGCAGGCGGCGATGATCGGGCCGCAGTGGATGCGCGGCGCGCTCGACGTGACCGCGCGCACCGCGGCCGCGAGCGACGACCCCTGGCGCGATGCCGAGCCGGGAAAGCTCATCCACGAGCTGCGACGCGGGCCGCTCGCCGACCTGGGGCTGACCGCGCAGTCGGCGTACTACGGCACGCAGACGACATCGGCCCTGTTCCCGTTCGTGCTGTCCGAGCATTGGCACTGGACCGGGGACGCCGACCTGCTCCGCCGGCATCGGGCCACGGCGGAAGGCGCCCTCGCGTGGGCAGAGACGCACGGCGACCTCGACGACGACGGCTTCCTCGAGTACCGCACGCGCTCGCCGTTCGGCCTGAAGAACCAGGGCTGGAAGGACTCGGACGAGGCGATCCGCTATCCCGACGGCAGCCAGGTGCCGAACCCGATCGCGACCGTCGAGGAGCAGGCCTTCCACTACCTGGCGCTCGTCCGGATGGCCGAGATCTGCGTCGCGCTCGCCGACGACGGCGCGGCTGAGCGATACCTCGAGCACGCCCGCAAGCTCCGGACGGCCTGGCACGCCGCCTACTGGATGCCGGACGAGGGCTACTACGCGACGGCGCTCGACCCGGACAAGCGGCCGGTCCGCTCGATCGGATCGAACCCCGGCCACGCGCTCGCGACCGGCATCGTGCCGTCCGACCAGGCGTCGCTCATCGCCGAGCGGCTGATGGCCGAGGACCTGTTCAGCGGCTGGGGCATCCGGACGCTGTCGTCCGCGCACCCGGCCTACAACCCGTGGGCCTATCACCTCGGGACCGTCTGGCCCGTCGAGAACGCGACGTTCGCCGTCGGCTTCAAGCGCTACGGGCTCGACGCGCACGCCGACCGCCTGGCGCGCGCGCTGCTCGAGGCGACCGCGCGTCTGCCCGGGATGCGGCTTCCGGAGCTCATCGGCGGTCAGAGCCGCGTGGAGCTCGCGGTGCCGGTCGCCTATCCGCAGGCCAACTGCCCCCAGGCCTGGTCGGCCGGCGCAACCGTCCAGCTCGCCCAGGCCATGCTCGGGCTGTATCCGTTCGCGCCGATCCACCTGCTGGCGCTGGTGCGACCGCGCCTGCCCGCCGGGATCGACGAGGTGACCCTGCACAACCTGCGGGTGGGCGACGCGACGGTCACGCTCCACTTCCGGCGCAACGAGGACGGTTCCGCGTCGCACGAGGTGCTCTCGCGGCATGGGACGCTGATCGTCGCAGAGGCCCCACCGCCGGATGCCGCAGGACCCAGGGACCTCGGTGCGTCGATCGGCTCGCTCGTCCTCGAGCATGCGCCGGGGCGGCTGGCGCGCGCGGCACGGCTCGCGATCGGCATGCTCGAAGGAGGGTGATGCGCGCTGGCACCCGGGCTGCACTGCTCCGTCGCATGGCACGAAGGAAGCGACCGATCGCCGAGCAGGTCGTCGTCGTCACCGGTGCGTCCCAGGGCATCGGACGCGCGACCGCGCTGCTGTTCGCGAGCCGCGGCGCGTCCGTCGTGGCGGCCGCCCGAAACGAGGAGGCGCTGACCACGCTGGCCGAGGAGGCCGCCCGGAGCGGTGGCCGCGTCGAGCCGGTCCTCGCCGACGTGGCGGAGGCGGGGCAGGTCGAGCTCGTGGCGACGACGGCGGCCGATCGGTTCGGTCGGATCGACACCTGGGTGAACAACGCCGGAATCAGCGTCTATGGCGAAGTCGAGCACCTCGAGCCTGCCGAGATGGAGCGAGTCGCACGGGTCAACCTGCTCGGGGTGATGTTCGGCTCACGCGCCGCGATCCCGCACCTGCGTCGCGCGGGCGGCGGCACGATTGTGAACGTCGGCTCGGCGCTGTCGGACCGCGCGATCCCGCTCCAGGCGGCGTACGTCGCCAGCAAGCACGGCGTCGCCGGGTTCAGCGAGGCGCTGCGGCTCGAGATGGCGGAGGACGGGTCGGGCATCGACGTCGTGCTGATCATGCCGTCGTCGATGAACACGCCGCTCTTCCGATTCGCCCGCTCGAAGCTCGGCGTCCAGCCGATGCCCGTTCCGCCGGTCTACGACCCGCACGTCGTCGCCGAGTCGATCGTCCACGCCGCGGAGCACGGCGGACGGGAGATCGTCGTCGGTGGCTGGGGAAAGGCGTTGACGGTGGCCCAGTGGCTCAGCCCCACCCTCCTCGACCGATACATGCTCAACGGCGCCCGGGCCTGGAAGCAGCAGCTGACGCGGAGGCCTGATGACGCGCGGGAGAACCTGTTCGAGCCCAGCGCGGGACCCGGATCGGTGACCGGGGACTTCGGCCGCGACGCGAAGACGACGAGCGTCTACACGAGCCTCTTCGAGCTCCACCCGTACCGCAAGCGCGCGGCGATCGCGCTGGGCCTGGTCGCGACGCTGGCGGCGGTTCGCTGGATCGGCCGCTAGGCCTGGCGCAATCAGGCGGGAAGCGCGGCGGTCTCCCACAGCACGATCTCGGTGCCATCTCGGTCGACGACGAACGCCCACGACCCGATGCCCGGGGCCGTCCGCGTCTCCGACGTGATCGATCCGCCGCGGCGCACGATCGCGCTCAGCGCCGCCCGGAGGCTCGGCACGCTGCGCGACGACGGGATCGATCCAGCTGGCGCCGTGTCGAAGCGGTCGGGAATGATCGAGCCTGCCATCTGAGCCTCCTGCGCCTGCGGGTGATTCGTTCGTTGCCCATGAGACCCCCGAATCACGGAAAGCTCATCGGTCGAACGGCGCAGGCGATGCCCGGCCAAACGGCCGATCGACCGCACGGGAGTAGGCTGGACCGATGACTGAGCAGCCACCTCCGCGCACGCAGGAGTTCACCATCAACGGCGACGAGGTCGTCGCCAAGGTCAAGGAGCTCGTCCACGAGGGCAACGTCCGGCGCCTCATCATCAAAAACGAGGACGGCCGCACGATGCTGGAGGTCCCGCTGACGCTCGGGGTCGTCGGCGTGGCCTTCATGCCGGTGCTCGCCGCGATCGGCGCCGCCGCCGCGCTCGCCACGCGCTGCACGATCGTCGTCGAGCGCGACGAGCCCTCGCGAGACGCCGACTGACGCCGGCAACCGACCATGGCGGAGGGTCAGTTGATTCGGACCGGTCCCCCTGTCACGACGGCGCCGCGCCGCGATGAGCTCATGTCACGCCTCCATCGGGCCCCAGGCCGTGCGCCAGACGCGCCAGAGCGCCTCCGGGTCACTGAGCGGGTCGCCGTGGACGCAGAAGAAGTCCGCCGGGCCGCCCTCGCGGATGACGCCCGCGCGCCCCTCGCCGAGGAGCTCGCCACCCCGCCACGTCGCCGCCGCCAGCGCGTCGACCGGCTCGAGCCCCGCGGTCACCAGGCTCGTCACCTCCCACGCCAGCTGGTTCGCGCGCAGGGAGCCGCCACCGAAGTCGCTGCCGGTCGCGATCCGGACGCCGGCGTCGCGCGCGGCCCGCACCGATGCCTCACCCTGCTCGAGGCGAGCCTCGATCGCCGATCGGCCCTCGGGCGTCGCGAAGCGCTCCATGGTGGTCGTCGCGCCGAACGTCAGCCACGAGCGCATGACTGCCAGCGTCGACACGAGCGTCGTGCCGCGGGCCGCCATCTCCGCCGCGACGGTCGCGTCCAGGTCGAACCCGTGCTCGATCGAGTCCACGCCGCCCAGCACCGCCTCGCGCGCGCCGTTGAGGCGCCCGGAGTGCGCGGCGACCCGCGCGTCGCGCCCGTGCGCCGCGTCGACGACGCGGGCGACCTCGCTCGCCGTCCACGGTGAGACGTTCACGTCCGGGCCGTCCATGTAGAGCTTGATCAGGTCGGCCCCGGCGTCCAGCTGGCCGATCGCCGCGCCGACCAGCTCGTCGGCGTTCGCCGCCTCGATGACGCCGTTCATCGGCGCGACGCCGGTCTTGAACAGCCATGAGCCCGCGGCGCGCAGGTAGGGCCGGTCATGCCGTCCGCGCCAGCGGTCGCGCACGGCCAGCGCCAGCGCTCGGGTCCGGCCGTCATCGGGGCTCTCGCCGATCGGCGACCCGACGTCGCGCATCCAGCGCACGCCGGCGGCGAGGGCGATTCGGGCGTTGTCCTCCGCGACCGCCAGCAGCGTCTCGGGCGGGTCGTTGAAACGCTCGATCCAGTTCGCGCCGCCCGGCCCGGTGACGTGGCTGTGGCAGTCGACCATGCCCGGGACGAACGTCGCGCCCGCGCAGTCGATGACCGCCGCCCGCGAGGCGTCCTCCTCACCGCCCGCCGGGCGAATCCATGCGATGCGGCCGTCCTCGACGAGGATGCTGACGTGCTGCTGGAGCGACGCCTCGCGACCATCCGCAAGCGCGCCGTCGCGGTACAGGACCCGCCCCGTCACCGGCCGCGGGGTCGGGCTCGGCGTTGGTGCGGGCGTCGGGGAGGGCGCGCCCGCGGGGCTCGGGCTCGTCCCGGAGCTCGGAGAGAGCAATGGCGAGAGCGACGGCAGGGGCGAGGCGCAGGCGGCGAGGCCGGCGGCCGATGCGGTTGCCCCGAGCTGGAGGAGCCGACGCCGGCTGATCGGTGCCGGGTGCTGATGCATGCCGTCAGTATCGGCCCAAGCTGTCCGGGCGGCCTACTCCCAGCGGAAGAGGCGCAGCGCGATGACGAAGCTGATGACCATCCACACCGCCATCCCGAGCAGCTGCGGCCCCAGCGCGGTGAGGTTCGCGCCCTCGTTCACGATCGCGCGGAGCGCCTCGTTCACGTACGTCAGCGGCAGGAACTGCGTGATCGCGGCCAGGAAGTCGGGCATCGCATCGCGCGGGAAGAAGACGCCCGACAGGAACATCATCGGCAGGCTCACGAGGTTCGCGACGGGCGCGGCCTGATCCTCGTTCTTGGCCCAGCCGGCGATCCCGAAGCCCATGGCCAGGAAGATCGCCGAGCCGAGGATGACGATCACCAGCAGGGTCCCCCAGTCGCCGAACATCTGGAGCCCGAACCAGATGCCGATGCCGAACAGGATGGCGACCTGGGCGAGGCCGATGATGATCCGCGACATCACCTGCGCCGAAAGGAAGTAGCTCGGCGAGGTGGGCGTCGCGAACAGGCGCCGAAGCGCGCCGGTCCGCTTGAGCTGCACGAAGCCGAACGCGACGCCGAAGATCCCGAGCTGCATGATCGTCATGCCGACGATGCCGGGGACGAGGAAGTCGATGTAGCCGAGGTCGCGCGACTCGACCGACTCGAACGTCACCGGTGGCACCAGTGCCGCGGTGCCTCCACCGCCGCCCGGAGCGTAGAGCGCCTGCGCCACCGCCTGCTGCAGGAGGCCCTGCGCGACCTGCGCCTGGGCCGGGTCCGCCGTCCCCGCGTAGGCCACCAGTCCGGTGTCCACGCCCGGCGGCGGCACCGACCACCCGTTCGGGATCACGAGCACGAAGTCGCGGTCGCCGTCCGAGAGCGCGGCGAGCTCGGCGTCGCGGTCGCCCTCGATGAGGATCAGGTAGTCGTACGCGCCGAGCTCGTCGACGAATGCAACGCTCGCGTCGTTTTCCGCCTCGTCGACGATGCCGAGCTGGATCTCGGTGCTCCCCTCGAAGTTCAGCACGCCGAAGATCAGCATGATGATCAGCGGCAGGAAGAGGCTGAAGAAGACGGCCGCGCGGTTGCGGATGAACATCTTCCCGCTGGCGATGAAGAGGGCCCACAGGACGCCGAGGCGCACGGTCAATCCTCCTCGCGCAGCTCGTGGCCGGTGAGATCGATGAAGACGTCCTCGAGGTTTGCGAGCCGCTCCACGCGCGCCTTGGCGAAGCCCCGGCCGACGAGCTCGTCGACGAGCCGTTGCGGGGCGTCGAGCGCGATGATCCGGCCGCGGTCCATGATCGCGACGCGGTCGCAGAGCTCCTCCGCCTCTTCCATGTAGTGCGTCGTCAGGACGACCGTGTGGCCGCTCTCGCGGATCGAGCGGACGAGGCCCCACATGTGACGCCGCGCCTGCGGGTCGAGGCCGGTCGTCGGCTCGTCGAGGAAGAGCACGCGCGGATCGTTGACGAGCGCGGACGCGATGCTGAATCGCTGCTTCTGCCCGCCGGAGAGGGTGCGCACCTGGCTCTTCGCCTTCTCCGTCAGCTCGACCAGCTCGAGCAGCGCCATCGGGTCGACGTCGCGCTCGTAGAGCTGCGCGAAGAGGTGGAGCAGCTCGACGAGGGTCAGCTCGTCGAAGAAGGCCGACGCCTGGAGCTGGATGCCGATGCGGCGTTTGACCTCACGCGGGTCGGCCCGCACGTCGACGCCGTCGATGACGGCCTCGCCCGAGTCGATCGGCCGCATGCCCTCGATCATCTCGAGGGTCGTCGTCTTTCCGGCGCCGTTCGGTCCGAGGATGCCGAACACCTCGCCCTCGGCAACCTCGAAGCTCACGCCGTCGACGGCGTCCAGGGTGCCGTAGCGCTTGCGCAGGTCGGAGACGACGATGATCGGGGCTCCCCCCGCGGAGGAGCGAGGCTGGTCCGAGCTCGGGGCAGTCATCGGCTGCCCATGCTATCCGGACGCCGCTGTCGACGCTCGGACGCGACGGGTAGGGAAATTCGAACGATCACCGGCTAGCCTTCGCCGCATGAGCCCTCCGCGAGGGCGTGGCCGCCCACCCCATCCGGACGTGCTGACGCCGGCCGAGTGGGCCGTCCTCGACCTCGTTCGCCACGGCCTGCGACGGTCCGAGATCGCGGAGCGCCGAGGCACGTCCGTCGACGCGGTGAAGTACCACCTCGCGAACATCGGCGGGAAGCTCGGCGTCAGCGCCCGCGACCTGCGCCACTGGCCCGGCGTCCCGTCCACCACCGCCCTTGCCCGCACGAGGAACAATCGACCCATGTCGCAACCAACGACCGCCCCGCCACTCGGCGCCATCGGCCAGGTCTCGCTGCATGTCCGCGACGTCGCCCGCGCGGAGCGGTTCTACGGCGAGACCCTGGGCCTGCCGCACGTCTTCACCTTCGGCGACCTCGCCTTCTTCGACGCGGGCGGGGTCCGCCTCTATCTCCATCGCAAGGACGAGCCCGACTGGCGTCCCGGCTCGATCCTCTACTTCCTGGTCGATGACATCCATGCCGCTCAGTCGAACCTTGCCGCGGCAAGCGTGCGATTCTCCGGCGCCCCGCACGTGATCTACACCGACGATGCGACCGGGACAGAGGAGTGGATGACGTTCTTCGAGGACGGCGAGGGCAACACCCTCGCGCTGATGTCCCGCGTGGGCTGACGCCTCAGCCGACGAGGCTGCGGTAGAGCGCCACCGTCTGGCGCGCGATGACCTTCCAGCTGAATCGCTCGACCGCGCGCCGGCGGGCGGCGCGGCCCATGACTCCCCGGGTGCGCGGGTCGGCCATGAGCGCGTTGATGGCTCCCGCCAGGTTCAGCTCGAACCGATCCGGGTCGATCGGGCGCATCGGGTCCTCGAGGGACAGCTCGACCGGGACGAGCAGCCCGGTCTCCCCGTCCACGATGACCTCCGGGATCCCGCCCACCGCCGACGCCACGACCGGCGTCTCGCACGCGGCCGCCTCGAGGTTGATGATCCCGAACGGCTCGTACACCGACGGGCAGCAGAACACCGCGGCGCGCGAGTAGAGCTGTCGCACCTCCTCGCGGCTGACCATCTCGCCGATCCAGACGACGTTCGGGCGCTCAGCCTGCGCCGCCCGAACGCCGGCGGCCATCTCCTTCGCGATCTCGGGCGTGTCCGGCTGGCCGGCGCACAGCACGACCCCGATGCCGGGCGCGAGGTGGTGGATGGCGCGGACGAGGTGGACGATCCCCTTCTGGCGCGTGACGCGGCCGACGAACAGGACGTACGGCACGGTCGGGTCGATGCCGCGCTGCTCGAGGAAGTTCGTTCCGGGTTCGGGGCGGTAGAACTCGGCGTCGATCCCGTTGTGGATGACGTGCACGCGCTCGCCGGGCACGTCGAACAGCCGCAGGACGTCGTCCCGCGTCCCCTGGCTGACGGCGATGACCGCGCGGGCCGACTCGATCGCGGTTCGCTCGATCCAGCTGCTGACGTCGTACCCACCTCCGAGCTGCTCCCGCTTCCACGGACGCAGCGGCTCCAGCGAGTGCACCGTCACCGCCAGGGGGATCCCGTACGCCAGCTGCACGAGCACCCCGGCGAGGTGCGAGTACCAGGTGTGTGCGTGGACGACGTCGGCGCGGACCGGGTCAGCCAGCATGCTGAGGTCGCGCGAGAGCGCCTCGAGCATCGGCCGCAGGCGGGGATCGACGGCCGAGACGTCGTGGCCGGGCCCGTAGCCTCGCACCCGCCACCCGGCGGCGTCCTCCGAACGGCTGCCGAAGCTGCGCACGTCGACGTCGATGAGCGTCCGCAGCTGCCGCGTCAGCTCGTCCACGTGGATCCCGGCCCCGCCGTAGATCTCGGGCGGGAACTCGTTCGTCAGGATGAGCGCGCGCACGCGCCCAGACTACCCGCGCGCCCGGTGCACCTGCAGCCGGCGCCTCCGCGCCGTCACGTCGAGGATGCGCTCCATCTCGTCGATGTCGAAGGGCTTCGGCATGACCGGCGCCCAGTCCGCGATCTCCGCCTGGCGGCGCGGTCGTGCCGCCGTGCAGACGAGCACCGGCAGGTTACGGAGGCGTCCATCCCGCCGAAGCTCGCGGGCACGGTCGCCGCCACGGCCGTCCGGGAGCTCGTCGTCGAGGATGACGAGGTCCGGCGTCGCCTGGGCCATCGCGCGCTCGAACTCCGCGAGGCGCGAGAATCCGCGGGCGGCCCACCCTGCATCGGCGGCGACGTCCCGGATCAGATCGAGCGTCGGTGGGTCGTCCTCGACGACAAAGAGAATCGGCCGCGCGGATGACCGGCGATCGTCCGGCTGCCGCCCGACCTCGTGTCGTTGCTCGAGTCTCGTGGTCTGCACGATCGGCGAGTCCCCCGAATGTCTGACATGGTTCGGACAGCAATGCCCGTGCCGGGCGGCGTCCGAGTCCGCGGAAACGGTGGCGCCGATCACCGATTGTTCCGAAAGCCGTGCCCGGTACCGGCCTTCGTGTGCGGAAGCGGTGGCCCGGACGGCGACCAAGCGGTTGTCCGGTCCGCAGCCGGCCGACTCGACGGATACTCCCCTGGTGTATCCTTGACCGACGCCATGAGCACCCACACCTCCACCGCCCCGACCGAGCTGAGCGTGCCGGTCGTCGGGATGACCTGCGCGAGCTGCGTGAACCGCATCGAACGCTACCTGTCCCGCGCCGACGGCGTCTCCGACGCCAACGTCAACCTCGCAACCGAACGCGCCACGGTGCGCTTCGATCCCGCGGTCATCGATCGGTCCGGGATCGTGGCGGCGATCGAGGCCGCCGGCTACGAGGTCGGACGCGAGGCGGCCGCCGTCGACGCCGGAGCCGACGTGGACGCGGCCGAGGCGGAGCGCGCCGGCGAACGCCGCGAGCTGCTCACCCAGGCACTGGCGTCGCTCGCGATCGGCGGCGCGATGATGGCGATCATGTTCTGGCCCGGCGGCACGCCCTGGCCGATCGCCGACGTGAACCGCTGGTTCCTCATCCCCGCCACGATCGTCCAGTTCGTCTTCGGCCGCCGATTCCTCGTCGCCGCGTGGCGGGGCGCCAGGCACGGGGAGGCGAACATGAACACCCTCGTCGCGATCGGCACGCTGGCCGCGTACCTCTACTCGGTCTTCGTGACGCTCATGCCCGACAGGGTCATGGCCCTTGGGCTCGGGCACGAGACGTACTTCGACTCGGCCGCGGTGATCATCGGCCTCGTCCTGCTCGGTCGATGGCTCGAGGCGCGCGCGAAGGGCCAGGCGGCCGGCGCGGTCCGCAGCCTCCTCGAGCTGCGGCCACCGACGGCGCGCGTCCTGCGCCCGGGTGGTGAGCGCGAGGTGCCGATCAGCCAGGTCGTCGCCGGGGACCTCCTGCGCGTCCGGCCCGGCGAGCGGATCCCGGTCGATGGGATCGTCATCGACGGCGGCTCCGCGGTCGACGAGTCGATGCTCACCGGGGAGGCGATCCCGGTCGAGAAGTCCGTCGGGGACGGCGTCATCGGCGCGACTCTGAACGCGAGCGGCTCGTTCGTCATGCGTGCCGAGCGCGTCGGCGCCGACACCACGCTTGCCCAGATCGTCAGCCTCGTCGAGCGGGCGCAGGGCTCGAAGGCCCCGATCCAGCGGCTCGCCGACCGCGTCACCGGCTGGTTCGTCCCGGCGGTGCTCGTCATCGCCTCGCTGACGTTCGTCGCCTGGCTGCTGCTCGGGCCGGAGCCGAGCCTGCCGTTCGCGCTCTCCACCGCGATCGCCGTCCTCATCATCGCCTGCCCGTGCGCGATGGGCCTCGCGACGCCGACCGCGATCATGGTCGGCACCGGCAAGGGGGCCGAGCACGGGATCCTCATCCGCGACGGCGCGGCGCTCGAGGGCGCACAGCGGGTCACGACCGTCGTCCTCGACAAGACCGGCACGGTGACGCTCGGGCGTCCCGTCGTGACCGCCCTGCACCCGGCGCCCGGGGTGTCCGAGGAGGAGCTGCTTCGCCTCGCGGCGTCAGCCGAGCACGGCAGCGAGCACCCACTGGCCGAGGCGATCGTGCGGCATGCCGCCGAGCGCGGGATCGAGCCCGCAGACGCCAAGGCCTTTCGGGCAACCGCCGGGCGCGGAGTCCACGCCACGATCGACGGTACGGCGGTCCTCGTCGGCACCGCGCCCTTCCTCGCCGAGTCCGGCGTCGCGGATCTCGACGCGGACGGGCTGGACCTCGGAACGGCGACCGGGGCATGGGTGGCGCGCGATGGCCGGACGATCGGTGTCATCGGCCTCGCCGATACCGTCAAGCCGGGGGCAGCCGAAGCGGTCGCGAGGCTGACGCGCGCGGGCATCGACGTCTGGATGATCACCGGTGACCGCCGCGCCACCGCGGAGGCGATCGGTGCGGAGGTCGGGATCGGCCAGGACCGGATCGTGGCCGAGGTGCTGCCGGCGGACAAGGCGACCGCCGTCGAGCGCCTGCAGGCCGGGGGCGGGATGGTCGCCATGGTCGGAGACGGCATCAACGACGCGCCGGCGCTCGCACAGGCCGACCTGGGCATCGCGATCGGGACCGGGGCCGACGTCGCGGTGCAGGCTTCCGACGTCACGCTCCTGGGCGAGGATCTCGGTGCCGTCCCGACGGCCGTCCGCCTTTCGCGCGCGACGATGCGCACGATCCGGCAGAACCTCGGCTGGGCGTTCGGCTACAACGTGCTGCTCATCCCGGTCGCGGCCGGGCTCCTGTACCCCGTGGCAGGCCTCCTGCTGACCCCGGCACTGGCGGCCGGCGCGATGGCGCTGTCGAGCGTGAGCGTCGTCCTCAACTCCCTTCGGCTGCGGGCCTTCCGCAGCGCCTGAACCGATGGAGCACCGATGAACGAACTGGAGATGGCACCCATGGCCACCGATCCCGTCTGCGGGATGCAGGTCAATCCCGAGATCGCTCGAGCGCAGGACCTGAGCAGCGAGCACGACGGGCAGACCTACTACTTCTGCGGCAAGGGCTGCAAGCTGGACTTCGACGAGGATCCCGCGAAGTACTTCGATCCGGACTACGTCCCGAGCATGTAGGCCGGCATCGGTCGACCGGCGCCCTGTCGGTAGACTGGGGGACATGGCCCTCATCAGCACCCGGGCGCTCACGAAGCGCTATCCCGGTGGCGTCACCGCGCTCGACGGCCTGACCGTCGAGATCGGTGAGGGCGTCATCGGCCTGGTCGGCGCGAACGGCGCGGGCAAGAGCACGCTCATCAAGATCCTGCTCGGCCTGCTCGACGCGTCGGAGGGCGAGGCAACGGTCCTCGATCTCGACGCCGCGACCCAGGGCGCGCGGATCCGTGAGCTCGTCGGCTACATGCCGGAGCACGACTGCCTTCCGCCCGACGTCAGCGCCACCGAGTTCGTCAGCCACCTGGCGCGCGTCTCCGGGCTCCCGGCGGGCGCCGCTCGCGAGCGGACCGCCGACGTCCTTCGTCACGTGGGCCTGTACGAGGAGCGCTATCGGCCGATCGGCGGCTACTCGACGGGCATGAAGCAGCGCGTGAAGCTCGCCCAGGCCCTCGTCCACGACCCACGCGTGCTCTTCCTCGACGAGCCGACGAACGGGCTCGATCCGGCCGGACGCGACGAGATGCTGGCGCTCATCGAGCGCATCGGCCGGGACTTCGGGATCACCGTCGTCGTCGCGAGCCACCTCCTCGGCGAGATCGAGCGCGTCGCGGGCTGGCTCGTCGCGATCGATGCCGGCCGCCTGCTGCGCACCGCGCCGCTCACGAGCTTCACCGAGCGCACCGGCCAGCTCGTCGTCGAGACCGAGGAGGACGCGGCTCCGCTGGCCGAACGCCTCGTCGGACTCGGGCTGACCGCGACGGCGGAAGGGCGAAGCGTGCTCGTCGACATCGCGTCCGCGGGACCCGGCGAGTTCGCGGTCTACGACGCCGTCCGCGACTCGGCCGTCGCCCTCGGTCTCCCCCTCGTGCGCATCGAGCATCGCCGCCACCAGCTCGAGGACCTCTTCCGCGACGAGGATGCCGCGTGACGGCGCAGGCCGAGACCGGCGGCACGATCTACGACATCGGCTATCGCCGCTACGACGGCCCGCGCCTCGGGCGCGGGGGCGCCATCGGTGCGGTCGTCGGCGCCGGCGTCCGAGCGGTATTCGGGTTCGGCCGATCGGGCCGGGCAAAGATCATCCCGTGGGGCACGTTCATCCTCGCGGTCATGCCGGCGATCGTGGCCGTGGCGGTCCGCGTGCTGGCCGGCGAGATCATTCCGGACCTGTACAGCTACGAGGACTACCTGGGCCAGATCAGCGGCCTGGTCGCCATCTTCCTCGCCGCGCAGGCCCCGGAGCTCGTCGTCAACGACATCCGCTACCGCGTCCTGCCGCTCTACTTCAGCCGGCCGATGAGCCGCATCGACTACGTCGCCGCGAAGCTCGTCGCGCTCGGGCTCGGCCTCCTGTCCCTGACCCTCGTGCCGGTGCTCATCCTCTTCCTGGGTCGCGTGCTCGCCGCCGAGGACCTGCTCGCGGCGCTCGGCGACGAGGCGGGCGCCCTGCCGGCGATCGTCGGCAACGGCGTGCTGCATGCGGTCGTCCTCGCCAGCCTCGGCCTCGCGATCTGCTCGCTGGCATCCCGGCGCGCGTACGCGGCCGGGGCGGTGCTGGCCGTGTTCCTCGTGGGCGGCGTGCTCAGTGACGTGCTGAACGAGGCCGGCGGCGCGTTCGACGACTGGGCGCCGTTCCTCTCCCCGCTGAGCATCATCGACGGCGCGCGGCAGTGGATCTTCGGCACCGAGGTCGCCACGTCGTCGGTCGCCTCGAGCGACGTCCCGCTGCCGGTCTTCGGACTCGCGACCCTGCTGCTGGTGCTCGGCTCATGGGCCGTGCTGGCGCTCCGCTACCGGCGGATCACGGTATGAGCGCCCTGCGGCTGGACGCCGCGTCGCGCTGGTACGGGAACGTCGTCGCGGTCAACGACGTGACCTTCGAGATCGGGGCCGGCATCACCGGCCTGCTCGGCCCGAACGGCGCGGGCAAGACGACGCTGCTGCACATGATGGCCGGGTTCCTGCGCCCCAGCGCCGGGTCCGTCCAGCTCGATGACACGCCCACCTGGCGCCATCCGGAGCTCTACCGGCGCGTCGGCTTCGTCCCCGAGCGAGAGGCCGTGTACGGCTTCCTCACCGGGCTCCAGTTCGTGACCGCCACCGCGCGGCTCCACGGGCTCGACGACCCGGCCGGCGCGGCGGATCGCGCGATCGGGCTCGTCGACCTGCACGATGCCGCCGGACGGGCGATCGGCGGCTACTCGAAGGGCATGCGCCAGCGCGTCAAGGTGGCGGCATCCCTGGTCCACGACCCGCCCGTCCTGATCCTCGACGAGCCGTTCAACGGGATGGACCCGCGGCAGCGGCTGCACATGATGGACCTGCTGCGCCGGATGGCGGCGGAGGGCCGCACGATCCTCTTCAGCAGCCACATCCTTGAGGAGGTCGAGCGGCTCTCGGACCGCGTCCTGGTGATCGTCGCGGGACGGCTCGCCGCATCGGGCGACTTCCGGCGGATTCGGCGCCTGATGACCGATCGCCCCCACACCTTCACCCTGCGCTCCAGTGACGACCGGCGCCTGGCGCGCGAGCTCCTCGCGGCGCCCGAAGTCGATGCGGTCAACCTGCACGACGGCATCCTCACCGTCAGCACCCGCGACTACGGCGCGATGACGCGCGCGGTCGGGCCGGCGGCGCATCGAGCGGGCGTCTCGCTCCTCGAGCTGCGGCCGGCGGACGAGTCGCTCGAATCGGTCTTCAGCTACCTGGTGCGCCGATGACCGGAGCGCTCGTCTCCCTGACCCTCCGCGCCCTCCTGAACCGGCGCCGGACGCTGCTCCTCGCGCTCCTGGGCCTGCTGACCGTCGCGATCGTCGGGCTCTTCCGCCTCAGCGACCCATCGCCCGACCAGGCGCTGGAGGTGACCCGGCAGCTGCTCAGCGACCTGGCGCTGGGCGTGCTCCTGCCGATCGTGGCGGTCATCGTCGGCACCGCGGCGATCGGCTCGGAGCTGGACGACGGGACGATCGTCTACCTGCTGGCGCGACCGGTGCCGCGCTGGCGGATCGTGCTCGTCAAGCTGCTGGTCGCCTGGGTCGTGGTCATGCTCCTCGTCGTGCCGGCCACGCTGATCGCCGGCCTCGTCGGCCAGGACGACCCGGCGCTGGCATTCGGCTTCGCCGCAGCGGCCGCCGTCGGAGCCCTGGAGTACACCGCGCTCTTCGTGGCGCTCTCGCTGATCACGTCGCGCGCCCTGATCATCGGCCTCGCATACGTCGTCGTGTGGGAGGGCGTCGTCGCCGGCCTGTTCGCCGGAACGCGGCCGTTGAGCGTGCGCCAGCACGCGCTCGCCGTCGCGGAGGCCCTGGGCGGCGCCGATGCCGCCGGGATCGCGGAGGTCGCCCTCCAGGTCGCGATCGCGGCCGTCGCCATCGTCACCGTGGCGGCGACGATCGTGGCCGTGCGCCGGCTCGAGACCGTCGAGCTCCGCGGCGAGACGGCCTGATGGGGCCGGCCGACCTGCCACCGCCGTGGGGCCACGACTGGGCCGGCCGCCTCGAGGAGCACGTCCTCGACTCCGAGGCGCTCACCGCCAACCCGCTCGGCGACCCGCACGAGCGGCCGCTGTGGGTCTACACCCCTCCCGGCTACGACGACGACCCTGAACGCCGCTACCCATCCATCTACCTGATCCAGGGCATGACCGGCCAGCTCGACATGTGGCGCAACCGGAAGGCCTTCTCGCCCTCGGTCGTCGAGGCGATCGACGCGTGGTTCGCGGAGGACGGCGCGACGCCCGCGATCGTGGCCTTCGTCGACGCCTGGACCAGCTACGGCGGCTCGCAGTTCCTCGACTCGCCGGGCACCGGTCGCTACCACACCTACCTGTGCGACGAGGTCGTGCCGTTCGTCGACGCGCGCTACCGAACGATCGCCGATGCGGCCCACCGGGGCATCGCCGGCAAGTCGAGCGGCGGCTACGGCGCGATGGTCACGCCGATGCTCCGGCCTGACCTGTTCGGCGGCCTCGCCAGCCACGCCGGCGACGCCCTCTTCGAGGCCTGCTACCTGCCGGAGTTCCCGCAGGCCGCGCGCGCGCTGCGCGACCACTACGACGGCTCGTTTGACCGGTTCTGGGAGGACTTCCGATCGCGGCCGGGGCAGTCACGCCCCGCCGACGCGGCGCTCGTCAACGAGTGGGCGATGGCCGCGTGCTACTCGACCGACGAAGACGGCACCGTGCGCCTGCCGTTCGATGCGTCCACCGGCCGGCTGGTCCCCGAGACGTGGGTGCGCTGGCTCGCGTGGGACCCGGTGCGCATGGCGCCGGCCCGCGCCGATGCGCTTCGCGGCCTGAAGGCGATCTGGATCGATGGGGGGACCCGCGACGAGTACTACCTCGACCTGGGCGCCCAGGCGTTCGTCGCGGAGCTCGCGGCGCTCGGCATCGGCGATCCGGTCCTTCGCTTCGAGCTGTTCGAGGGCTCGCACGGCGGGATCGAGTGGCGCTACCCGCCGGCGATCGGCTGGCTCGCCGAGCGCCTGGCCTAGGTCCGGCTGGCACGCGACTCGCTATTCCCAAGCGGTGGCCGCTCGGCGGCCCAGCAGGCAAACGCAGCGCGGAGCCCTCTGAATGACCTTCAGGCCCGATGTCGACCTCGATCCCGGACGCGTCAGCGACCGGCGCGGTCGCCGCGTCAGCGGCGGCGGGCTCGCCGTGGGCGGCGGGGTCGGCACGCTCATCGTCGTCGCCCTCATCCTCCTGTCGGGCGGCGACCTCGGCGACGTCATCGGCGGCCTGCAGGCGCAGCCCCAGGAGGGCCCGGTCGGCAGCCAGCTGATCAGCGAGTGCGAGACGGGCGAACAGGCCAACGAGCGCCAGGACTGCCGCCTCGTCGGCGCGCTCCAGAGCCTCGACGCGTACTGGTCCGAGCAGTTCGAGGCGTCCGGCGAGCAGTTCGCCATCCCCGAGGCGGTCGTCTTCACCGACGCCGTCAACACCCAGTGCGGATCGGCGACGAGCGCGGTCGGCCCGTTCTACTGCCCGCTCGACCAGACGATCTACCTCGACCTGGGCTTCTACCAGGAGCTCCAGTCGCGGTTCGGCGCCGAGGGCGGTCCCTTCGCCGAGATGTACGTCGTCGCCCACGAGTACGGGCACCACATCCAGAACCTGCTCGGCTTCCTGGAGCGGGGCCGCGACGCGGGCGCCGAGGGCGGCGCGGTGCGCGTCGAGCTCCAGGCGGACTGCCTCGCCGGCGTGTGGAGCGCCAACGCCGTCGAGACGGGCTTCCTGCGGCCCCTGACGCGGGAGCAGATCGGCCAGGCGCTGAACGCGGCGTCCGTGATCGGCGACGACCGGATCCAGGAGCAGACGCAGGGCCAGGTCAACCCGGAGACCTGGACGCACGGCTCGTCGGAGCAGCGCCAGGAGTGGCTGACGAACGGCATGGACGCCGGTTCGATCGACGGCTGCGACACGTTCAACGCCGACATCTGAGGGGTTGGCGCGCGTCGGCGGACGTGTGAGACTGTCGCCCCCGCAGGCGGGTTGAGCATGATGAGCACCAACGGGCACCCGCAGGAAGCCGCGCCGATCGGCAACGATCAGCCGTTCGGCAGCTCACCCTTCCCGCCGATCGCCGAGTACGCGTTCCTCTCCGACTGCGAGACGACCGCCCTCGTCGCCCCGTCCGGGAACGTCGAGTGGCTCTGCCTGCCGCGGCTCGACTCTCCGAGCGTGTTCGGCTCGATCCTCGACCGCGACGCGGGCGGCTTCCGCATCGGCCCCGCCGACATCACCGTCCCCGCGGCTCGCCGCTACCTGCCCGGCACGAACGTGCTCGAGACGAGCTGGGGCACCCCGACCGGCTGGATCATCGTCCGCGACGTCCTCCTCATCGGTCCGTGGCGCCACGTCGACGGGCGCTCGCACACGCAGCGGCGGCCGCCGACCGACTACGACGCCAGTCACGTCCTGCTGCGGATGGTGCGCTGCGTGAACGGCGAGGTGCAGCTGACGCTCGACTGCGAGCCGGTCTTCGATTACGGGCGCAGCTATGGGACCTGGGAGTACACCGAGAGCGGCTACCGCCAGGGCCGATGCGTCAGCGAGCGCTCGGACGTCGAGCTCGTCCTGACGAGCGACCTGAACATCGGCTTCGAAGGACCGCGCGCGGTCGCACGGTCGCTGATCAAGGAGGGCGAGCAGCGCTTCGTGGCCCTCGCCTGGAACGCGGCCGAGGCGCCGCGCAGCGTCGACGACGCGTACCAGCGCCTGGTCTGGACCGCGCACCACTGGCAGCACTGGCTGGCGCGCGGCACGTTCCCCGACCACCCGTGGCGATCGCACCTGGAGCGCTCAGCGCTGACGCTCAAGGGCCTGACGTTCGCGCCGAGCGGCGCGCTCGTGGCGGCGCCGACGACCTCGCTGCCGGAGACGCCGGGCGGTGAGCGGAACTGGGACTATCGCTACAGCTGGATCCGCGACTCGACGTTCGCGCTGTGGGGCCTTGGCACCCTGAACTTCGACTGGGAGGCGAACGACTACATCCACTTCATCGCCGACGTCGCCGAGCGCGACGGGGTGCTGCAGATCATGTACGGCGTCGACGGCGAGCGGGCCCTGCCGGAGCAGACGCTCGACCACCTCAGCGGGTACGAGGGCGCGCGACCGGTCCGCATCGGCAACGACGCGTACGGCCAGATCCAGCACGACGTGTGGGGCGCGGTGCTCGACTCCGTCTACCTGCACACGAAGCATCGCGACCACCTCGACGAGCGGATCTGGCCGATCCTCGTGCGGCAGGTCGAGGCCGCCCTCGAGCACTGGCGCGAGCCGGACCGTGGGATCTGGGAGGTGCGCGGCGATCCGAAGCACTTCACGAGCTCGAAGGTCATGTGCTGGGTCGCCGCGGACCGCGGGGCGCGGCTCGCCCGCATCCGCGACGAGCCCGAGCTCGCCGAGCGGTGGGCAGCGGCCGCGGAGGAGATGAAGGCGGACATCCTGGCGAACGCGCTCGACGAGCGCGGCGTCTTCACCCAGCACTACGACACCGATGCGCTCGACGCCTCGGTCCTGCTCATGCCGCTCGTGCGCTTCCTGCCTCCGACCGACGAGCGCATCCGGCGCACGGTGATGGCGATCGCGGACGAGCTGACCGACGACGGGCTCGTCCTGCGCTACCGGACCGAGACGACGGACGATGGCCTGTCCGGCCGAGAGGGCACGTTCACGATCTGCTCGTTCTGGCTCGTCTCCGCGCTCGTCGAGATCGGCGAGGTCCAGCGGGCGCACCGGCTGTGCGAGAAGCTGCTGTCGTACGCGAGCCCGCTCGGGCTGTACGGCGAGGAGCTCGACCCCGACACCGGACGGCACCTCGGCAACTACCCGCAGGCCTTCACCCACCTCGCGTTGATCAACGCGGTCATGCACGTCGTCGATGCCGAGCGCGGCGCAGCGCCGGCACGGTCGGCTCCGCTCTCGCCGCAGATCCCGAAGCCCGAGGCCCCGGGCGGCGCGTCCGACCGCGAGGCGAAGCTCATCGCGCAGCCGGCCCGGCCCGAAGCCGAGGAGGAGGGGCCGTAGCCGGCCGCGGGCCCCGGCCGTTCCGCTTCCTGGCGGACGCGCGCGACGTCGCCACGATCCGGCAGCTGACGGAGACCGCCCGCCGCGCGGAGGCAGTCGGCATCGACACGCTCGTCGTTCCCGACCATCTGATCCCGCAGATGGCGCCGGTGCCGACGATGGCCGCGATCGCCGCGGTCTCTGACCGGCTCCGGATCGCGGCGTTCGTGCTGAACAACGACCTGCGCCATCCGGCCGTCCTGGCGCAGGACCTGGCGAGCCTGGACGTCCTCAGCGAGGGCCGGCTGGATGTCGCGATCGGCGCCGGCTGGAACAGGCCCGAATACGCCGCCATCGGCATCGCCTTCGAGCCCACCCCGGTGCGCCAGGCGCGCCTGGCCGAGTCCGTGGCGGTGCTCAAGGGCTGCTTCGGCGAGGGCCCGTTCAGCTTCAGCGGCGAGCACTACACGATCACCGACTACGACGCCCAGCCGAAGCCGGTCCAGCAGCCGCACCCTCCGTTCCTGATCGGCGGGGGCGGCCGCCGCACGCTGACCCTGGCGGCACGCGAGGCGCAGATCGTCGGGCTCGCGCCGCGGATCCTGCCGAACGGCGCCGGCGACCCGCGCTCCGTCACGCTCGAGGGCAATCGCGAGAAGATCGGCTGGGTCCGCGAGGCGGCGGGTGACCGCTTCGAGGAGCTCGAGCTGAACATCTACCCGTCGATGACCGGCGTGAGCATCACCGACGAGCCGCTGCGGGAGCTCCGCGACCTTGCCCAGCAGCTCGAGGGACGCAGCGGCGTCCGCGTCACCCCCGAGGAGCTGCTCGACGCACCGCACATCTTCGTGAACAGCGTCGACGGCTTCGTCGAGAAGCTGCGTCGGATGCGCGACGAGCTCGGCATCAGCTCGATCATGGTCGGCGCGCTCGGTGAGCTGGACCCGGTCGTGGAGCGCCTCGCGGGGACCTGACCGGCGTCCGTCCTAGAATCACCGCACCCACTCGCAGGCGGAGCCGCCATCGGTGAGCGCCCGGATCCTCGTGTACACCGGCAAGGGTGGCGTCGGCAAGACGAGCGTCGCCGCCGCCACCGCACTCGCATGCGCCGATCGGGGCTACCGCACGATCATCATCTCGACGGACATCGCGCACTCGCTCGGCGACGCGTTCGCGCGCGAGCTCGGGCCGGAGCCGCTCGAGATCAGCCCGAACCTGTGGGCACAGGAGTCGGACGTCTTCTTCAACGTCAGCCGGTACTGGGGACGGATCCAGGGCTACGCCGCATCGGTCCTGCGCTGGCGCGGGCTCGACGATGTCATGGCCGAGGAGATGACGGTCCTGCCCGGCATGGACGAGGTCGGCTCGCTGCTGTGGATCGCCGACCATCACGACTCCGGGAGCTACGACGTCGTCGTCGTCGACGCCGCGCCGACGGGCGAGACGCTGCGCCTGCTGTCCCTGCCGGAGGCCGGCCGCTGGTGGATGCAGAAGGTCGAGCCGATCGGCCGGCGAATCACCCGCCTGACCGGGCCGATCGTGAAGCGGGTCGTCGGCATGCCGGTGCCCGACGACGAGGTCTTCGACGCCGGCGAGGCGCTGTTCGCGCGGCTCGAGGATCTGCACCGGCTCCTCACCGACCCGAACACCACGTCGGTGCGGGTCGTGCTGACCCTCGAGCAGGTCGTCATCGCCGAGGCGCAGCGCTCGTTCACGTACTTCCACCTCTACGGCTACCCGACCGACCTCGTGATCGCGAACCGGGTGCTCCCCGACGAGGTCGGCGAGTACTTCCGCGGCTGGTACGAGGCGCAGCAGGAGTACGGGCCGCTCGTCGACAACACCTTCCACCCGATCCCCGTCCGCAAGGCGCCGTTCTTCGACAAGGAGGTGGTCGGCATGGACCGGCTGCGCCGGCTGGCGGCCGCCCTCTACGCGGACGCCGACCCGACCAGCTTCTTCTACCGCGGCACGCCGTACGAGGTCAGCCGCGACAACGGCGCGTTCCTGCTCTCGGTCGACCTCCCGTTCACCGAGAAGCGGCAGATCAACCTGTCGCGTCGCGGCGACGAGCTGATCATCGATCTCGGGACGTGGCGTCGGACGCTCGTCCTGCCGCGCATCCTCGTCGACGCGCCCACCGAGGGGGCGCGATTCGAGGATGGAACCCTCAAGGTCCGCTTTGGCACCCCGGCACGCGAAGGAGCCTCACCATGACCGATCCCACCCCATCCGACGGCGACCGCACCGCCGATCTCGAGCGCCGCCTCGCCGCGCTCGAGCGACGGACGCCGAGGGCGATGATGGAGCAGGGCCGATCCGGCCTCGAGGAGGCCTTCTGGGCCGTCATGCACTCGGTCTTCCCGAGCGAGGCTCGCCACCACCTGCGGGCCGCGACGAAGGAGCAGCTGATGGCGGCGCGGGTCTACCTGGACCGCTGGATCGCCGGCCTCGAGGAGTCGCCCCCGTCCGAGGAGGCCCCGCAGGCCGCGCATCGGGCCACCGAGAAGATCGAGGTCGAGTGAGAGGCGGGCCGGCGTCGCCGCCGGCCCGCATCGGTCAGTAGGAGGCCGGCTCCGCCGGCGGGGGCGCCGAGCCCGTGACCTCCGGTGGTGGCGAATCGTCCCCGCCGTAGACGTCGTCGACGCGTTCGAGCGCCTCTGGCCGGGTGGCTCGCAGGACGAAGTACGCGACGATCCCGAGCAGCGTCCACACACCCACGACAGGCGCGGTGAATCGCAGCGAGTTCTCGTACGGCGCGAGCTCGATGTCGAGGATCGGGATCGTCACCCCGCCGATCACGGCGAGCACTGCGGGGATCATCGCGATCACGCCGAGGATCGGCACGACGACGTGCTTCAGGGGGTTGAACTCGCTGCGTCCCTCGCGCATGAAGTAGCCGATGCACGCGAGGTTCACGAGGATGTACATCCCGGCGAACAGGAGCCCGACGAGCGTCCCGAGCCAGACGTACACGTTCAGCCCGGGTGCCCCCTCGAACGGATCGTCGGTGAGGAGGAGCCCCAGCCCGATGGCGACGATGATCCCGAGCACGGCCTGGAAGTGGACCGCGTTCACCGGTGACTTGTATTCGGGGTGGACGGAGGCGAACCACCGCGAGATCAGGGTCGCCCGGCCCATCGCGAACAGCGATCGGGTCGCTGCCGTGGCGCTCGCGTTCGCGTTCGCGACGCAGCTGTTGAGGATGGCGAAGATGACGAGCAGGCCACCGGCCGTGCCGAGCACCTCGGTCGCCATGCCGCCCCACGGATCGCCGTCGTTCGCGGCGAGGAAGTCGGTCATCTGATCCGGGCCGAAGTAGACGGTCGCCGCATACATGTTGAAGACGTAGAAGGCGCCGACGAGGACCGCCGACCAGATCACTGCCTTCGGGATCGTCCTCCGCGGCTCCTCCGACTCCTCGCCCAACGGCGCGGCGGCCTCGAAGCCGATGAATGCCAGCAGACAGAAGATCATGCCCTGGAAGGCTGGAAGCAGCCCCGCGTCACCCGGGACGAACACGCTCAGGGTGTTCTCCTCGGCGTTGACGATGAGGAGGGCCGAGATGAGCAGGAAGATCCCGATCTCGATCAGCCCAAGGACGACGCCGGTGCGGGTCGAGAGCGCGATGCCCCGGAAGTTGAGGAACCAGACGATCGCGGCGCAGGCAAGCGCCAGGACGATCCATGCCATCTCGAACTCGATGTTGAGATACGTCGACAGGAAGATCGCCCCGTAGAAGCCGAAGCCGCCCAGCAGGATCGGCATGATCAGCGGCTCGGCGAAGGCGAACGACCACGCCACGAGCCAGCCGAAGAACTTGCCGAGCCCACGCCCGACGTACGTGTACATGCCACCGGCCGACGGCAGATGTCGCGCGAGCTCGCTCATCGAGTAGGCGGTGAAGAGCACGGCGATCATTGCGAAGACCAGTGCGAGCGGCGTGATCCCGCCGGCGAATGCGGTCGCGGCGCCGATCGAGATGGCGGTGGCGACGGCCGGCGCCATGTGCGTGATGCACACGAACAGCACCTCGGGCAAACCGATCGCGTTGCGCGCCAGGGTCGGGGATGCTGGGTCCGGTGACTGCGCGGTAGCTGTCACGTGCCAATCCTCCTCCGGTGTGCCCCCGCTCGGGTCCGGGCCGTGACGTCCCGCCGGGCGCCAGGGGTCCCGGGCCGCGGCGTAAGTCTAGGTGTGCGGTCAAGTGCGGTTGGGTGCGTATCCGGGTCCGTGGTCGCGCATCGGCCTCGTCGGGGCGCGTCTGGTACGCTCGGAACCGCGCGGGAGTAGCTCAGTTGGCAGAGCGGCAGCCTTCCAAGCTGCATGTCGCGGGTTCGATCCCCGTCTCCCGCTCCACCCCTTACCCGAGCTCGGCGAGGATCTCGTCCGTGTGCGCTCCGAGCCGCGGCGGCGGCCGCCGGATCGGCGTGAGCTGGCCGTCGACGCGGAGCGGCCCGGGCGAGAGGCGCACGCCGTCGATGTCACGCACCCATCCCTCGCCCATCGCGGCGACCGCCTCCGCCACCGTATTCACGGGCCCGGCCGGCACGTCGGCGTCTCCCAGCGCTGCCACGAGCGATGCGCGGTCCCATGTGCCGATCGCTGCCCCGAGCCACGCGGCGAGCTCCGCCCGGGCGTCAACGCGCATCGCGTTCGTCGCGAAGCGGCCGTCGGCATCGGCCAGGCCCAGGACCCCGAGCAGCCGCCCGAACTGCGCGTCGTTGCCCACCGCGACGACGAGGTGGCCGTCACGCGCCGCGAACGCCTCGTACGGCGCGATGTTCGGGTGGGCGTTGCCGTGCCGTCCCGGCTGCACGCCGGTGGCGAGATGGCTCCCGAGGACGTTGATCAGCGAGGTCATGCCCGCCTCGACGAGGTTCACGCTCGCCGATGACCCGCGCCGGCCGACGAGTGCGGCGAGGGCGCCGACCGCGCACTCGAGCCCGGCGATCAGGTCCAGCAGCGCGACCCCGGCCTTCGTCGGCGGACCGGCGGGATCGCCGGTGACGGCCATCAGCCCCGACACCGCCTGCGCCAGGAGGTCGTAGGCGGGTCGATCGGCCTCGGCGCCCGGGAAGCCGCCGACGGTCGCGACGACGAGCGTCGGATGGCGCTCGCGCAGCGCATCGGTCGACAGTCCCAGCCGCGCGGCCGTCGCCGGGCGGTAGTTGTGCACGAGCAGGTCGGCACGGGCGAGCAGGCGCTCGCAGCTGGAGCGGCCGGCATCGGTCCGCAGGTCGAGGACGACGCTGCGCTTGTTGCGGTTGACCGATGCGAAATACGCGCTCCGCCCGTCGGCCGGATCGCCCCACCACGGCGGCCCCCACGAGCGCGTCTCGTCGCCGTCGGGCGGCTCGACCTTCACGACGTCGGCGCCCAGGTCGGCGAGCAGCATCGTCGCGAACGGTCCGGCCAGCACCCGGCTCAGGTCGACGACCTTGATCCCATCGAGTGGCAGCTCGGTCACGCCCCTACCCTAGACGGCTGGCTGGCATGCCCGCCGCTAGGATGAGCGACATGAAGATCGGACTGATGCTGCCCCTCGGCGCAGACGAGACGCGGGGCTTCGACGAGCTCCGCGAGATGGCGCTCGCCGCCGAGGGGGAGGGCCTGGACTCGGTGTGGGGCGCCGACCACCTGATCTTCCGCGACGACGGCACGACGACCGGCATCCACGAATCGTGGACCGTCCTCACGGCCGTCGCCGCGCTCACGACGCGCGTCGAGATCGGGCCGATGGTGCTGGCACTCCCGTTCCGCAACCCGGCGCTGACGGCAAAGATGGCTGCCGAGCTCGACGAGGTCAGCGATGGCCGCCTGATCCTGGGCGTCGGCTGCGGCTGGCACGAGCCGGAGTTCGAGGCGTTCGGCTACCCGTTCGACCATCGCGTCGGACGCTTCGAGGAAGGGCTCCAGATCCTCGCGCCGCTCCTCCGGGGTGAGCGCGTGAGCCTCGAGGGCCGGTATTACCGCGTCCAGGATGTCGAGCTGCTGCCGCCCCCGGTCCGGGACGGCGGCCCACCGATCCTCATCGCCGGCAAGCGGCCGCGGATGCTGGGCCTGGTGGCGAGCTACGCCGACCAGTGGAACGGTGCCTGGTACGGGTTCCCGGGCGAGGCCGACGAGCTCAGGGAGCGCCTCGAGAACGTTCGTCGCGCGCTCGACGACGCCGGACGCGACCCGTCGAGCCTCGTGCTGACCGCCGGCATCTCGGTCGTCTTCGACGGCGCGAGGGCGAACGCGCCGGAGCGCTCGATCCGCGGCACCCCCGACGAGATGGCCGATGCCCTTGCCGGCTACGCCGACCTCGGGATCGCCCACCTGATCGCCCACGTCTACCCGCGCAGCGCCGACAGCGTGCGCCGCCTTGCGGATGCGGCGGTGCTCGCGCGGGATCGCCTCGGGGCCGCGGCGCCGGCCTGATTCGCAGACGGCCTAGGCGGGCACGGCGGCCATGAGGACGTGGCGCACCGGGCGCCGCGCGGCACGGACGCGGCGCAGGCTCACCCCGACGACGCGCTGCCGGCACACGGCACAGACGGACCATCGGCCGTCGCGCTCGAGCCGGATGGGGTGCTCCGGGACGAGCACGCGCCAGCGGCGTCGCGGCCGCGCGCGCAGCGCGGCCCGGTGCGCGGCGAGGGCATCGTTCGCGCCCGGCACGCCGAGCGCGACGGCATGGACGAGCGCTGATCGGTAGCGTCCGGACTCGAGGCGGAGCGCGTCGGCATCGGCGATGCCGTGTCGGCGGTACAGGTCGAAGGCGACGGCGTAGAAGCGACTGCCGTGGTGGACCGACCGCCGGCCGCGCCGTCGGCCCGACGGCGGGGCGATCCAGTGCGCCAGCTCGTGGAGCAGCGTGAGCCGCTGGTCCACCGGATCGCTGCCGGCGCGAACGGCGATGCTGCCCTCCGACGCGCGCGCGACGCCCGTCGACGCGACCGCGCGCCGAACGCGCCACCGAATCCGCGGGGGCGAGATGCCGGCTTCGGCGCAGACCGCATCCACGAGCTCGACGGCCCAGCGCGGTGCGCTCATCGGCGCTCGCGCAGGAGCCGGCCGACCTCGAGCAGCCAGGCGTCGAGATCGGCATCGGCGTAGCGGGCCTCGTCGTACGTGAACCCGACCATGTCGGTCCCGTGCTCGGCGACGTAGTCGGCGGGGGTCACCGTGCGATACGGGAACGCCCGTCGAGCGAGGGCTTCCCGGTCGGGATCGGCCGCCGGCCGGTCGAGGGTCACGCGGGCGTCGTGGCGTGCCCGCCACCGCTCGGTCAGCTCGTCGAGGCGCCGTCGGTCCACGGCGCCCAGCCTAGTCGAACCCGGTCAGGCCGGGGCGGGCTCCGGGACGGACTCCGGTCGCTCGGGAGCTCCCTCGTACAGCCCCAGGCGCGCGACGCCGCGCTGCATCCAGCGGGGCGCCCACCAGTTCAGGTTGCCCATGACCCGCATGAACGCCGGGACGAGGATGCCGCGCACGATCGTCGCGTCGATGAGGACCGCGAGGGCCATCGCGAAGCCGAGCGACTTGATGACCATGACCGACGACAGCGCGAAGGCCCCGAAGACGGCGACCATGATCAGCGCGGCGCCGGTGATGATCCCGCCCGTCACGCCGATCCCCTCCGCCACGGCACGGGTGTTGTCGCCGGTCGCGAGGTAGCGCTCGCGGATCCGGGACAGCAGCAGGACCTCGTAGTCCATCGACAGGCCGAACAGGATCGCGAACATCAGGATCGGCGTCGACGCGATGACGGTCCCCGTTGCGTCGAAGTTCAGCAGGCCGGACAGGTTGCCCTCCTGGAAGATCCACACCAGCGCGCCGAAGCTCGCGGTGATGCTCAGGAGGCTCATGAGCACGGCCTTGATCGGCAGGAAGACCGATCCGAACGTCAGGAACAGCACGATCGCGGTCACTCCCACGACGATGGCCACAGCCCACGGCACCGACGCGGTGAAGCTCGCCATGAAGTCGTGCGAGCGCGAGGAGAGGCCGCCGGTCAGGACGGTCGCACCATCGGGTGCCGGGGTCGCTCGGATCTCGTCCACGAGCGCGCGGCCGTCGCTCGAGTCGGGCAGCGCCGAGCTGAAGACGTCGACGCGGGTGACGTCGTCCGCGACCCACTGGTCGATCCACGCGGCGAGGCCCGCGGCCTCGGCCGGCCGCTGCGACTCCGGCAGCGAGATCAGCTGTCGATAGACGGTCGCGTCCATGCCCGCCGGCGGATCGAGGACGCTGGTGATCTCGGTGACGTGCTCGACGGAGGCGAGGTCCCCCTCGTACTCCTCGAGCGCGGCGACCCACGCGGGATCGAGCGCGCCGTCGGTCGCGATCGGCTCGTCGTAGCGGACCGCGACCTCGATCGGGTCCGTGCCGCCACCGGGGAACTCGTCCTCGAGGACACGGAAGCCGGTCACGCTCGGGGAGTCGGGCAGGTCGTCGAGGTTGCCTCCCGTCGACAGCTGGATGGCGAAGAACGGCAGCCCGGCGAGGATGAGCACCAGGAGGAACGGCGTCGCGATCGCGACCGGGTGCCGCATGACCTGGCGCGCGATCGTCGCCCAGTAGCCGTGGCCCTGTCGCGCCTCGGCGGCGGCGGGGTCGTCCTCGATCAGGCGGAGGCGCGACGGCAGCGGGACCCGAAGGCGGTTCACGCGGTGCCCGAGCATCCCGAGCAGTGCCGGCAGGATCGTCAGGCCGAAGATCAGGGTCGAGAGCACGGTCGCGACGCCGCCGATGCCCATGCTCCGCATCGCGGCCGACTCGAACACGATCAGGCTCGACAGGCCGATGGCGACGGCGATGCCGCTGACCGCGACGGCCTTGCCGACCGTCGCCATCGTGTGCTCGACGGCATCCTCCACGCTCCGGTGGCGGAGCTCCTCGCGGAAGCGGCTGACGGTGAACAGCGAGTAGTCGATCGAGAGGGCGAGGCCGATCATCGTGGCGACGTTCGTCACGAAGATGCTCATCTCGGTGACGCCCGCGAGGAGCGAGATGGCGGCCATCGCGCTCGGGAGCGCCATCGCGGCCACGATCACCGGCAGGATGGCGCCGACGACGGTGCCGAACACGGCGAGCAGGATGAGCATCGCGATCGGCAGGCTGATGATCTCGGCGCGGAAGAGGTCCTCCTCGATCGCCACGTTGAACTCGTGCTGCACGATCGGGATGCCGGTGACGATCGTCTCGACGCCGTCCGGCGCATCGACCAGGCTCGCCAGGTGCTCTGAGTCGTCGACGGCGGCCTCGACCTGCTCGGTAAGCCGAATCAGGGCGAACGTCTTCGTGCCGTCGCGGCTCACGAAGGAGGGATCGCCGACGTCGGAGTAGGTGAGGATCTCCCCGACGATCGCCTCGCCCTCGAGCGGAGCGACCGCGTCCTGCACGGTCGCCTGGAAGTCGGCGGATGCGGCATCTCCATCGGGGTCGGTGAAGATGACGATCAGGCTCGTCGCCTGCTCGCCGAACCGATCGGCGACCAGCGCCTCGGCGCGGGCGGCGTCCGAGCCGTCGATCTGCCATCCGCCCTGGCTCAGCGTGCCACCGGCGGTCGCCGCCCAGACGTTGAGCCCGACGACGAGGGCGATGCCGATGACCGGCAGCCAGCGGCGGTTGCGGTACGTGAACCGACCGAGGGCGGCGAAGATGCCGTTGTGCGCCACGCGATCGTCGATGGGCGACGGGAGCGTCGGCTCCGGAGCGACCGCCGGACGGGAATCCGGCGGCTCGGGAAGGCCGGGCGGCGGATCGAGCGGCTCGCGGATGCCGCGGATGGCCAGGAAGACGGCAGTGGCGACCGCCAGGATCGCTCCGAGGATGATCGGTCGACGCATCGGCTCGATGAATGCTCGTTCAGAGTGTGCTGACGCAGGCTACCCCTTGCGGATGCGCGGCGTCAAGTGCACAATGAACTCCGATTCACTATCTGAGGTCGCACCCGTTGCCACGCACGAGCCCCGCTCACGCCACCGAGATGCGCCAGCGCATGCTCGACGGCGCGTATCGGGCCATGCTGGCCGGAGGATATCGCGGCACGACGATGCCTGCCATCGCCGCCGAGGCCGACGTGAGCGTCGGCCTGCTGTATCGGTACTTCGACAGCAAGGAAGAGCTGTACCTCGCGATGTGCGAGGGCGTGACGCAGGCGCAGCTGGACGAGCTGGCCGCGCACCTCGGCACGATCGCCGACCCGCGTGAACGCGTCGCCGCCGCCGTCGCGCACTTCGTCGAGAGCCTCGAGGCGGAGGGGTGGGGCGCGATCGTCACCACCGGCTGGGCGGAGGCGGACGTTCGGCCCGCGCTGCGGGACGTCCTGCGCCGCCGTTGCGACCAGATCCGCTCGTTCGCCGCGATGTTCCTGCGCGAGGCGATGGCCCGAGGCGAGATCTCGGCCGACGTCGGCGTCGATGAGCTCAGCCTGGCGACCGCCATGCTCCTGGACGGCGTGATCGCGCATCACGCCGAGAACGGCGACCGCTTCGACGCCGACCTCGTCCAGCGCTCGGTGAACGCGATCCTCGATCCGGTGATGCGCCGCTAGGTCCCCGCGTATCATCCGGGCCGATGACGGTCCTGGCACCGGCGACGTGGTGGCGCGGGCTCGGCGGGCTCGCGCGCACGGGCAGCTCGGTCGAGGCGCTCGCCTGGGCCCTGTACGACTTCGCGAACACGATCTTCAGCTTCGCGATCGTGAGCTTCGCGATGAGCCTGTGGGCGATCCGCTTCCTCGGCGAGGACGACGGCACGTTCTGGTTCACCGCGGCCGTGAGTGCGTCCGTGCTCCTGAATGCGGCGGTGTCGCCGATCCTGGGCGCGATGAGCGATCGTGTCGGACGC
Source organism: uncultured bacterium (assembly GCA_965652075.1). Lineage (GTDB taxonomy): Bacteria > Chloroflexota > Limnocylindria > QHBO01 > QHBO01 > JACDBZ01. The sequence goes on from CBFGTN010000002.1 coordinate 36,872, forward strand.
CGCAAGCCGTTCCTCGCCTTCTTCACCGCCGCCTGCGTCATCGGCACGGCGATCATCGGGTTCGTCGACGTCACGCTGGGCCTCGTCGCCTTCGCGGTGGCGAATTTCGCATACCAGGCCGCGCTCATCTACTACGACGCCCTGCTCCCCGACGTCGCCAAGCCGATCGCTCGCGGCCGCCTGTCCGGGATCGGCGTCGCGCTCGGCTACTGCGGCACCCTGCTCGTCGGCGTGCTCCTGCTCGCCGGCGTCAGCACCGATGCGGACGGCGAATCGACCTCGGCGACGTTCGCTCTCGTCGCCGGGCTGTTCGCGGTCTTCGCGGCGCCGCTGTTCCTCGTCGTCCGCGAGCAGGCCCGCGCCCGCGGCAGCTTCAGCGCGGCAGATGCGGCCCGCTCGTGGTCGCAGCTGGCCCAGACGATCCGCACCGCGCGCGAGACCCCGGGCCTGCTGCGCTTCATCGTCGCGCGGTTCTTCTACACGGACCCGGTCAACACCGCGATCGCGGTGATGAGCGCGTTCGCGGTGTTCGCGGTCGGCTTCACCGAGGCGCAGGCGCTCCAGGTCCTCCTCGTCCTGACGGTCGTCGCGGTCATCGCGAGCTTCGGCTGGGGCTTTGTGGCCGATCGCTGGGGTCCGCGGCGAACGCTGTTCGCGGTGCTCGGCACGTGGGCGGTCGGGCTCGTGATCCTCACGCTGTTCCTGTCGACCGTTCCCTTCCTGATTGCCGGTGCGCTGCTCGGCGCCGGGCTCGGCGGCGTCGGCGTCGTCGACCGGCTCATGCTCCTCCGCCTGGCGCCGCCGCAGCGCGTGGGCGAGATGTTCGGCCTCTACGGGCTCGTCGGGAAGTTCAGCGCCGTCGTCGGACCGATCCTGTACGGCGCGATCGTCTCGAGCCTGCTCGATACGATGGACCCGGGCGCGTACCAGGTCGCGATCGGCTCGCTGCTCGTCCTGCTCGTCATCGGCGTCGCGATCCTGCGCGGCGTTCCCGAGGGCTCGCCGGACAACGAGGACGCCGCCGCCGAGGCGCTGGTCGAGGGCATGGCGGCATGACCCTCATCGTCGCGCACCGCGGGGCGTCGGCCCGTGCCCCGGAGAACACGATGGAGGCGTTCCGGCTCGGCCTTGCGGACGGCGCGGACGCGATCGAGCTCGACGTTCACCTCACCTCCGACGGGCAGCTGGCGGTCATCCACGACGACACGCTCGACCGCACGACGGACCGCGGCGGGCCGGTTGCGGACCTGACGATGGACGACATCCGGGCGGCCGATGCCGGCGCCCGCTTCAGGCGAACGGGCGACGACGAACCGTCGTTCGCCGGCCAGGGGCTCCGGGTGCCGGCGTTGCCGGAGGTCCTCGACTGGCTCCCCGACTCGGCGGGCCTCGTGATCGAGATCAAGGCGCGCGCCGCCGCCGATGCCGTCGTCAAGGCCGTCGCCGACCACCCGGCGCGGGCGGACGGACGCCTCTCCGCGATCAGCTTCGACGAGGCGTCGATCGACCGGGTCCGCGAGCTCGATCCCGGCCTGCGGACCGGCTACCTGCTCGCGCCCGGCCAGGACTTCGACCTGGCCATCGCCTGGGCGGCCGGGCGCGGGCATGGGGCGGTGCATCCCTGGGAGCGCGACCTTGGCGACGATCCGATGCCGCGCCTGGCACAGGCAAAGACGCTCGGCCTCGAGATGGGCTGCTACGTCGTCAACGAGCCGGACCGGATGCGGCTCCTCGCCGGCACCGGCCTGTGGGGGTTCGTGACGGACGTGCCCGACCTGGCGGTGGACCTGCTGCGCGCGACCTAGATCGGCTGCGACCCCGTTGCCGCCATCTCGCCGAGGGCCTCGCGGGCTCCAGCCGGATCGTCGACCCCGAAGGCGACGGTGATCCGCGTGCCCTGCACGCCGGTTGGCATGACGAGCTCGACGTTCACGCCCCGATCCGCGAGACGTCGGGCGGCAACCGCCAGTGAGCCCGGCTTGTCCTCGAGGCCCGCCGAGACGACCTCGCAGTCGCGATAGGCGAGGTCGCGATCCTCGAGCACCGCGCGGGCGCCGGCGTCGTCGTTCGTGATCAGCGCGATCGCGCCCTCCCCGTCCCACGTCGTGCCGGCGAGGCCGCTGATGTTGATGCCGCGCTCTCCCAGGGCCTCGCTGAGCGCAGCGAGCGTCCCGGGCCGATTCTCGAGCTTGACGATGAATGCGCGCACGCCATCACCTCCAACATCCCACTGACTGGTTCGGCCGTCGGCCGACGCGCGGGCACCGCGGTCAGTCCGGCCAGCTTGAGTGTACCGGGCGTGTCAGCCCCCACGGCGCGCGCTCAGCGGCGCTTGGTGAGGACGCCCAGGATGCTGCGGAGGATCGTGTTGAAGGTCCCGGAGCGCGCGATGCGCGCCCCCTCCTGCGCCACGTCCCCCCAGTCGACGCCACGCTCGGGCGCTCGCGTCGGCCGCATCTTTCGCTCGGCGGGCGACTCGGGATCCTCGACCCCCGCCATCGGCTCGCCGGCGGCCTCCGTGGCCCTGGCCATGCGCGCGGCGAGCAGCTCCTTGGCGGACTCCGGATCGCTGTCCGTGGCGTAGGTCGCCACGATCGACGACGCGCCGACGACCGCGTCCACGACCTGTGGCGGGACCTGCGCCATGAGCGACATCGGCGGGCGCATCATCGTCCTCGCGGTCGGCAGCGGCCGGCCCTTGAGGTCGAGCGCTGTGATCAGCGCCTCTCCGGTCCCGAGCGCGGTGAGCTCCTCCTCGACGTCGTAGTGCTCCGTCGTCGGGAACGTGTCGGCGGTCGCCTTCACGACCTTCAGGTCGTCGGGCGTGAACGCGCGCAGCGCGTGCTGGACGCGGTTGCCGAGCTGGCCGAGGACCTCGGCGGGGACGTCGGACGGCGCGTGGGTGACGAAGAAGACGCCGACGCCCTTCGAGCGGATGAGGCGCGCCACGAGCTCGATCTGCTGCATGAACGTCTCGTTCGCGTCGCGGAACAGGAGGTGCGCCTCGTCGAAGAAGAACACGAGCTTCGGCTTCTCCGGATCGCCGATCTCCGGGAGCGACTCGTACAGGCTCGCGAGCAGCCACATCATGAAGGTGCTGAACAGCGCGGGGCGGTCCTGCATGTCGGCCAGCTCGAGGACGCTGACGATCCCGCGGCCGTCATCGGTCAGGCGCAGGAAGTCCTCCACCTCGAACTCGGGCGCGCCGAAGAACGCATCGGCCTCCTGCTGCTCGAGCTCGACGATCTTGCGGATGATCACGCCGGCGGTGGCGGTCGCGATGCCGCCGTACTCGGCCATCTCGGCCTTGCCGGCATCGGAGTTCAGGTGGTTCACGAGCGCCCGCAGGTCCTCGAGATTGACGAGCGGCAGCTGCTTGTCGTCGGCGTACTTGAAGACGAGGGCCAGGACCGACTGCTGGGTGTCGTTCAGGTCGAGCACCTTGGCGAGGAGGATCGGCCCGAACGACGAGACCGATGCGCGAAGGCGCACGCCCTTGCCCTGCCGGTCGAGCGTCAGGAACTCGACGGGAACGGCCTTCGGCGCGTATCCGTCCGATCCGGTGGCGCGCGCTCGCTCGGCCAGCTTGTCGTTGAGCTCGGCCGGGGCGGCGAGCCCGCTGATATCGCCCTTGATGTCGCTGATGAAGACCGGCACGCCAGCGTCCGAGAGCTGCTCGGCGAGGACCTGGAGCGTCTTCGTCTTGCCGGTACCGGTCGCGCCGGCCACGAGGCCGTGGCGGTTCATCATCGCCAGCGGCACGCGGACCTTGACCGCCGGGAGCGCCTCGTCGCCGCGCATCGCGGCGCCGAACGTCACGCCGGGAGCGTCGAAGCCGTAGGCGGCGGTGAGCTCGGCCTCGAGGTCGGTGGCCATCGGGCGAGTGTAGTGCCCGCCGATCCGCCGGCGCCTAGCCGCGGTTCGGGTCGATCCTCGGCAGGCGCGTCCGGCCGTCGACGAGGAAGTGGCGGAACCACTCGTCGATCAGCCGCAGGTTGTCGACGCGGCGGAACGGCGTGCCCGACCGCGTCAGCTCGTGCGACTCGTCCGGCGTGCGCATGAGCCGGACCGTCTTGCGCAGCGAGCGCAGGACCGCGAACAGCTCCTCCGCCTGCGTGACCGTGCAGCGCAGGTCCTTCTCGGCATGCTGGATGAGGAGCGGCGTCGTCACCTCCGTCGCGTACGTCAGCGGGGAGTGGCGGTGGTAGAGGTCCCAGTCCTGCCACGGGTGAACGCCGTACTCGTGCAGCCCGAAGGTCGGTCCCCCGATGTCGCCGGACAGCATCTGGCTGATCATGTCGTTCACGGATCGGCACGTGACCGCCGCCTTGAAGCGGTCGGTGTGGCCGACGATCCACGATGTCAGGTAGCCGCCGTACGACCCGCCGGTCACCCCCATGCGATCGCCGTCGACGAGCCCGTCGGCGATCAGGCTGTCCAGGCCGCCCATGACATCCGACATCGGGCCATCGCCCCAGTCGCGCACGTTCGCCGTGAGAAACGCCTGGCCGTATCCCTGCGATCCGCGCGGGTTGCAGGCGTAGACGCTGATGCCGGAGGCGGCGAGCTGCTGCCACTCCCACATCAGCGACCAGCCGTAGAGCGTGGCCGGTCCGCCGTGGATCTCGAGCACGACCGGGGCCGGCTCGCGCTTCGTGCTGGCCGGAGCCTGGATGAACCAGCCCTGGATCCGCCGGCCGTCGACCTCGTGCCAGCGCTCGACCGGCTCGACGAGCCGGACGTCCGCCCACGCCCGCATCAGGTCGCTCACCTCGCGCAGCTCGACGCGCTCGTTGCCGGTCATCGGGCGCCCGGGCACGTCGCCGACGACGACCTCCGGCGCGCGAGTCGCGGTCGCACGCGACGCGGCGACCCGGGCGCCGCCGCGCGGGAGGGGGACGAGCGCGGTTCGCGAGAGGTACTGCCGATCGCCGGTCAGCCGCTCGAGCCGGCCGCCCTCGACCTCGACCCGCCAGAGCTCGAACGACCCGTCGACCGGTGCCCCGAACACGATCCAGCGGCCGTTCCCCATCCAGTGCAGGCGCGCCGGAGCGCCGCCGATGAGGTCGCTGTTCATGTTGCCGGCAGCGTCGAGGTCCGAGGCCTCGATGAGGTTCTGGTCCAGGCCGTCCCGGACGCGGAAGCGCCAGACCGATGACTGGTCGAGCTCTCCGCGCTTCCAGTCGCGACTCCCGATCGCCGCCACCCAGCGCCCGTCGGGTGACCACGCCGGCGCACCCCAGCCCTGCTTGCCGCGGCCGGTCGAGAGCTGTCGGACCGCCCCGCCGCGCGCATCGACCAGGTAGATGTCGGTCCGCCAGCCGAGATCGGGATTCGGATGGCGATCCGACACGAACGCGATCTGGCGGCCATCCGGCGACCACTGCGGATCGCGGTCGTGGTTCCGGCCGCGCGTCAGGAGCTCGGCCGAGCCCGACTCGGCGTCAACGAGCCACAGGCGGGTGAAGCGCTCGTTGACGAAACCGGCGCCATTGAACTGGTACCCGAGCGTGTCGATCAGCCGGGTGTCGGGCGCCGGCCCGTCCTCGGGCTTGCGCTCCGGCGTTCGCTCGGGCTCGGCGGACTCGGCCGTGCTGACGACCGCGAGGCGCCGGCCATCGGGCGACCACGCGATCCCGTCGACGTCCTTCGGCAGGTCGGTGAGCTGGCGCGCCTCGCCGCCGTCGGAGAAGGGCAGGACCCAGACCTGGGTGCCGCCCTCCTTCGGCGCCTCGGCCTTGCCGGGCTTCGCGCCGCCTCCACCGGCCTGGAGCACCGCCGCGCGATCGGAGAGGAACGCGATCCGCCGGCCGTCCGGCGACCACCGCGGCGTCGTGTCGTTCCTGCTGCCGACGGTCAGCTGACGGGCCGGGCTGCTCCCGTCCGCCGGCGCGACCCACAGCGACGTGCGGTAGCCATCCTTGCCGGGGGCCACGCTCTTGACGGCGAAGGCGACGAAGCGCCCATCCGGCGAGAGGTCGAGGTCGGTCGGGACCCTGAGGTCGTAGAGGTCTTCCGGGCGCGGCGAGCGGGCGGCCATCGGTCGATCGGTCTCCTTCGGGTGGGGATCGTTAGTCTAGTGAACGATCCCCGAGACGGTCAGGGCGGCGGGCTACCAATTCGTGGCGGTCGACGCCTCGGTCTCGCCGACCGACGCGAGCCAGCGCTCCGCGTCGATCGCCGCCTTGCAGCCGTCCCCGGCGGCGGTCACGGCCTGGCGGTAGTGGTGGTCGTGGACGTCGCCGGCGATGAAGACGCCCTCGACTCTCGACCCGGCCTCGCCGACGATCTCGAGGTAGCCACCGGGGCCGATGTCGAGCTGGTCGACGAAGAGGTCGGTGTTCGGCTTGTAGCCGATCGCGACGAACATGCCCTGCACGCCGAGCTCGCTCTCGTCGCCGGTCGCCGTGTCGCGCAGCGTCAGCGCGCTGACCGTCATCTCGCCGCGGACCTCGGTCACCTCCTTGTTCCAGAGGACCTCGATCTTCGGGTGGTTCAACGCGCGGTCCTGCATGATCTTGCTGCCGCGGAACTCGCCGCGGCGCACGAGCATCGTGACCTTGTCGGCGAACCGGGTGAGGAACGTCGCCTCCTCGAGCGCCGTGTCGCCTCCGCCGACGACGGCGACCTCGCGACCGCGGAAGAAGAACCCGTCGCACGTTGCGCACGCGCTCACGCCGCGCCCGCGAAACTCCTCCTCGGACGGCAGGCCGAGCCACAGGGCGGATGCGCCGGTGGCCACGATCACGGAATCGGCGCGGTACTCGTCGTCGCCGACCCAGATCCCGAACGGGCGCGCGGAGAAGTCGACCCGCGTCGCGTCGCGGTCGAGGATCGTCGCTCCGAACCGCTCCGCCTGGTCGCGGAACTTCTGCATGAGCTCCGGTCCCTGGATGCCGTCGGGGAAGCCGGGATAGTTCTCGACGTCGGAGGTGATCATCAGCTGGCCCATCGGCACGTTGCCGGCGATCACGAGCGGCTCGAGGTTCGCGCGACCCGCGTAGATCGCGGCGGTGAGCCCTGCGGGGCCGGATCCGATGATCGCGACCTTGCGACGGGCGGTATCGGTGCGTTCGGCGTTCGAGGCGTCGGGCGTACCCGCGCCCGGTGGGACGGTGGCGGTCATCTCGGCATCAGTCTACCGCCGGGCCCGGCCGCGGACGTCCCGCCTCGCGTTGCGGATTCGGCCTTCGACCCCGAAGATTGCCTCTCCGAACGAGGAGCCGCCCGAAGATGGCCATCGGCAAGCGCCGCCCGTTGGCGCTCGGCGCTCGGACCGATGCGGCCGAGCTGCTCGACTCCGGCCGCCTGTCGCCCGACGAGGTCGAGGCCAACCTCGACGACCTCGCCAGGCTGAACCGCCTCCCGGGCGGGACCGATGCCAGCGTTCGCGCCATCGAACGATTGATGGGCGGTCGCAACCCGGCTCGTATCCTCGACGTGGGAACCGGATCCGGCGACATGCCGATTGCCTTCGCCCGTCGCGGCTGGCGGGTCGTGGCGACCGACGTGAACCCGCAGGTCCTCGCCGTCGCGAGCGCGAGGCTGTCGGGCGCGCCGGGCATCGAGGTGGTCGAGGGCGACATCCTGGCCCTGCCATTCGGGGACGGCTCGGTCGACGTCGCCCACTGCTCCCTCGTGCTCCATCACCTCGCCCCGACTGCCGCGGTGACGGCCCTGCGCGAGCTCGGTCGCGTCAGCCGGCACGGGGTCGTCGTCAACGACCTCCGACGAGGGCTCCTGCCGCTCGCGGCGACGTGGGTGTCGGTGCGGGCCCTCGGTCGCAGCTCCGTCACGCGCACGGACGGCATGATCTCGGCTCGCAACGCATACACCGTCGCCGAGCTGGATCGGCTGCTGGCGGATGCCGGACTGACGGTCCGCTGGCGCTCCGCCGCGTGGCTTCCCCGCGTCGCGACCGCGGCCGCGTGATGACGAGCTGCGACGTCCTGATCGCGGGAGCCGGGCCGGCGGGCGCGGCCCTCGCCGCCGGGCTCGCTCGCTCCGGCGCGCGTGTCATCGTCCTGGAGGCGGCGCGCCATCCGCGGCCGAAGGCGTGCGCCGAGTACGCGAGCCCACGGATCGTGGAGGAGCTCGCGCGGATCGGTCTCGAACCGGGCGCATGGCAGGCCGACGCGATCGCGCTGTCCGGGATGCGGCTCGTCGCCGGGCAGCGGAGCGCGATGATCAGCTACGCCGACCGGCGAGGCCCGCGAACCGCATGGGGCCTCGATCGCACGCGCTTCGACGCCCTGCTGGCGGCCCACGCCGAAGGCGCCGGCGCCGAGCTGGTCGAGGGCACGCGGCTCGTCGGGCTCGACGTGGAGGGCGGGCGCGTGACGAGTGTCACCGCGCGCTCCAGCGACGGGCGGCGACGGCGCATCGCCGTGGGCCTCGTCGTCGGCGCCGACGGCGTCCGATCGACCGTCGCGCGACTGACGGGGGTGGAGCGCCCGGTCCGCTTCCCGCGCCGGCTCGGCCTCGTGGCGCACTACGACGGCGACCCGGACCTCGCCGACCATGGCGAGATGCACGTCGGACGCGGCTACTACGTCGGGCTCGCCCCCCTTCCCGGCGGGCAGCTGAACGTCGGGATGGCCCTGCCGATGGACGGCCGCGCCCCGGCGGGCGAGCGCTTCGATGCGGCGATCGCCGGGCTGCCGGCGGTCGCCGGCCGGCTGGACGGGCGCGAGCGCCTGACCCCGATCCGCGGCGCCTCGCCGATCGGCCATCGCGTGGCCGACGTCGCGGGTCCGGGCTGGCTGCTCGTCGGGGACGCCGCCGGGTTCGTCGACCCGTTCACCGGCGAGGGGATCCACCGCGCGCTCCGGTCGGCGCGCGCCGCCGCCGACGCGATCGTGCGCGGCGGCGACGTGAGCGGCGCCTACCGCCGCGAGCGGCGCGCGGCGTTCGCGGCGAAGTCGGCGCTCAGCTGGCTCGTCCAGGGCTTCCTCGCCGTGCCGCCACTGCTCGAGCACGCCCTCGACCGTCTGGACGCACGGCCGCATGCGGCCCTGCGCCTCGGCTCCGCGCTGGGGGACTGCCGTCCGGCGACCGATGCGCTGGCGCCGCGCGCGATCCTCGAGGTCGTCGGGCCGTGAGGACCCGGATCCACCAGCTGATGCACGCCCCGTTCGAGCGCGTCTTCGCGCTCGCGGCCGACGTCGAGCGCTGGCCGGAGCTGCTCCCCCACTATCGCTACGTGCGCCGCGTCCCCGACGCGGCCGACCGCCACTTCGAGATGGGTGCGCGCCGCGGGCCGATCCCGGTGCGCTGGCGCGCGATCCAGCGCCCACTCCCCGAGGAGCGTCGCATCGAGTTCGTGCACACCGGTGGCGTCACCCGCGGGATGGCGGTGGCGTGGCGGTTCGAGGAGCGCGGCGACGGCCTCGACGTGAGCATCGAGCACGACCTCGAGCTCGGCTGGCCGCTGATCGGCGACTTCGCGGCCAGGCGCGTCATCGGCCCGCAGTTCATCGACGCGATCGCGGGACGGACCCTGCGCCGGGTCAAGGAGCTCGCGGAGGCCGTCGGCCCGTGAGCGGGCGCCGCGTCGTCGTCACCGGGATCGGTGCGGTCACGCCGATCGGCACCGGCGCCGAGGGACTGTGGAGCGGCGTGCTCGCCAATCGGTCGGCGGTGCGCACGATCGATCGCTTCGACCCGACCCCCTTCCCGTCGCGCATCGCCGCGCAGATCGACGACTTCGACCCGGCCAGCCACCTCGATCCGAAGCGCGCGCGCCGCCTCGACCGCTTCAGCGCCCTGAGCGTCACCGCGGCGCGACTCGCGGTCGAGCACGCCGGCCTGCCGCTCCCTGACGGCGTCGCGTCGCGGACCGGCGTCTGGATCGGCTCAGCCCTCGGCGGGGTGGCGTACGGCGAGGAGCAGCACGCGGGCTACGTCGCGCGCGGGACGCACGGCGTCTCGCCGACCCTGGCGCTCGCCGTCTTCGGGGGCGCCGGCGCGAGCAACGTCGCGCTCGACCTGGGCCTCACCGGCCCATCGGTCGGCAACGCGAACTCGTGCGCGTCGGGGGCGATGGCGATCGGCCAGGCGTTCCACGCCGTCCGCGACGGGACCGTGGACCTCGCGCTCGCCGGCGGCGCCGAGGCACCGCTCGCGCCGCTGACCTTCGGCGCCTTCGCGCTCATCCGCGTGCTCTCCAACCGCAACGACGACCCGGCGGGCGCCTCGCGGCCGTTCGACCGGGATCGCGACGGCTTCGTCATGGGCGAGGCGGCGGCGATCCTCGTCCTCGAGGAGCTCGAGGCGGCGCGCGGTCGCGGCGCGACCCCGATCGCGGAGGTCCTCGGCTTCGGCGCGAGCAACGACGCGTACCACATGACGGCGCCGCGGCCGGACGGGCGAGACGCCGGTCGCGCGATCCGCGACGCCCTCGGCGACGCCGGGCTGACCCCGGATCGGGTCGGATACGTCAATGCTCACGGCTCGAGCACGCCGCTCAACGAGCCGGCCGAGGCACGCGCGATCCGTGCCGCGCTCGGGGACGACGCCGACGGGGTCGCGGTGTCCGGGACGAAGGGCCTGTACGGACACGCCCTCGGCGCGTCCGGCGCGGTCGAGGCCGCGATCACCGCCATGGCCCTCCAGCGAGAGATCCTGCCGGGAACCTGCAACCTGCGGACGCTGGACCCCGCGATCGATCTCGACGTCCTCGCCGAGGCTCGACGCGGGCGTATCGACGTTGCGGTGACGAACTCGTTCGGGTTCGGCGGGATGAACGCGGTCCTGGCGCTCGGGCGCGCCTAGCGCACCGTCTCCCCGGGCTTCGAGCCCGCGGCCCAGTCGAGGGCGCGTTCGAACGGCTCGGTGCCGCCGGCCTTGTCGACCACGGTCGTGTGCTCGTCGTCGGTGATCATCGCGGGGAGCCCTCCGCTCGTCTGGCCCGTCCAGTAGATGACCGGCAGATCGGGGTATCGATGTCGCGTCGCCAGGAACAGCGCCGCGCTCAGCTCGTGCTCGAGGCGCCAGTCGAGGATGACGGCCGTCGGCCGCGCATCGTCGCGGAGCGCCGCGAGGAACGGCAGCGGCGCGCGAAAGACCGACACGCCCGCCCCCCAGCCCTCGCACAGCTCGGCCGCGAGCGTCGCCGCGGCCGGCTCATCCTCGACGATCCAGACGTGGCGTCGCGGGCGGGTCGAGTCGGGCGCGGTCACGCCGCGCCCCCTGCATGCGAGGTGCCGACGAATGGGCCGCGCTCTACCATGATCATCGATGAGCGTACCCCCACGGCGCGAGACGCCGACCGTGCTGGTGGGCGGCGTCCCGGTCGGGTCGGCCCATCCGGTCGTCGTTCAGTCGATGACGAACACCGACACCGCCGATGCGGACGCCACCGCCATCCAGGTCGCGCAGCTCGCCCACGCCGGCTCCGAGCTCGTGCGGATCACGGTCAACAACGACGCGGCCGCGCAGGCCGTGCCCGTCATCCGCGCGAAGCTGGACGCGCTGGGAGTTGGCGTGCCCCTCATCGGGGACTTCCACTACAACGGGCATCTGCTGCTCACGAAGTACCCGGAGGCGGCCGCCGCCCTGGCGAAGTACCGCATCAACCCGGGCAACGTCGGCACGAAGCGCCGGGACGAGCAGTTCGCCCAGATCATCGAGGTCGCGATCGCCAACCGGGTGCCGGTTCGGATCGGCGTCAACTGGGGCTCGCTCGACCAGCAGCTGCTGACCGAGATGATGGACGCGAACGCCGCGTCGCCGGATCCGCGCGACAGCCGCGAGGTGATGATCGAGGCGATGATCGAGTCCGCGCTGCGGTCGGCTCGCCTCGCCGAGGAGACCGGGCTCGCGCACGACCGGATCATCCTGTCGGCCAAGGTGTCCGGGGTCCCGGACCTCGTCGAGGTCTACGCCCGGCTCGCGGAGCGCTGCGACTACCCGCTCCACCTCGGCCTGACCGAGGCCGGCATGGGTGCCAAGGGCATCATCGCGTCGACCGCCGGCCTCGCTGTCCTGCTCCAGCGCGGGATCGGCGACACGATCCGCGTCAGCCTGACCCCGGAGCCGGGCGGCGACCGGACCCAGGAGGTGCAGGTCGCGCAGCAGGTGCTGCAGTCGATGGGCCTCCGCTCGTTCCTGCCCCAGGTGTCGGCCTGCCCCGGCTGCGGCCGGACGACGAGCACCTTCTTCCAGGAGATGGCCCGGGACATCCAGGACTACCTCGTCGAGCAGATGCCGCGCTGGCGCGAGGCGCATCCGGGCGTCGAAGAGCTGCGGGTCGCGGTCATGGGCTGCGTCGTCAACGGCCCTGGGGAGTCGAAGCACGCGGACATCGGGATCAGCCTCCCGGGCACGTTCGAGGAGCCGGTGGCCCCGGTGTTCGTCGACGGCGAGAAGACGGAGACGCTGCGTGGCGACGACATCGTCCCGCGCTTCCTCGCGATCCTCGACGACTACGTCGAGCGCCGATATCCCGCTCCCGGCAGCGCCATCGGCGCCCGATCCTGAGACCGATTCCTCCCGGCTCGGTCCCGGCCGGCCCGGGACATTCATTCCTTGCGTGGGTCATCCGGCACGGTTATACTTGCTCATAGCAAGTAGCACATATTCGGAGACCGGACCGATGCCTGGAACGACGCAGCACGTCCGCACGAGCGCGGCGCTGGCGGTGGGCCTGACCGTCGCGATCGTCGATCTGACGCTGATCACCGCCTACATCCACTCCACCCTGGGCGGGACGCTGTTCATGCTCAACGCCCTGGGCTACGCGGCGCTGGCGGTCGCGATCGTGGCCACCGCGCTCCCGCATCCGTTCCTGCGTCGCTTCGCGTGGGTGCCGAGGCTGGGCCTCGCGGCGTACACGACGCTGACGATCGTGGCGTACCTGGTCATCGGCCCGTACTTCACCCTCGGCTGGGTGGCGAAGGCCGTCGAGGTCGGAATCCTGGTGCTGCTGGCGGCCGACCTGGCCCGGCTGTACGGATCCCCGGCCGAGCTCGTGCGCGCGGCGCTCGACTCGATCCGACCCGGGACGGGTCCCGTCCCCGCGGCCTGAGCGTTAGCCCCCTGCGGCCAGGAAGGTCCAGGTGGCGAGAGCGAACGCCAGCAGGATGAAGGCGACGAGGGCCAGCGGCAGGAAGGCGACGCTGAGCGGCTGACGGCGGGGCAGCGGCTCCGCGGCCGCCGTCTCGTCGAGCTCCGCGAGCGGCATCTCCGGGCGCGTGGCGGGGAGATTCGTGTCCATGCTCATTCGCCCTCCATGATCGCAGCCACCTTGTCGTCGAGCGAGTCGGCGGTGAACTGGCCGATGTGGCGAGCGACGATTCGCCCGTCACGCCCGATGAAGTAGGTCTCGGGCGGCGCGAAGATCTTATACGCCTCCGCCACCCGACTGTCCGGATCCATCGCGGCAGCCCACGTCCCGCCGTTGCGCGCCATGAAGGATCGGGCCGACTCGAGCCGGTCCTGGTACACGATCCCGACGATCACCAGGCCGTCGTCGATGTGCTCCTCGGCGACCTCCCGCAGGAGCGGGAACTCCTCGACGCACGGCCCGCACCACGATGCCCAGAAGTTGACGATCACCGGGTGGCCGCGCAGGTCGGCCAGTCGCACCCGGTTGCCGTCGAGGTCGACGAGGTCGAAGCCCGGCGCCATGCTGCCGATCGTCGTCGGGGTGGTCGACGGGCCGCGCACGAGGATGGCGACACCCAGGACGCCGAGCAGGAGCAGCGGCAGGACGGCGGCGACGAGGAGGACCCTCCGCGGCAGGCGCCGCAGATCGGGACCGCGGGCGCCGGTGGTCATCGAGGGTCAGTTGGACGCGGCCTGGTCGTCGTGCGGTGCATGGGACCCGTGTCCGCCGCCGTCCACTTCGTGCCACTCGCGGTTCGCGGCGACGACCCACCAGACGATCCCGAGCACGAAGATCACGAGGCCGGGAATCGCCAGGAACGGGTTCGCCAGCTGGTCTTCCGAGCGGAACGCGAGCCCGGCGCCCATGAGCGCCCCGCCGATCGAGAGGACGATCGGCAGGAAGCTTCCGGGCGGCAGGTGCACGCCTTCCGGCGGCGTCGGTCGCGGACGCGCGGGGCCGCGCCGCGATGAGACGGCGAACACGACACCGAGGACGACGAGCATCCCGCCGCCGACGATGAGGAAGCCGATGGTCGTGTCGTTCATCGTCAGCGCCTAGCCGAGCAGGTAGATCGTGCTGAACACGGCGATCCAGACGACGTCGACGAAGTGCCAGTAGATGCTGACCGCCTCGACAGCGACATGGTTCCGCGCGCTGAACTGGCCCTGCAGGGCGCGCGCGAGCAGGATCGTGAGGCCCACCGCCCCGCCGAAGACGTGTGCTCCGTGGAAGCCGGTGAGCGTGTAGAACACCGTCCCGAACGGGCCGTCCGCGATCCCGAAGCCGAGCTGGCTGTAGTCGTACAGCTGGCCGGCGAGGAAGAGCAGCCCGAGGCCGAGCGTGATCGCCGTCCACAGCCGCAGCTTGCCGGTATCGCCGCGGCGGATCGCGAAGACGCCGAACTGCATCGTGAAGCTCGACGCCACGAGGATGACGGTCAGGACCGCGGCGAGCTGGAAGTCGAGGTGGCCGCCCGCCGGCGGGTGCCAGCTCTCGGGACCGACCGCCGCCCTCGCGTTGAAGTAGGTCGCGAACAGGCCGCCGAAGAACATCACCTCGCTGGCGATGAACAGGAGCATCCCGACCATCGGGATCGCCATGCCCGTCGCGTGCGTGACGATCGGCTCGTGGCCCTCGCCGGCGGGCTGGGCGGACGCCGTCTGCGCGGTCATACCAGGCCACCCCGCTGCTGCACGTCGTCCCCCTCGTGCTCCTCGAGATCGTCCGGATGTTCGGCGGCATGCCCGTGCCCGTGCGTGAGGAAGAACAGCGGCCGCTCGGAGTGGACCGGCGGCAGGCGGTCGAAGTTGTACGGCGGCGGCGGGCTCGTCGTCGCCCACTCGAGCGTGTTGCCCTCCCATGGGTCGTCGCCGGCCGGCTCGCCGTTGATGAGCGAGGCGACGACGTTGATCAGGAACGGGATCACGCTCACCGCGATCATGAACGCGCCGACGGTCGACACGATGTTCAGGTACGTCCAGCCGGCATCCGGGCTGTAGTCGCTGATCCGGCGCGGCATGCCGGAGAGTCCGAGCTGGTGCATCGGGAAGAAGGCGAGGTTGAAGCCGATGAAGTGGAGCCAGAAGTGGACCTTGCCCAGCGGCTCGTTCAGCATCCGGCCGGTCATCTTCGGGAACCAGTAGTACGCCGCCGCGAAGACGCCGAACACCGCGCCGCCGAAGAACACGTAGTGCAGGTGCGCGACCACGAAGTACGTGTCCTGGACGTGGAAGTCGATCGGCGGCGAGGCGAGCATGACGCCGCTGATCCCGCCGATGAGGAACATCGCGATGAAGCCGAGGGCGAACAGCATCGCCGTCGTCAGCGAGATCTTGCCCTTGTACAGCGTGCCCAGCCAGTTGAACATCTTGATCCCGGTCGGGATCGCGATGAGCGCGGTCATGAAGCTGAAGAACGGCAGGAAGACCGATCCGGTGGTGAACATGTGGTGCGCCCACACCGTCCAGCTCAGCAGGCCGATGCCGATCGTGGCGAACACGAACGCCTTGTAGCCGAAGAGCGGCTTACGGCTGAAGACGGGCAGCACCTCGCTCACCACGCCCATCGCCGGCAGGATGACGATGTAGACCTCCGGGTGGCCGAAGAACCAGAAGATGTGCTGCCACAGGATCGGGTTGCCGCCGGCCTGCGGGTCGAAGAACGATCCGCCGTAGTTGCGATCGATGAAGAGCGCGATGAGCCCGGCCGTCAGCACCGGCGTGGCCAGCAGGATGAGGACGGCCGTGACGAGGACGGTCCACACGAAGATCGGCATCCGGAACAGCGTCATGCCCGGCGCCCGCATCTTGAAGATCGTGGTGATGAAGTTCACCGCGCCGAGGATCGAGGCGGTCCCGACGAGGGTGAGGCCGATGATCCACAGGTCGGTCCCGGGGCTCTCCGCGCGGTTCGCGAGCGGGGTGTACGACGTCCAGCCCTCGGCGGCGGCGCCGCCGAAGAGGTAGCCGCTGAACATCAGCAGGCCGCCCAGCGGCAGCAGCCAGAAGCTCAAAGCGTTGATGCGCGGGAACGCCATGTCCGGCGCGCCGAGCTGGAGCGGCACGATGTAGTTCGCGAAGCCGGACAGCACCGGGATGATGAACAGGAACAGCATGATCGTCCCGTGCATCGTGAACGCCTGGTTGAACGTGTCCTGGTCCAGGATCTGGAGGCCGGGGACGGCCAGCTCGCTGCGCACGAGGAGAGCGAGGATCCCCGCGCCGAAGAAGAACAGGAAGCTGTTGACGATGTACAGGATCCCGATCTTCTTGTGGTCGACGGTCGTCAGCCAGTCGATCACCCACGACCGCCGATAGGCGGACGGGGCGCCGGCCTGGGGCTCGAGGGTCGTCGTGGCCATCTTGCTCTCGCGCGCTCCGCTCTCTACTCGCCGACGACGAGGTCGCCCGACATCGTCGGATGGATCGTGCAGTAGAAGGTGTACAGCCCGGCCTCCATGGCCGGGACGACATAGGTGATCGAGCCCCCGGGCTGAACGTCCTCGCCGTTGAAGTCGGTCCCCTCGATGCCGATGTCGTGCACCACCGTGTCGTTGTTCGTGAACTCGATGCAGAAGTCCTCACCCGCCGGCACCTCGATCGAGTCGGTGTCGAACTGCAGCGACTCGACCGCGGCGACCTGGACGGTCGTGCCGCACTCCCCGCTGGGCGGCTCCGGGGGCGGGCTCCCGGACGCGAGCGCCTCGATGTAGGCCTCGTAGTCCGCGCGCTCCATGGCATCGACGACGAACACCATGCCGGCATGGTCGGTGCCGCAGAACTCCGCGCATTGGCCGGCGTACGTGCCCACCTCGGTGATCGTGAACGTCAGCTCGTTCGGGCCGCGGGCGTCGCCGAAGTCGATGACGTCGCGCTTGATGAGGAAGTCCGGGACGTAGAACGCGTGGTTGACGTCGAGCGAGTTCAGGATCAGGCGCACCGGCTCCCCCACCGGGAGGGCGAGGGTGGGCGGCTGCCCCGCGGCGCCGGTCACATCGGCGCCGTTCTCATAGCGGAACGTCCACTGCCACTGGAACGCGTCGACCTCGACGGTCGTCGCGTCCTCGACGTTCGAGCTGGCCTCCACCTCGCCGAGGGTCAGCATGCTGAAGAAGAAGAGGATGAACACGATGACCGTGGGGATCGCGGTCCAGATGATCTCGACCGTGTTGTTGCCGTGGAGCTGCTCCGGCAGCACCTCGTCGCCGGGCTGGCGCCGGTAGCGGAACACCGCGTACAGGATGAAGCCCTCGACGCCGACGAAGACGATCGCGGCGAGGGCCAGGACGATGAGGTACAGGTTGAAGACGTCCTGCCCCGCATCGGTCTTCGGGGCCGGCGGCAGCAGGCAGCCGGCCAGGAGCACGACGAGGGCGAGCGGCGCGAGCCGCCAGGCGATCGTCCGCAGGCGGGTGCCGGGCGCCGGGTCGTGAATCGGCTCGATCTCGAGGGCTCCTCAGGTCAGCGTTCCGAAGGGGCGTCGGCCTCGCGCGTCAGGCACGCACGCACCGGTGGGCTGACGGGCGACACGAGCCGCATTGTAGCGAAGGGCGTCGGAACGGCGCCATCGGACGCCGCGCTCGGTCAGCCGGCAGCGACCTCCTGGTCGCACGTTGCCGCATCGCCGGGATACAGCGGCCGCGCGAGGGCCGTAAAGCGATCGTCGCCATCCGAGGTCCAGATCGTCTGCTGGTTCGACGCGCTCAGCTCGACGAACCACGCCTCGGCTACCTCGCCCTCTACCACGCCGCACCGCGTCCCGTCGCCGAACTGCGGGACCTCGTCGCCGAACGCGGCCGGATCGTCCTCTGGGAGTGGCCACTGGCGGACCATCGCGGGAAGCTCGCCGCCCTCGACCGGCTCGCCGGTGACGTCGCGGACGTAGAGCCTGAACGCGCTTGGGGCGTATGGCTGCCAGCCCTCCGCCTCCCAGGCGTCGGCGGGCACGGACGTGTCGATCGTCATCAGCGCGTCGCGGAGCTGGCTGAGGACGGCGTGCGCGTCGATCTCGGCCTGGTCGATGTTCTCGAAGTTCCCGCCGAGGCTTGGGTCGAGCAGCCCGAGGCCGTAGACGGCCACCGTCACCTCGTCGCCGTTCGCGTTGAGGCGGAAGACCGTGTCGGTCGCGTCGGCGATGACGTTCATCGCGCCACGGAGCTCGAGGTCACCCGTGAAGAGGTTCGTGTCCTCGACTGCCTCGAGCACGGCCTGGATGCCGCCCTCGGACATCGTTCGCTCCTGGAGCGCCGGCAGCGCCGGGCCTGGGAACTCGAGCGTCTGGAACCCCTGCACGATCACCCGCCCGTCCCCGTACAGCGCGAATGTCGGGACGCGCGTGGCGATCATCTGCGGCATCGCGAACCCGCCGGTCTCCTCGACGACGAGGATCGGCTCGTCGGCACCGGCCGGATGCTCGATCCCTCCCGTCTCGCCGCCCCCATCCGTTGCGCTCGGCGGCGGCTCGGAGCCGCCACCTCCATCGGAGCCCGATGCCACCGGCGAGCGACCGGAGGTGGCGCAGGCCGCGAGGAGGATGGAGAGCACGGCGAACGAGCCCGGGACGATTCGTCTCATGGCCGCATGGACGCCGAGCTCGAACCGTCGGTTCCCGCGATTTCGCGCCAGAATGCATCCGATGCGTCGCATTGCCCCCGCGCTCGCCATCGCGCTTCTCGCCGTCACGCCGGCCGTCGTCCTTGCGCACGGCGAGGCGGCGCCGTCACCCACGTTCCCGGCGGTCCTGCTCGCGTGGCGCTTCGACCCGCTCGTCGTGATCGGGCTCGGGGCGGCCGCGGTCGCATACCTGTGGGCGGTGCGATCGGTGAACCTCGCGCATCCGCGCAACCCGCATCCGCGGACGCGGACATGGTCCTTCCTCGCCGGCCTGTCCGCGATCGGCCTCGCGCTGTCGTCGCCGATCGAGGCCTACGAGGGGATGCTGTTCAGCGTCCACATGACCCAGCACCTGCTGCTCATGCTCGTCGCGCCGCCGCTGCTCCTGGGCGGCGGTCCGATCACGCTCGCCCTGCGCGCCGCGAGTCAGCCGGTGCGGCGTCGGCTGCTATGGGTGCTTCACAGCCCGGTGCTGAAGGCGATCTCGTTCCCGGTCGTGACCTGGATCCTGTTCGCGGCCGTCAACTGGGGCTGGCACTTCAGCGTCCTGTACGACGAGGCGCTCGAGAACCAGCTGCTGCACTACGTCCAGCACGCGACGTTCCTCGGCGCGGCCCTCCTGTTCTGGTGGCCGGTCATCGGCGTGGACCCCGGCCCGTGGCGGATGCCGTACCCGGTCCGGCTCTTCTACCTCTTCCTGGCGCTGCCCCAGAACTCGTTCCTGGGGGTCGCCCTGCTGAGCACGGGCACGGTGCTCTACCCGCACTACGTCACGAACCCTCGGACCTGGGGTCCGACGCCGCTCGAGGACCAGCAGCTCGGGGGGATCCTCATGTGGGTGGCGGGCGACATCGCCTTCCTCCTCGCGATGGTCGTCGTCATCTGGGCGTGGCTGCGCCACGAGGAGCGTCGAACGGCCGGCCTCGACGAGCGCCTCGAAGCCGAGCGGCTGGCGCGGGGCGAGGAGCCGTGGACGCCGCGCGTACCGCGCGGTCAGACGGGCAGGTAGACGAGCGCGTCGATCGCGACGGCGGCGAAGAGCAGGGTCAGGTAGCTGATCGAGTATCGGAACAGGCTGATCGCCGCCCGCCCGTTGGTTGCATCGGACCGGAGCCGCATCGCGCGCCACAGGTACAGCACGCCCAGCACGACCGCCGCGACGAGGTAGATCCAGCCCATCCCCGCCGCCGGGAACAGCAGCAGGCTGACCGCCACGAGCGCGATCGTGTAGAGCACGATCTGGCGCGCCGTCTCCGCCTCGCCGCGCACGACCGGGAGCATCGGCACCCGTGCGGCGGCATAGTCGCCCCGGTACCGCAGGGCGAGCGCCCAGAAGTGCGGCGGCGTCCAGTAGAAGACGATGGCGAACAGGACGAGCGCCGGCAGGCCGACCTCGCCGGTGACCGATGCCCACGCCACGAGCACGGGCACGCATCCGGCGGCTCCGCCGATGACGATGTTCTGCGGCGTCGTGCGCTTCAGCCACAGGGTGTAGACGAACACGTAGAACGCGGTCGCGCTGAGCGCAAGCGCTGCGCTCAGGAGATTGACGGTGACGGCCAGCCAGACGAAGGCGGCCGCGCTCAGGCCGATGCCGAACGCGAGCGCGGGTCGCGCCCCGACCGCGTGTCGCGGCAGCGGCCGATGCCGGGTGCGACGCATGACGTCGTCGATATCGCGGTCGACGTACATGTTGATCGCGTTGGCTCCGCCGGCCGCCATCGTGCCGCCCACGATGACCGCGGCGATCAGCCACGGCGACGGCAGCCCGCCCGCCGCCAGGACCATCGTCGGGATCGTCGTGACCAGCAGCAGCTCGATGATGCGCGGCTTCGTGAGCGCGACGTAGGCACGCACGGTGTCGATCGGTCCCGGCTCGGCAGGCATGGCCGTCCGCACGCGAATCTCGGACGGCCGCAGGCGACGAGCCGTCAGGAGCAGCCAGACCGACCCGCCCCACAGCGCGGCGCCGACGGCGAGGTGCGGCACGACGAACAGGGCGGACAGGCGCGAGGCGACATTCGCGAGGCCGAGCGCGATCTGGAGCACCACGAGCGCGACGAGCAGCAGCGACAGCCTGCGCGGGATCGGCGCGTCGGTCGAGCGATGGATCGCGAACGCCGTCCACGCCACGAGCCCGGCGACGACGATGCTGAGTCCCCGATGGGCGGCATGGATCGCCTGCGTGTCGCTGCCGATGGACGGAACGAGCGCCCCATCCATGAACGGCACGTCGCTGAACGCGAGGCCCGCGTGATGGCCGGTCACCCATGACCCGAGCAGCATCTGGGCGAAGATCGCGCCGGCCGTCAGCGCCGCGAGGCGGGTGAGGGCGGGTCTCGGGTGCGCGGCCGGCATCGGACCATGGACGGCCCGCTCGGCGATGAAGATCGCCGCCGCCAGGACGGTGAGGGCCATCGCCAGGTGGGCGGTGACGAGCTCGGCCGCGAGGCCCTGCAGGACGACGGCCGCACCGAGGAGCGACTGGACGATCACCAGGGCCCCGGCCACGACCGCGGCCGCAAGCAGCGGGCGATCGCGGCGGCGGCCGCCGAAGACGGTGATGAGGGCCACGGCGCCGACGAGGGGGCCGACGAACGCGGCGGCGACGAGCCGATGCGTATGCTCGATCCAGGCGTGCAGGTCGGCCGGCGGGAGCCAGTCGCCGAAGCAGAGCGGCCAGTCCGGGCAGCCGAGGCCCGAGTCCGTGGCGCGGACGAGGCCGCCCACGGCGATCAGGACGTAGGTCGCGAGCGCAGCCGCAACCGCGAGCTTGGCGAATCGGGTCAACGTCGACAGGTTCCTCGTGGCCGCTGCGGCTGACGACGATGCCGAGCGGGCGCGCACATGATAGCCGCGGCCAGTTGTGACGCTCTCAGGCCCCGAGGCGACGCTCCGCACGGGCGATCCGGCGCTCGGCGGTGCGCGCGTGTGGCACGAACCGAAGTGCCGGCGGGACGAACGGCAGGGCCCTCCGACTGAGCGCGGCCAGCCAGTCGACGCCGCGTTCTCGAGCCGGCGTCCAGCGGATGCCGTACTGGCGCCGCAGCGCCTCCGGCAGCGTCGCGACGGAGATGAGATGCGCGGCGTCCCAGGCGACCCGCGGAACCGGTCCGCCGGGGTAGAGCACGGTGCGTGCAATCCGCCGTGCGTCCGGTGTCACGCGGACCGTGCCAGCGTCGATCATCCCGGCCATCCACGCCCGCAGCTCCGGAACGTCCGCGGGCAGCAGCTCGGCGGGGACGCCGAGGCGCATCGCGACCTCGTTTGCCTCGAGCAGGTACGCCCGCTCCTCCCCGGGGGCGAGCGGGTGCACGAACCGCGCGTAGATCCGCAGCGCGGTGTCGATGAGCGTGGCGTGGACCCAGAGCAGCGCCTCCGGCTCGGCCGCCGCGTAGGGCGCGCCCGACGGCAGACGGCCGTGGACAGCGGCGTGGACGGCATTGACGCGCCGGATCGCGGCCTCGGCTCGGGTCCGCGTCCCGAAGACGACGTCGAAGCTCGCGGAGAGCGTCCGCAGCAGGCGGCCGAACGGGTCGGTCGCGTACGTCGAGTGCTCGACGACGCCGGCCGCGACGACGGGGTGCGCGGCCTGCATGAGCAGCGCGCACGACCCGCCGGCCAGGACGATCACCTCGCGGTCGACCTGCCATGCGACGCTGCCGGGCCCGAACAGGCCAGCCGCCTCGCGCACCGCCGCGCTCATCCGTACGCGGAGGCGGGCATGCCTCGAGGGCGGCGCGGCTCGTTGAAGATGGCGCGGAACGCGAGGCCGGCGGCCGCCCCTGCCAGGAAGCCCGCGATGTGCGCCGCGTAGGCCACGCCTCCCGCCTCCCCCGAGAGGCCGCCGGCGAGCCCGGCGAGGATCTGGAGGGCGGCCCACATGCCGATCGCGACGATCGCGGGCACGGGCACGATGGCCCGGAACAGGAAGACGGTGACCCGGTTCGTGGGGAACATGACGAGGTACGCGCCGAGCACGCCGGAGATCGCGCCGGAAGCGCCGAGCGTGGGGATCACGGAGGTCGTGTCGACGAGGATCTGCGCCGTGGTCGCGGCAAGGCCGGCCAGGACGTAGAAGACGAGGAAGATCGCATGACCGACGCGATGCTCGACGTTGTCGCCGAAGACCCACAGGAAGAGCATGTTGCCGGCAAGGTGGAGCCACCCGCCGTGCATGAACATGCTCGAGAAGAGCGTCAGCCAGATCGGGTTCGGACCGGGCTCCTGCGGGACCTCGACGGGCTGTCCATCGACGACGATCGGCTCGGGATCGGTCAGGTCCACGCCCTCGACGATCTCGACCGGCACGGCGCTCCAGCCGTACGTGAACTCCTCGCCCTCCCGGCTCGCGCCGGCCCCCTGGAGGATCAGGAACACGAGCACGTTGAGGCCGATGATCAGCAGCGTGACGTAGGCGGGCCCGTGCCCGCGCTCGTTCTCGTCGCCGATCGGGAACATCGGCCGAAGGATACGGCAGGGCTCGCGCCATAATCGCGGCATGGCCATCGACGTTCGTGCCTTCGACGGAGACCCGCGCGCGTTCTACGAGGCTGGCGAGCTCGCGTTCAGCGAGACCCCGCGAGACGAGGACGTGGCACGCTGGACGACGACGTTCGAGAGCGATCGCGCGGTCGCGGCCTACGACGGCGACCGCATCGTCGGGACCGCGGGCATCTTCAGCTTCGCGCTCACGATCCCCGGCGGAGTGCTGCCTGCAGCAGGCGTGACGATCGTGGGTGTCCACCCGACGCATCGGCGCCAGGGGATCCTGCGGCGAATGATGCGGCTGCAGCTCGACGCGATCCACGAGCGTGGCGAGCCGCTGGCCATCCTGTGGGCGTCGGAGGGCAATATCTACCAGCGCTTCGGCTACGGCCTCGGCTCGATGCACATGGAGATCAACCTGGAGCGCGCGCGCAGCGGATTCCGCGAGCCGCACGTCCCGGCCGGATCGATCCGGTTCGTCGACGTCGACGAGGCGAAGCGCCTCTTCGCCCCGATCTACGAGGCGATTCGGCCGCTGCGCCCCGGCTTCTTCGACCGCTCGGCCGCCTACTGGGACGACGACTTCTTCCCGGACCCCGAGCATTGGCGGCGCGGCGCCAGCCCCGCCTTCCACGTCGTCCACGAGGTCGCCGGCGAACCGGACGGCTATGCGCGCTATCGCGTGCGCGACGAGTGGGACAGCGGCGGCCCGAAGTCGGCGGTCGTCGTCGTCGAGATCATGGCCGCAACGCCCGCGGCGCACCTGGACATCTGGCGCTTCCTGCTCGACATCGACCTGATGGCCCGGACCGAGGCCTGGAACCTCCCCGTCGACGACCCGATCCTCCTGAGCGTCGCCGAGCCGCGCCGCCTGAAGGCCCAGCTCGGCGATGCGCTCTGGACCCGGATCGTGGACGTCGCGCCGGCGCTCGCCGGCCGCCGGTACGCGGCCGACGGCCGACTGGTCATCGAGGTCGCCGACGAGTTCTGCGAGTGGAACGACGGGATCTGGGAGCTGTCCGTCGAGGGGGGCGTGCCGACGGTGCAGCAGGCGGCGGGCGCCGCCGACCTGGCCTGTGACATCACCGACATCGGCGCGGCGTACCTCGGTGGCTTCAGCTTCCGGCAGCTGGCGGACGCCGGCCGCGTCCACGAGCGCCAGCCCGGCGCGATTGCGCGCGCCGACGGGCTGTTCAGGCCCGAGCGTCCGCCCTGGTGTCCCCGGGTCTTCTGACCCAGGCGCTCACCCCGGCGCGGCGGGCGCCCCGGCAGCGGCCTCCAGCTCCGCTGACGACGGGTTGCGGATCCCGACCCCATTGATCGCCGCTCCGGCGAGCAGCAGCGCCGCCGACACGACCATCGCCAGGCGGAACGCATCGGTGCTCGCCTCCTGCGCGGCCCGCGCAATCTCGTCGCCGACGTCCGCCGGCACGCTCGTGAGCGGCTGCACCTGCTCCCGCAGGGCGGGGTCATCGACGTCGAGGCCCGGCACGAGGCTCGCCATCGCCGGGTAGAACGTGGCGGTGATCGCGATGAACAGCAGTGCGCTGAC
This sequence comes from uncultured bacterium, assembly GCA_965652075.1. GTDB lineage: Bacteria > Chloroflexota > Limnocylindria > QHBO01 > QHBO01 > JACDBZ01. The sequence continues at coordinate 61,632 of CBFGTN010000002.1, forward strand.
GAGCGGCGAACCGGCCCGGCTGACCGCGTTGTTGATCGCCGAGCCGAGGCCCGCCCTTCGGACGGGCACCGAGCTCATCAGCGCCGTCGTCAGTGGCGCGACCACGAGCGAGATGCCGAGCCCGAAGACGACGATCGGCAAGACGACGTCGACGATCGTGGCGAGCGGCGGCACCAGCGACGAGGGATCCCCGGGGCTCGCCGTCCACGCCGGCGAGTTGGGCGGGACGCGCGACAGCCACAGCAGGCCCGCCGCCATGACGACCGGACCGACGGTCATGAACGCCCGCGGCCCGATACGGGCCGACAGGCGACCGGCCGGCGTCGACAGGAACGTCAGGAGCAGGGCGACCGGCAGGCCGACGGCGCCGGCGGCGAGCGGGCTGTAGCCGAGCGTGCCCTGGAAGAAGAGGCCCTCGAAGGCGAACGACACGTACAGGGCGCCGTAGATGACGAACGTCGAGAGGTTGACGACGGTGAAGTTGCGGGACCCGAACAGTGACGGCGGGATGAGCGGATGCGGCCGGGTCAGCATGAGCACCGGGATCGCCAACGTCGCCACGAGGCCGATGATGAGCGCGGCCCACGCCACCGGGTCCTGCCAGTTCTGCTCCTGCCCGCGCGTCGCGCCGAAGGCAAGCCCTCCGACGCCGACGGCGATGACGGCGGCCCCGAGCCAGTCGAACTCGCCGCGAGCCTCGGTGTCGCGCGTCTCCGGCACCCACCTGGTGGCCCACAGCGCCACGAGGATCAGCGGGACGTTGATGAGGAAGGCGAAGCGCCACGTCAGCGTCTGCACGAGCACCCCACCGAGCAGCGGCCCGATGATCGAGGTGGCCGACGTGCCCGCGGCCCACAGGCCGATCGCCTGCCCGCGCTCCTCACCGTCGAAGGCGGCGGTGATGATCGACAGGCTGCCCGGCACGAGGATCGCCCCGAAGCCGCCCTGCACGATCCGTGCGGCGATGAGGATCTCCATCGTCGGCGCCAGGCCGCAGGCCACGGATGCCGCGCCGAAGCCGATGAGGCCGATGCGGAACGTCCGCCGCCTCCCGTAGTAGTCGCTGATTGCCCCCGCCAGCACGAGCAGCGCGGCGAGCACCGCGAAGTACGCGCTGTTGACGTAGGTCAGGCCCTCCAGGCGTCCGACGAAGGTGGCCGGGAGCTGTCGCCCGATCGTCTCGAGCGCGACGTTCACGATCGTGGCGTCGAGGAACACGATCGCCGAGCCGAGGATGGTGGCGACGAGGACCGCGGTGCGCTGGCTCACGGTGGGATCCTAGCGGAGGGCGCTCGATTGCCCGACCGGCAGCGCCGGCGTAGCGTTGGCCGATGAGCAGCGCCGCGCTCGATCGGCTGCTGGCGATCCTGCTCGTCGTGCAGCTGGCGAGCGGCCTTCTCACGCTGCGGTCCGGCGTCCCGGCGACCGTGCCGCTCTTCTGGTTGCACGGCCTCGTCGGCGGTGCGCTGCTCGTCGCGGCCGTCGTGAAGCTCAGGCGCAGCGTCGGACCCGCGATTCACCGGCGGCGCTGGGCACGGCTCGCCCTCGGCGCGCTGCTCACGCTGCTCGCCGCGGCGGCGCTCGTCGGCGGATTCGCCTGGGTCGCCAGCGGCCGGATCCTCTCGATCGGGCCGTGGACGGTCCTCACGCTGCACGTGTGGGCCGCGCTCGCGCTCATCCCGATCGTGCTCGTCCACCTCGCGCCGCGCCGCTTTCGGCTGCTCCGTCCGCCATCGCGCCGGCCGCGCGTCAGCCGCCGCACGTTCCTGGCCGGCGCCGCGGTCCTGGCGCTCGGCGCGCTCGCATGGGGGACGGCGAACGCGCTGGACGTCGTGATGGGCGGGACGCGCCGCTTCACCGGGTCGCGCTGGCTGCCGGCGGGCGGTGTCCCACCACCGACGACGTTCTACGGCGAGGCGTCGCCGGCGGTGGACCTCGCGTCGTGGCGGCTGCGGCTCATCGGCCGCGTCGGGCGACCGATCGAGCTCGACCTCGACGCGCTCGCCGCCCTCGGTGTCGAGGAGCGTGACGCGACCCTCGACTGCACCTCCGGCTGGGCGATGACCACGCGCTGGCGCGGCACGCCGCTGCGGGCCGTGCTGGACGCGGCCGATGCCGACGCCGCGGCTCCGTACGTGCGAGTCCGAGCGGTCACCGGCTGGAGCGTGAGCCTGGAGCGCGAGGATCTCGACGGCGCGCTGCTCGCGACGCACGTCGCCGGCGACCCCCTGCCCCGCGCGAACGGCGCGCCGGTCCGGCTCGTCGCGCCGAGGCGCCGCGGCCTCGACTGGATCAAGTGGGTCGAGACGATCGAGGTGCTCTGAGCGCTAGGCGATCGGCTCGAAGCGCGCGGTGAAGTGGCGCAGGGCCGACGGCTGCTCGACGATCCGCATCCCGCGCAGGTCGGACGCGCGCTCGGCGACCCAGCGGATGACCTCGATCACGTAGTCGATGTGCGACTGGGTGTAGACGCGCCGCGGGATCGCGAGGCGCACGAGCTCCATCGGCGCCGGAGTCTCGGTCCCGTCCGGATGCTGCCCGAACATGACGGTGCCGATCTCGCAGCCGCGGATCCCGCCCTCGCGGTAGAGGGCGCATGCCAGCGCCTGGCCCGGATACTCGAGCGCCGGAATGTGCGGCAGGAGCCCGGCGGCGTCGAGGTACACGGCGTGCCCGCCGATCGGCTGGACGCACGGCACTCCCGCCTCCACGAGCGCCTCGCCCAGATAGGCCGTCGAGCGGACCCGGTAGCGCAGGTAGTCGTCCTGAACGACCTCGTGCAGCCCTGCGGCCATCGCCTCCAGGTCGCGACCGGCGAGGCCGCCGTAGGTCGGGAAGCCCTCGGTCAGGATGAGCAGGTTGCGACACTGCTCCGCCCAGCGGTCGTCGTTCATCGCCAGCCAGCCGCCGATGTTCGCCAGCGCGTCCTTCTTGCCGGACATCGTCATCCCATCGGCCAGTGACGCCATCTCGCGCACGATGTCGGGAACGGGCACGTCGGCATAGCCCTCCTCGCGCTGCTTGACGAACCACGCGTTCTCCGCGAAGCGGCATGCGTCGAGGAAGAGCGGGAGCCCGTATCGGTCGCAGACGGCGCGCACCGCGCGCAGGTTGGCCATGCTGACCGGCTGCCCGCCGCCGGAGTTGTTGGTGACCGTCACGAAGACGACCGGAACGTTCTCGGGCCCGCGCTCCGCGATGAGGGCCTCGAGCGCGTCGGTGTCGAGGTTGCCCTTGAACGGATGGATGGCCGACGGCGAGCGGCCCTCGGGGATGACGAGGTCGATCGCCTCGGCCCCGGTGAACTCGACGTTCGCTCGGGTGGTGTCGAAGTGCGTGTTGGACGGGATGACGGATCCCGGACCGGCGATCACGCTGAACAGGATCTTCTCGGCCGCCCGGCCCTGGTGCGTGGGGATGACGTGGCGGAACGGGAAGAGCTCGCTGACCGCCTCGAGGAATCGGTACCACGAGGGCGACCCCGCGTACGACTCGTCGCCCCGCTGGACGCCGGCCCACTGCTCGGCGCTCATCGCTCCGGTCCCCGAATCGGTGAGCAGATCGATGATCACGTCGGCCGCGTGGAGGTTGAAGAGGTTGAAGCCGGCCTGCCGAAGGTACCCCTCGCGCTCCATGACGGTCGTCATCCGGATCGGCTCGACGCTCTTGATCCGGAAGGGCTCGATGATGGTCCGCCAGCGCTCCATGAACCGATGGTACCGGCGCGCTCGCGATGGGAGCATGCATGATGCGTCGGTATGGGTCGTCTCCTCGCGATCTGCCAGTGGTTGGCGTGGCAGGCACGCCGGCCGTTCCGGCACGCTGCCGCGCCACTGCGTCGAGCCGCGCCGCTCATCGTCGCCGCGCTCCTCGTCCTCATCGCCGCCCTGCCGATCGTCGTCCCGATGCTCAGCCCGCAGCCCGAGGACGTGACGGTGGCCGACATCGCCGCCGGCGTGGTCGAGGAGCCGAGCGGCTGGGTCCGGCTGCGTGGCGAGGTCGTCCGCCTGGAGGCATCGCCGACGGGCCACCGCGGCAACTTCAGCATCTTCGTGGACGCGGCCGACAACCTCGACGCGATCATCCTGCGCGGGCCGAACGCCGTGGACGCCGAGTCGACGATGATCACCGGCCACCTGGAGGGAGCCCTGGTCACGATCGAGCCGGAGGACATTCCGCTGGCGGCGACGGTCTTCGGGGCGCCGCCCGAGGTCGTCTCGAGCCTCATCCTCGCGCTCGACGACGCGCCCATCCCCGCACGCTCCACGTGGTGGCCGCTCTCGATCCCGCCGCTCATCGTCGCCGCCGTGCTCGTCATCGGCGCAGGCCGCCAGTACCCGGTCTTCCGGCAGACGACGGAGGTCGACGTCCTCACCACGCCGCTCGCGCCGGGCGAGCGCCTCGCCGGGGTGTGGGGCGGACGCCTCGGCGCGACCGAGCGCGAGCTCGCCGACCCCGGCGCGGTCCTCTTCGTCGTCAGGCCCGGGCAGATGGGCAACGTCCTCACCGCGCAGCCGCTCTCCGATGACGGCGGGCCCGCGCCGCAGCCGGTGCCGATCGGCGGCGGCTGGACGAGCGGGACGATCGGCGAGGTCTACACGATCCGCGAGACGGTGCCCGCGCTCCAGGTCCGCGCCGAGAATGTCGAGGCCACCTTCCTCTTCCCGAAGCGGGGCGAGCGGGACCGCGTCGCGGCGCTCGTGGCCGTCGACCGCGGCTGAGGCCGCCGGCCGCGGCTCGCGCTCGTGGCCTACGCCAGCGGCGTGACGATCGCGACCGCGTAGGCCAGCAGGAGCAGGCCGCCGACGACGAGGTTCAGGTTCACGTTCAGGCCCATGACCGCCATGAGCGCGTATGGGCTGTCGTAGTTCGCGCGCAGCCCGGCGTGGACGCGGAGCGTCAGTGGAACGGCGCCGAGCGCGACGAGCGTCGGCCACGGCAGGATGCCCGCGACGACGCCGGCCACGATCGTCGCGAAGGCGGCGAGGGCGGCGGTGAGGTAGATGCCGACGATGACCTCGGGCGAGAAGCGCGTCGGCAGGGTCCGCTTGCCGGCCACGGCGTCGCTGCGCCGATCGGGGATCTCGTTCACGAAGAGGATGAGCGCGGTCAGGATCCCCGGAACGAGTGACAGCACGAGCGGCTCGGTGTCGATCCGCCCCGACTGCACGACGTAGGCGCCGAGCAGCATGATCGGTCCGAAGCCGAGCAGCACCGCAATCTCACCGAGCCCGCGGTAGACGAGCTTCAGCGGCGGCGCGGTGTAGGCGAGGCCGATGGCGATGCCGGCCATCCCGATCCACAGCAGCGTCGTCGATCCGGTGACGGCGACGAGCACGAGCCCGATGGCACCAGCGGCCAGGTAGAGGGCCGCGGCGAGGGCCGCGAGCACGCGAACGGAGACCAGGTCGTAGATCGCGACGCGCGAGCCGCCCGAGAACTGGGTCGGCGTCGGGTTCGCCTCGTCTGCGCCGGACAGCGTGTCGAAGACGTCGTTCGTGACGTTGATCGCCAGGTGCGCGAAGGAGGCACCGACGAGCGTCAGCAGCGCCGTCCACCACGTGAAGGCGCCGTGGCTCGCGGCAACCGCGACGCCGAGCAGGACCGGGACGGCGGTGGCCGACAGGAACGGCAGCCGCGTCGTACGCAGGGCCAGCCAGAACGGGCTGAGCCGCGGGCGGATCGTCCGCCCCTTCTCCGCGGACAGGGCGGTCAGGTAGCGACGTGACTGCGGTACGGAGCGCTCCGAGTACTCGAAGAACGGCATCTCGGTCTCGTCCCAGCCCCAGGTGCGCGACGGCGCGAACCGCACGCCGCCGGTCACGCGGCCCCAGAGCTGGAGGTAGCGGCGCTCGTCGTACCCGCCCGTCGTGGGATGGATGTGGCTGCCGACGACGCTCACTTCGCGGTCGTCGGGGATCGACATGCCGGCCGGCGCGACGAGCGTCGCCGTCGCGCCGTCAGGATCCGCCTCGAGGGTCGTCGCGACGCTCGTCGGGAAGCCGTCGCGGTCGACCCAGCTGACGACGACGTGCGGATACTCGGCGAGCCTGCGCAGATCCTCGGGCGTCGAGGCGTGCGCGGACCCGGTGCCCGAACGGGTGGCCGTCGGAGCCGGAGCGGCGGCGGCCATCAGGCGGCCTCCACCGACGGCGCCAGCGTCTCGACCGGCGGGACATCGGTGCGCCCACCCACCCAGAACAGGCAACGCTGCGGGGTGATCTCGATGACCGAGCGCTCGAAGAAGAGCGGGAGCGCGACGCGCGCCTTGAGGAAGTCGTCGATCACCGGCTCCTTCCGGCGCCAGAGGTCCAGGATCAGACGCTCCCAATCGGAGTGCGGGTCGTCCTCGATCAGCCTGGCGGTGCCCTGGATCGTCGCCCGATCCGGGTTGCCCTTCGTCGCGATCGGGTCGGTGATCGCGAGCGACACGCGCGGGTCGCGCTTGATGTGCTCGAGCTTCCTGCTGAACAGGGTGGACGAGTGCAGGTAGATGCGCCCGTCGTGGTAGAGCGGGATGAGCGGGTGCGTGATCGGCCGTCCGTTGCGTCCGACGACGGTCAGCTCGCCCACGAGCGCCACCTCGAGCAGCTGCTCGACGGGGGCGGGAAGCCATCCCATGGTGTCCGCGTTCGGCCTCAATAACGTGTTACCGCAGTATAGCGCATTTCTCGGCTCACGCCGTGGGACCGGCCGGCCACGGCTACACTCCGAGCGGCATGGCCGCCTCCGACGACGCGATCGTCATCCTCGCCAGGCATCCCGACGGGACCGTCGAGCCGGTCACCGTCGAGCGGATCGACGAGATCGACAGCCTGATCTCCGTGCCCGGCAACCTCGTCTGGGTGAACGTGGTGGACCCGAGCGACGAGCTCATCACCGAGCTGGCCCGGGAGTTCGGGCTCCATGCCCTCGCCGTGGAAGACCTGCGCAAGCGAAACCAGCGCCCCAAGCTCGACACGTACGTGAGCCAGCATGTCCTCGTCGCCTACGAGGCGGTGCCGGGCGAGCCGACCGTGCTCTCCGAGCTGCACCTGTTCTTCTCGAAGCAGTGGATGCTCAGCGTCCGGTTCGGACCGATGCCGATGGTGGACGCAAGCCTGCGCCGCTTCGCCGACGGCGTCCCGGCTCACGCCGACGCAGTCGACGCACTCGTGTACCTCGTGCTCGACGCGGCCGTCGACAGCTACTTTCCCGAGCTCGATCGACTCTCGGACCGAATCGATGCGCTGGAGGATCGCGTGCTGACCGGCGACGCCGATCGCCGAAGCCTCGCCGAGCTCATCGAGCTGAAGCGGCGCCTCCTCGAGCTGCGCCGCGTCCTCGCGCCGATGCGCGAGCTCGCGAACGCCCTCATCCGCCGCGACGTCGAGATCGTCTCGGAGAAGGCCCTGCCCTACTACCAGGACCTCTACGACCACCTCGTGCGGGTGCTCGACCAGGTCGACCTGTATCGCGACCTTCTTGCGACCGTCGTCGACGCCCGCATGACCGTGGCCAGCAACAACCTGAGCGCGATCATGAAGCGGCTCACCGCCTTCACCGTGATCCTGATGGTCCCGACGCTGATCGCCGGGATCTACGGCATGAACTTCGAGTACATGCCCGAGCTGTCATGGCCCCTCGGCTATGCGTTCGCGCTCGCGCTCATGGCCGGAGCGGTCGTCGTCGCGATCACCTGGTTCCGGCGCAACGGCTGGTTCTGACCCGGCACGGCCGATGCATCGGGCTGGGGCATGACGATCCAGCCACCCCCCGACGAGACTCCGCCGTCGCTGCCCGATACGGACCCGACGCCGATCCCGGCCCCGACGCCGATCGACACCCCTCCCGATCCGGAGCAGCGCGCTCCGGGGCCTGACGAGCAACCAGTCGGCGCACCGCGTGACGAACCGGACCCCGAGGTCTAGGTTCCGTCCGACGTGTCGCCTTCGGCGGCGCTGAAGTCCGTGTTGGTGTCCGCTCCCGGACCGCCGCTGAACGCGTCGGCGTCCGTGGCCACATGACGCGATGGTCACGCTTCCGGTGAAGCACCGATGGAACCCGTCATGGGACTGGACGCGTCCTGTCAGACCGATGAAGTTCAGGCCCCGCGAAATCCCCCTCCTGGCGATCGCCGTGGCGCTGTCGGGCTGCGCCGCGTCGTCCGGCGGCAGCCCGAGCGACGGCTCGCCATCCGACATCGAGCGGCCCGTGGTCAGCGCGCCGGACCTCGAGACGGTCCCACCCTCGGATGAGCCGGTGACCGGCGAGGTGCCGGACGCGATCCTGGCCGCCATCGTCGCCGACGCCGCCCAGCGCGGCGGCGTCGATCCGGGCGATGTCGAGGTCGTCCAGGCGGAGGCGATCACCTGGTCCGACGGCTCGCTCGGGTGCCCGGAGCCCGGCATGACCTACACGATGGCGCTCGTCGACGGGTACCACGTGATCGTGGTCGCCGGCACCGAGCGGCTCGACTACCGGGTGACGGGCCAGGGCGGCTTCCGCGTGTGCGAGAACCCCGGCCGCCCGTCAGGGTGAGCCCGGGCCGAGGCCGGCAAGCAGCCGGACGAGCAGCCGCACGACGACCAGCGCCGACAGGCCGGACTCGTCGAGCGCGGGCACGTACTCCGTGATCGCCGCGCCGGCGAGGCGTTCGCCGATGCCGGCCACCAGGCCGTCGGCTTCCGCGAAGGTGAGGCCGCCGGGTGCCGGCGCGGAGACGGCGGGGACGACCGACGGGTCGAGCCCGTCGCAGTCGAGCGACAGGAAGACCGATGCGTCCGCCGGCAGCTGCTCGAGCAGCCATCCCACTCCCCGCTCGCGCAGCTCGGCGGCGGTGACGAGGAGGTTGCCCGCGTCGCGCGAGTCCTCGACGTCCGATGCCCGAGCCGACCCCGCACCGCGCAGCCCGACCTGGACGATCCGGGCGACGTGCTCCATCTCCGCCGCGCGTCGCATCGGCGACGAGTAGCCCTCCCGCACGCCCTGCACCTCGTCGCGAAAGTCGAGGTGCGCGTCGACCTGGAGAACGGTGATCTGGCCGCGGCCGGCGTAGGCGCGCAGGATCGGGATCGGGACGGAGTCGTCTCCGCCCAGGCAGATGGGAATCGCGCCGCGGTCCAGGATGGCGGTGACCGCGGCGGTCGTGGCGTCCGAGTTTCCCGGGCCGTCGCCGGGGTCGCCGGGGACATCACCCGCGTCGACGATCCGCGGCTGGCCGCCGGCGGGCAGCATCGGCGCTCCGAGCTCGAAGTCCCAGTGCCCGCGGAACCGCGCGAGGCGCTGGGCCGCACCCCGGATGGCGGCGGGACCGTCCGCGCAGCCCGCGGCGCTCCCGGGTCGCGGATACGGCCAGCCGAACGGCACGCCCAGGATCGCGACATCGGCGTCGAGCCGCGCGGGATCGGTCTCGACGGGGCACCCGAGGAAGGCGATGGCCGGCGGATTCAGCTCCACGCCAAGCAGGCTAGCAGCGCTCAGGCGCGGGCCGCGGCGGCGCACCGACGGCATCGGCCGACGAGCGTCACGTGGCCGATGTCGAGCTCGAAGCCGTCGCCGGCCCGCAGGGCGGCCGCGACCGCCTCGCCGCGGCGCTCGTCGATCTCCCAGGTCGCGCCGCACTCCGAGCAGTGGAGGTGGCCGTGCCGGCCGGCAGGCAGCACGTGGAACTCCTCGCGACCGTCGGCGCCGTGACCGTGCCGGACGAGTCCGAGCTCCTCGAGGACATCGAGCGTGCGATACACGGTGGAGGGCGTCGTCGCCGCGTCGCGCGCGCGGCAGCGCTCCACGAGCTCGGCGCCGGTGACGTGGCCATCGGACGCGGCGAGTACGTCGATCACGGCCTGGCGCTGCGGGGTCCACCGCAGGCCGCGCTGACGGAGGAGGCCGCCAAGGCCCTCCCATGATGCAGGTGCGTCCATCGGCCGTAGTGTATGCTGACCGCAACTAATTGCAACGCGTTGCAATAACGCTCACCGGGGAGATCGTCGTTGACCCAGTTCCTCGCGCTTGCCGGCTTCGGCTTCCTGCTCGGCATGCGCCACGCGACCGACGCCGACCACGTGATCGCCGTGACCACGATCCTGAACCGCAGCCGCCGGTTCGCGCACACGACCCTCATCGGCCTGCTCTGGGGCCTCGGCCACTCGGTGACGGTCATCCTGGTCGGGATCGCGATCATCGTCTTCAACGTCGTCATCCCGCCGCCGGTCGGGCTGGCGATGGAGTTCGGCGTGGCGATCATGCTGATCGTCCTCGGCATCCTCAACCTCACCGGAGGGCTGCGTCAGCTGACCGAGCGCCTGACCCCGCCGGCGCCGATGCACGGGCATCCGCACGCGCACCTGCACGCCCATGACGAGACCGACGACGAGCACGCGCACCGCCATGCGCATCTCCACGGGCACGGCACCGACTCGGCGCTTGGCATCGTCGAGACATTCGGCTGGTACCAGCTCATCCGCCCGGTGGCGGTCGGGCTGGTCCACGGGCTGGCCGGATCGGCGGCGGTCGCCCTGCTCGTGCTGGCGACGATCGAGGACACCGGCGCCGCGCTCGGCTACCTCGTCGTCTTCTGCATCGGGGTGGCGGGCGGGATGGCGGTGCTCACGACGATCATCGGCCTTCCGTTCTGGGTGGCGAAGGCCCGATCGGCCCAGATCAACCGCTGGCTGATGATCGCATCGGGCCTGCTGTCGCTCGGCTTCGGGATCTACCTCGCGTACCAGATCGGATTCGTCGACGGCCTCTTCACCGGCCAGTTCAACTGGGAGCCCGCCTAGGCGCCCACAGCCCCTACGCGGACGCCGGCTCGGCGCCGGACATGCCGAAGCCGGGGCCTGGCGGCCCCGGCTTCGTGGTCGTGTTGCGGACTCGACTACTCCGTGATCGTCACCGCGAAGTCGTCGTTGTCCTCCGGCGCGCCGGAGTACGGCCCGCCGAAGGCGTTCGCGTTGTAGAGGAGCATCACGCCGGTCTCGGACGGGTTCGTCCCATCCGGGCCGAAGTCGAGCACCTCGAGGTCCTCGGTCGCGCCGGACGGGATCTCCCCGACCACGACGTCACCGCCGACGACCGCCAGGTAGCGCTCGCCGAAGGGACCGAACTCCAGGCCCTCCACCACGTCGGTGACGTTGCCGGTGAAGTAGATGTCCACCGCCAGGAGGTCACCGGTGATCGGCGCGAAGGCGTCGGCGATCGTCATCCCGATCTGCTCCGCGCAGACGAGGAGCACGGTCGTGGCCGCGTTCGTGGCGTGCAGCGTGAGGAAGAACGCCTGGGCTGCGGCCTCGGGGTCGTTCAGGTCGAGCGAGAACGTCGCGTTCCGGCCGTCGCTCAGCGCGCCGCCGGCGAGGTCGGAGTTGAAGATGGCGAAGTCCGCCACTCCGTCGCCGCTCGTGTCGATGTCGAACTCGAAGGCCGCCGGCGCATTCGCGTGCGTCTGGCGCTCCCAGGTGGAGACGGCCAGCGCGAGCACGAACGAGTCCGCCGTCGGGTCGTCGGTGCAGAGGCCGACCTCGCCCTCCTCCGGTTCCGGGTTGCCCGGGATGAAGAGGGTCTGGGCCCCGACGTTCTTGATGTCGATGACCGGGTTCTGGCCGCCCAGCGATCCCTCGTCGGGATTGTCCGGGCTCTGGCCAATGAGCGAGTAGCCGATGACGTTCGACGCGCCGACGCCGTTGTTCGTCAGCTCGATCGACTCGTCGGCCGCCATCTCATCGGCCGACGCCTCGACGTCGCCCGCCTGGCGCGGCAGAACCTGCCAGCCCAGGTGGATCTCGCTCGAGGCATCGGTGAGGCGCAGGTAGCCGTCGAACTCCTGGGCGGTGAGGGCGTTGCCGCTCGCACCGTTCCCGCCGGAGTTCAGCAGCCACGCGCCGAGCGCCTCGCCATCGATCGTGAGCGTCACGTCGAATGTGGCCGTCCCGTTGGCCGGCACCGTGACGTTGGCGGGAGCGGCGATCGACACCGCGCCCGACTCCTCGTCTCCCGCGAAGCGGAACTCGTTGGCGATCGCGTACGTGCGAGGTGCGCCGGTGTAGTTCTTGACGGTCACCTCGCGCGTGAGGACCGTCTCGGCGTCCGTCACGTCGTGGAACCCGAAGCTCAGCACACCGGTCTCGAGCTCCGTATCCCAGGCCGCGACCGGCGAGTCGAGGGCCGCATCCACGCGGACCTCCCCGCCGCCGATGCGGGTCACGGCGGCCAGGTCGCCGCCGAACTCCGCCAGGCTGTTCATGATGTCCGTCTCAGCCGTGTTCATGAGCACGGCCTTGAGCTCGGCCGGCGTCCGCGTGCTGAACTCGCTCAACACGAGCGCTGCCGACCCGGCAACCATCGGGGTCGCTCCCGACGTCCCGCCGAACGGGCCGGTCGCGTTGAATCGACCCGCGATGGCCGAGACCGACGCACCCGGTGCGCCGATCTCCGGCTTGACCTGGTTCGTGAGCATCGTCGGGCCACGTGACGACGATCCGACCACGGTGCCGACGAGCGGGATGCCCTCGGCCGGATCGAAGCGGATCGTGACGCCGGCGGAGAGCCCGCTCTTCAGCGTGTTCGAGTCCGCCTGGCTGATCATGAAGCCGGGGATGTCGATCGGGCGATCGCCACCGTCGGCGCCGGTGAACGGGTCGCCGGGGGCGATGAGCCCGATGATCGCGGCCTCACCGCCGGCGACGGAGACGTTGCTGACCTTCAGGCTGAAGTTGCACGCGCCGCGGTCGACAAGCACGATCTTGCCGGCCAGCGATCCGGCCGGGAACGCGGCGCACCCGTTGAGGTTGCCACCCGATCCGTTCCCGTACTGGAGCGGGGCCTGAATCGCGCCGCTCTCCTCGAGCGTGACGGACCATGGCTGGTGCACGGCCAGGTAGTTTCCGGCGATGCTCGGGGGTGCAAGCACCTGCATGACGGCCTGGATGGCCGACGGGACCTCGGTCTGGGCCACCGACAGCGCGCTTGGCGTCGCGGCCGGTGAGTCGGTGACATAGGGCTTGTCCGCGGCGTTGCCGGACGCCGCGACGGTCAGCACGCCGATCGAGGTCGCGTTCTCGACCGCCTGTGACAGGTCGTCGAAGAACGCCTGCCCGTAGACCGAGCCGAGCGACATGTTGATGATGTCGACATGGTCGGCGGTGCTGCCGTCCCCGTTCGGGTCGAGCGCGAAGTCCATGCCCTGGATGAGCGCGACGCCCGAGCATGACGTCGAGACCGAGGAGCAGACCTTCACGGCATACAGGTCGGCATCGGGAGCGACGCCGATGGTGCCGGCAAGGATGTCGGCGACGTGCGTGCCGTGGCCTCCCTGGCAGAGGGGTTGGCCGCTGGCGATGGCGACCTTCTGAGGCTTGACCTCCTTGAAGCCGCAGTCGATCGGATCGGGGTCGGGCATCAGCTGGCCGAACGGCCAGCGCTCGCCGACGAAGTCGTACCCGCCCACGACCTTGTCGGTCGGGAAGAGCAGCTTGCCACGCAGCCGATCGGCGATCGATCGGTTGTGGCCGCTCTGCGTGTTGATCCCGAACGTCGCGTCGTAGGCCGCGCGCGTCCCGGGCCCGCCGAGTGCCGCGTGGGTGTAGTCGATCCCGCTGTCGAGGACCGCGACCCGCACGCCCTCGCCGGTCACGCCGGCGTCGTGCGCGGCGGCCGCGCCGATGTACGGAACGGTCTCGGAGAGGTCCATCTCGTAGTTGACGACCGGGCTGATGCGCTCGACGTCAGGGCTGCTGGCAAGCCTGCCGAGCTGCCTGGCATCGATGCGGAGCATCACGGCGTTCAAGGCCCGCTGGGTGGTGCCGAGCACGGCGGCGGTGGCGTCGAGCTGCGTCGCGCGGGCGATCACCCTCGTCTGCTGGGCCTTCACGCGCGCGAACTGAGCCTTCTGGATCGGCCCGCCGCGGCCCCGCGCGGCGACCTCGCTGACCGAGGCCGCCCGGAGGCGAACGACCACGGCCTGGGGACCGGTCCGGCCCATCAGCGCGCGGTCCAGCCGCGACGGGGGAACGGCGGTGGAGGAGGAGGCGGTGCCCTGGATCCGCGCGTCACGGATGGCATCCGGAGCGGTGACCGCTCGGTCAGGATCGTTGGCGAGCGCCGTCGTAGGAATCAGGAGGGTCAGCAGGCTGACCAGGACGAGGATGCGTCGTACCACGAACGGTGAAACCTCCACTCTCTCGTAGGGGCTCGACCACCGCTGCTCGGGCGGCTCGGTCGATGGGCGTCGATCCGGCTCGGTGATAGGCGTTTTCCCCCGTTTCGGGCGCGCGCCAGGGGGTCCGGTGCGGTCTGAGGTGGTACCCGGCGGATGCTAGGCGCGCCCGACTCCGGGCGTCAAACCCCATCGGACCGTAAGGGCTTGGATTCCGGTGCGCCGCCACACCACCCCCGGCGGCGCTACCGGCAGATACGGATCGCGTTGCACGGGCTAGCCGTGGACGACCTCTTCGACGGGATGACCGATCTCGAGCGGGCTCCCGGTCTCGAGCAGCGTCTTGAGCGAGGACAGGATGTGGCTCCAACCACCGCCCACCTCGCGGGCCGTCGCCGAGTCAAGCGCAACGCCCTCGTGAATCATCCGAAGGCGGCACGCCTCGCCCATCGGTTCGATCTCCCAGGTGAGTCGCGACGGCGGGTCGGCCGCGACGTCCGGGCTCCACACCGCCGAGAACGTCGTGACCAGGCGTCGCGGCGGATCGATCTCGAGGATCTCGCCGTCCAGCTGCAGCTGGTCGCCGGCATCGAAGTAGCGAAAGGGACTGCCAACGGTCAGGTCGCTGCGAACCTCGGTGCCATAGTAGTACTGCTTCGTCAGCTCCCCGTCGGTCAGCGCTTCCCAGAGGCGCTCGGGGGTGGTCCGGATGTAGATCTCGTAGACCTGTGCTGGTGCGGTCATCGGTCGCTGAGCCTCCAGGCTGTACTTCAGGTCCGCCATCCCACTCACGAACCCGGCCGCGTAGCGGCTGATCCATCGGTCGGCGATCAGGCGGATCGGGACGGGGTTGAGGAAGTGGAGCTTGCGGCGGCCGTCTCGGCGGGTGGTGACGAGGTGCGCGCGCTCGAGCACGCGCAGGTGCTTCATCACGCCGAACCTCGTCATCTGCGGCAGCTCGTCGACCAGCTCCCCCAGGGTGAGACCGTCTCGTTCCCGCAGGCGGTCGAGCAGGGTCCGCCGATGCGGATCCGCCAACGCCCGGAATGCCGGCTCCAGCTCCTCCATAGGCCGCGGACTATAGGTGACCCATTAGTCACATGTCAAGCGCAGGCTTCACGCGGCGGGGACAATGCACACGTCACCGCATGCTGCCGCCTTACGCGATGAGCACCCAGAGCAAGAGCGCTTCGCGGCCGGCACCGCCGCTCGGGCTGCTGGCGTTGCTGGCGCTGCCGCTGATCGGTCTCGCCCTGCTCCTCGGCGTCCCGCAGCTGGACGTCGAGTGGCGCCACCAGCCATCGCACTTCTGGCTGGTGCTGAGCGTCGCCGCGGTCAACGTCGGGCTCGCCGTGGTGACGAACGAGGCGGCGATGCGCCGTCGCGACGCCCGCCTGATCCTCGTCTCGCTCGCCTTCTGGGCGAGCGCCGGGTTCCTTGGACTGCACGCGCTGGCAACTCCCGGCGTCCTGCTCCCCGCCTCGAACTTTGGCTTCGTGATCGCCACGCCGGTCGGTCTCGCGCTCGCATCGGTGCTGGCGGCCGCGTCCGCCCTCCCGCTCGGTGGACCGCGGGGTAGCCTCGTCCTGCGCCACGCTGGCCTCATGCGGGGCACGATGGTTGTCCTGCTCGTCGGATGGGGGCTCGCCTCGCTCCTGGAGGTCCCACCGTTCGTGACCGAGTCGGCACCGGTCGAGGTCGCGCTGCCGCTGCGGCTGGCGGTCCTGCCGGCGATCGCCCTGTACGGCTTCGCGGCGTGGCACTTCGGCCGCCTCTACCTCCGCCGCCGCCGACCGCTGTCGGTCGCCGTTGTCGTCGCCTTCGTCCTGCTCGCGGAGGCGATGCTGACGGTCGCGCTCAGCCGCGATTGGCACATGTCGTGGTGGCTGTGGCACGTGCTGATGGCCATCGCGTTCGCGGCCGTCGCCGTTGGCGCACGGATCGAGTATCAGCGCGAGCGATCGGTCACCGGCGCCTTCGGTGGCCTCTACCTGTCGAGCACGCTCCAGCGCCTGGACCGCTGGCACGGCGCGGCGCTCGCCGACATCACCGCGGCGCAGGCCGGCGGCGACGAGTCGACCGACGAGGTCATCGAACGCCTTCGGATCGACGGCGCGACGACGGAGGAGCTCGCCGTGCTCGAGCATGCCGCGCGCGAGCTGCAGCGGAACGACGAGCTCTTCCGCCCGTACCTGCCGGAGGGGTTCGCGATGCAGGCACGGTCGGATCCTGCCGTCGCTCGCCCGGGCAGCGGGGAGGAGCGCGAGGTCACGATCCTCTTCGCCGACCTCTCCGGGTTCACCGCCTACAGCGAGGACCATCCGCCGGCCACCGTCGTCGCGCTGCTGAACGCGGTCTGGGCCGCGGCGGTTCCGGTCGTCGTGCGCGAGAACGGCCTGATCGAGAGCTTCGCCGGCGACGGGCTCCTGGCGATCTTCAACGCGGTCGGCGACCAGCCCGATCACGCGGTGCGCGCCACGCGGGCCGCGTTCGGCCTGCTCGACGCCGTCACGCGCCTTGCAGGCGAGCGCGACGATCCGATCCCGCGGTTCCACATCGGCCTGAACTCCGGACCCGCGTTCGTCGGGAGCATCGGCGGGGCGGGCCGCCAGGCCTTCACCGCGATCGGCGACACGACGAACCTCGGCGCGCGCCTGCTGGGCATCGCCGGGCCGGGCGAGATCGTGGTGGGCGAGCGCACGCACGAGCTGCTCGGCGATGCGGCCGTCGGCACCGCGCTCGAGCCGATGAGCGTCAAGGGCAAGCGGGATCCGGTGCGAGCGTGGCGCCTCGAGACCCTGACCGGAGCGAGAGCGCCATCCTGAGCCGGTTCAGATGCGGCGGAGCTCGTCTGCCTCCGGCTCGTCGACCGAACGGGCGCAGGTCGGGCACCACAGACGAGCCTCGACCGGCGTGCCGCACAGCGCATGGCGCATCGGCTCGGCGTGTGCCGAGCCGCGGGATCCCCAGTCGGCAAGAAGACGGAGGACGCCGGCGAGCTCGTGGCCCTCGTCGGTCAGGGCGTACGTGAACCGCGGCGGACGGTCGGAGTACGGGCTGGCGCGGACGATGCGCTCCCCCTCGAGGCGGCGGAGGCGGTCGGCGAGGATGTTCGGCGCGATGCCGGCGACCGCGTCCGACAGCTCGCCGAAGCGCCGCGGACCGTCGAGCAGCGCCTCGATGATCAGCAGGCTCCACCGGTCGCCCACGCGCTCGAGGGCCGCCGCCAGGGGCGAGGTCGCAGCCACGGGCAGATCGTAGGGCATCGGTCTTGACAGCCGCTGTCGAAGGAGTAACTTGCGCATTGCAAGTCACATCCTACTATGCGAGGCAACGAGAACGACATGGCAACCCTGGCTGACGTGGGCCGGGAGATCGGCGAGATCGCGGAGCGCATCGGCCCGTCGGTGGTCGGCATCGGCAACCGATGGCGAGGCGGCTCAGGCGTGGTGATCGCCGAGAACCGGATCCTGACCAACGCCCACAACCTGTACGGCGACGAGGTGACGATCACGTTCGCCGATGGACGGACTGCCGACGCGACCGTCGCCGGCGTCGATGCCGACGGCGACCTGGCCGTCCTGGAGGCGCCGACCGAGGGCGCGAGCGCGCTCGAGCTCGGGACCGATGCGCCCGGCGTCGGCACGCCGGTCGTCGCGCTGGGCAACCCGAACGGCCACGGGCCGCGGGTCACGTTCGGCTTCGTGAGCGGCACCGGCCGATCGTTCCGAGGACCCCGCGGTCGCCGCGTGGCCGGGGCGGTCGAGCACACCGCGCCGCTCATGCCGGGCTCGTCCGGCGGCCCGGTCGTCGACCTCGGGGGCAACCTCCTCGGGATCAACACGAACCGGCTCGGCAACGGCTTCTACCTCGCCATCTCGGCCGATGGCACGCTTCGCGAGCGGGTCGCGGCGCTCGGCCGCGGCGAGTCGCCGAAGCGACGCCGGCTCGGCGTCGGGCTCGCCCCGTCGCACGTCGCGAAGCAGCTGCGCCGCGCGGTCGGCCTGCCGGAGCGCGACGGTCTCCTCGTCCGCGAGGTCGAGGAGGACTCCCCCGCCGCGAAGGCCGGCATCGCCGAGGGCGACCTGCTGGTGGCGATCGGCGGCAAGGAGATCGCCGGCGCCGACGACCTGTTCGAGGCGCTCGCCGGCGAGGGATCGCTGGAGCTCACGCTCGTCCGCGGCACGGAGGAGCGCACGGTGACGGTCGCGCCGTGATGGCGACCGTCGACGATCGGGTGCGCCGCGCGCTGGAGCGCGGCCACCGGATCGACATCACGACCACCGGACGGAAGAGCGGCCTGCCGCGACGGATCGAGCTCGTCTTCCACAACATCGACGGGCGGATCTACATCAGCGGCCGGCCCGGCTTCCGGCGCGGCTGGATCGCGAACCTGCGGGCGAACCCGGCGATGACGCTTCACCTCAAGGGACCGATCGCGGTGGCCGACCTGCCCGCCGCCGGCCGCGTGATCCTCGAGCGAGAAGAGCGCGAGCGGGTGCTCGCCCCGATTGCCGAGAGCTGGGGCTACCCGCTCGAGCGGATGGTCGACTCCTCGCCGCTCATCGAGGTGACGTTCGACTAGCGCGCCGGCGGGCGCGGCCGGCCGATCCCGGTCGGCCGTCCTTCCTGGGTGCGCACCTGGCGCGCGGCGCCGCGCATGACGACGACGCGGCCGCGACCCATCGCCCGCCAGCCGATGCCCGGTCGCCAGGCCGCCGCCGTCCGGCTGTCGAGGCCGAGCAGCACGGCGCCGGTGCGTGGCGGTCGCAGGGACGGCAGCCATCGCTCGCCGAACTCGTCGAAGTGCGGGACGACCGCGACGTTCGGCAGGACGCCGAGCGCGGGCGCGAACCGCCGACGATCGTGCGACATCCCGGCGCGGATCAGGCTCCACTCGCCGAGCGCCATCGCGCCCGCTGACGAGCCGGCCAGGGAGGCGCCGTCGCGCCAGGCGTCGACGATCGCGGCCCATGCCGGCGTATCACGCACGAGCTCGACCACGAGCCCCGGATCGCCCCCGCACAGGTACACGCCGCCCGCCTCGCGCGCGGCCGCGACGACGCCCGGATCGCGACCGTCGCGCCGGCCGCGAAGCCGCAGCTCGGCGACGTCGACGCCGAGCGAGTGAAACCAGCGGCGCGCGGTGGCGACGGCGCGGTCCGGATCCTGGCGAACCGCGGCCGCGGCGACGACATACACCGGGCGTCCGGCCGCGGCCTGGAGGAAGGCTCGATCCTGCGGCTCGTTGCCGGGCATGAACTCCGCTCCGCCGGTCAGGATGAGCGGCCCGATCGATGCTCGCGGCATCCGCGCAGCGTAGCGCCGTCTGCGGGGCCATAGACTGGCGCCGATGTTCACGCGCGTGCACGTCATCGGCACCGGCCGGGCGGGGGGCGCGATCCGCGCGCGCCTCACCGAGCGCGGCCTGACCGTCTCGGACGGGCGCTCCGTCGCGCCCGACGCCGAGCTCGTCGTCGTCTGCGTGCCGGACCACGTGATCGCCGAGGTGGCGGCCGCCGTCGACATCGGTCCGTGGATCGCCCACGTCTCGGGCGCGACGCGGCTGGCGGCGCTCGACCCCCACGAGCGGCGGTTCAGTGTCCACCCGCTCCAGACGCTCACTCGCGAACGCGGCCCCGAGCAGCTCGACGGAGCCTGGGGCGCGATCAGCGCCGAGACCGAGGACGCGCGTGAGCGAGCGCGCTGGCTGGCCGAGTCGCTCGGCCTCCGCCCGTTCGAGATCGCGGACGCGGATCGCACCCTCTACCACGCCGCGGCGGTCATCGGCGGCAACTTCCTCGTCACCCTGTGGCGCGTCGCGACACGGCTGCTCGAGCAGGTCGGGGCGCCGCCCGAGGCGATCGTCCCGCTCATGACCCGCACGATCGAGAACGGGTTCGACCTCACCGGACCCATCGCGCGCGGCGACTGGACGACCGTCGAAGCCCACCTGGCCGCGCTCGCGGAGCGCGATCCCGACCTGCTGCCGCTGTACCGCGCGCTGGCGGAGGCGACGCGGCCATGAGGGCCGCGCGCACCGTCGCCGAGGTGCGCGAGGCGCTTCGCGAGTCGCGGGCACGCGGCGAGCGCATCGGCCTCGTGCCGACGATGGGCGCCTTCCATGCCGGGCACGTCGCGCTCATGCGCGCGGCGCGGGAGGCATCGGACGTCGTCGTCGTCAGCCTGTTCGTGAACCCGTCCCAGTTCAACGCCGCTGAGGACCTGGCGCGCTACCCGCGAGACGAGGCTGCGGACGCCCGGGTCGCGGCGGCGGAAGGGGTCGACGTCCTCTTCGCGCCGGAGCCCACGGAGCTCTACCCCGACGGCTTCGACACGTGGGTCGAGCCGGGCGCGCTGGCAACGACCCTGGAGGGCGCCGCGCGACCGGGCCACTTCCGCGGTGTGGCGACGGTGTGCACGAAGCTCTTCGCCATCGTCGCCCCGAGCGTCGCGTGGTTCGGGCAGAAGGACGCCCAGCAGGTCGCGGTCGTTCGGCGCGTCGTCGCCGACCTCGACCTGCCGCTGCGGATCGAGGTCGTGCCGACCGTGCGCGATGCCGATGGGCTGGCCCTCTCGTCGCGCAACGCGTTCCTCTCTCCGCTCGAGCGCTCGACCGCGCTCGCGCTGCCGAGGGCGCTCGACGCCGGGCTGGCGGCGCACCGGTCCGGCGGGGATCCGGTCGGTGCGGCGCGAGCGATCCTCGACGTCGAACGGGGCCTGCAGGTCGAGTACGTCGCGGTCGCCGACCTCGACGGGCCTACGCTCGTCGCGGCGATGCGGGTCGGTGCCACGCGGCTGATCGACAACGTCCGGCTCCCACCCGGTGATTCCGGCGGTGCGTGAAGCGGCCAGGAAGTGGCCGATTCAACCAGCAGGCGAGTGAATCGGCGAAGGATGGCCGCCGAGCATCGCCTTTCCACGCGCCACCTGCATCATCGGCCAGAAAGTGGCCGATTCAGTCACACGGCGAATGGATCGAGTGGCGGCAGGCGCCACCCGTCCGTTGACAACGCACCGCAACCGGCGGAGGCTGGTCGGTATGGATGAGGCAGCCGCGGCACGCGCGATCACCGACTTCGCGCAGATGAAGCGCGACGGGACGAAGATCGTGATGGTCACCGCGTACGACGCGCCGAGCGCGCGCCTGGCGGACGAGGCCGGGGTCGACATCGTGTTCGTCGGCGACTCCGCGGCAAACAACGTCCTCGGTTACCCGGACACGACGCCGATCAGCATGGACGAGATGGTCATGCTGGCGCGCGCATCGCGGCGAACGACGAAGCACGCCTTCTTCCTCGTCGACATGCCGCTGGGCGCGTTCCAGGAGAGCGACGAGGCCGCGGTCCACAACGCGATCCGCTTCGTCAAGGAGGCCGGCGCCCAGGGCGTGAAGCTCGAGGGTGGCGGGCCGATGGTCTCGCGCGCCCGCGCGATCGCCGCCGCCGGCATCCCGGTCATGGGCCACCTCGGCCTCACGCCGCAGACCGCATCGTCTCTTGGCGGCTACAAGGCACAGGGGCGCACCGGGGCGAAGGCGCGGCAGCTCTACGCGGACGCGATCGCGCTCCAGCAGGCCGGCTGCTTCTCGCTCGTGCTCGAGGCCGTTCCAGCCCGAGTGGCGCGCGACATCAGCAGCGCGCTCTCGATCCCGACGATCGGGATCGGCGCCGGACCCGACTGCGACGGCCAGGTGCTCGTCTGGCACGACCTGCTCGGGATCAACACCGGACCGATGCCACGCTTCGTCAAGCGCTATGCCGACGTCGCCGGCGAGATCCGGCGTGGCCTGGCGACCTTCGCCGCCGAGGTCCGGAGCGGGGCGTTCCCGAGCGCGGAGCACACCTACAAGATCAGTGACGAGGAGTACGAGCTCTTCGCCTCGGAGGTGAGCTCCGAGGTGATCGCCGGCGACGACTGGATCTAGGCGACGCTCCGCTCGATCCCCTCGCCCACCGCATCGACCGCGGCCAGCCCGAGCCTGACGAACGCCTCGAGGCCGAGCCGCGACCCGTCCCCGGTGCTCATCGTGAAGACCACGTCGCCGTCGAGCAGCGTGTGCGTCGGCCGGATGCCGATCGCCAGCGCGTCGTGGCCGAGCTCGGCGAGCTTGCGGCACTGGGCGCGGTCGAGGCTCGCGTCGGTGCCGATCACGACGAGCGTCGAGTTCCCGACGATCGTCGGGATGCGGTCGGCGTCCGCCGTCGCAAGCGCGCGGCCGTCGCGGGCGTGGACGTTGCCGAGCGCGTTGTTGACGACGAGCGCGCCGACCGTGGAGCCGTCGGGCAGCCGTCGTGCCGCACTCCCGACGCCGCCGCCCCTCGCGCGGTCGGTGCCTCCCATCTTCGCCACCGTCGCGCCGGTTCCGGCGCCGACCCGTCCCTCCAGGACGCCGTCGTTGGCCTCGGCGGCGATCGTCGCAGCGTGGCCTGCATCGGCATCCGGAAAGGCCGACGCGTCCCCGACGCCCAGATCGAACAGGATCGCGGCGGGGACGATCGGCACCGGCCGCACGCCCGTCTCGAAGCCGACGCCGCGCTCTGCGAGACGGCGCATGACGCCGTCGGCGGCGGCCAGGCCGAACGCCGAGCCACCGGCCAGGCAGATCGCATGGATGCGCTCGACGAGCGCGGTCGGCCGCAGCAGATCGGTCTCGCGGGTGCCCGGCGCGGATCCGCGCACGTCGACGCCCGCGACCGCACCCGAGTCGGGGGCGAGCACGACGGTGCAGCCCGTCCGCCGTTCCGCATCGGTCCAGTGGCCGACACGCAGGCCGGGGACGTCGCGCAGGGTCAGGTGCTCCGCCATGGGGCCGATGCTAGCGACCGTGGCGCGCTCTGCCATCATGGTGGCCGCATGACCGAGATGCTCCGATGAGCCCGCGCCGGCAGTTCCGCCCACAGCGTCGCCGGACGCGGGCGCCGAAACCCTCGACGGACGCGGTGCAGGTCACCCGCACCGCGGGCGAGCTGGCAGCCGACGCGCGGCACGAGGGCCTCGCCATCACGCATCGCTTCGATCCTGGGGCCAACGGCGCCCCGTTCTCCGCGAACGTCCGATTCAGCGGGCGCCGCGACGGGATCAGCGGGAAGCCGCAGCCCGGCGACACGTTCACGATCGACGAGCGCATCGACGCGGTCGTTCCCGGCAGCGGCCCAATCTCGATCACGACGCGCGCGTACGGCCTGAACCCCGGCGACTGGACCGTGACCGCGCAGCTCAGCCGCTCGCAGCCCCCCCGCGGGGCGCCCGGAAGCGGCGCACGCAGCGGGCAGACGCTGCCGCGCGTTGGATGGTCGTGGCTGCGCTGGCGCCTCCGGGACGAGGCGTTCGCGCCCGTGCGCACGCGATGGAGCCCGTTCGTGCGGCTCACGGCGATGCCCGCCGTCATCCATGGGAGCTGGTCGGCGCTCGTCGGGCTCGGCATCGTCGTCGGCGTCCTGGCGCTGCTGTGGTTCCTCTCGTTCGAGGGCATTGACGCGGGGTCCGGGCTGATCGTGGCCGCGGTCGCCGTCGCCGGCGGGATCGTCGGCGCGAAGCTCTGGTACATCGTCCTGCGCCCGCGGCAGTGGCGGACGTCGCTCGGTGAGGGCTGGTCGATCGACGGCTCGATCGTCGGCGCACCGATCGCCGCCGTCGTCGCCATGCTCGCCCTCAACCTTCCGGTGCTCGCCTTCCTCGACGCGGGCACGCCGTCGTTCTTCGTCGGCGTCGGGATCGGCCGCCTCGGGTGCTTCTTCACCGGCTGCTGCGCCGGGCGCTGCACCGCGTCGCGCTGGGGCATCTGGTCGTCGGATCGGCGAGTCGGCGCCCGGCGGATCCCGACCCAGCTCATGGAGGCCGGCCTCGGCATCGGCCTGGCGCTGATCTTCGGCGCCCTCGACGTCAGCGGGATCGTGCCGGTCGACGGCCTCGTGTTCGTCGTCGGCATCGGCTCCTACCTGGCCGGGCGCCAGCTCCTGCTGCGCCTGCGAGCCGACGCGAGAAGCTCGTCGCTGGGCATGGAGGGGCGTCGGCGGGCGACCGCCGTCTGAGCGATCATGGGTCGGTCATGGCCGACCTCCGCCAAAGCGACCGGGCGAAGCTTCCCGACAGCGCGTTCGCGTACATCGACTCGACCGGACGCCGCAGGCTGCCGATCCACGACGAGTCCCACGTGCGCAACGCGCTCGCACGGTTCAATCGCGTCCTCTTCGAGGACGACGCGTCGCGCGATCGCGCCCGGACGCGGCTGCTGAAGGCGGCGAAGCGCCACGGCATCCTGCCGGTCGGGTTCATCGACGGCCAGATCCGCCCGAAGCTGCCGACCGGCCAGCTCACCCTGATGTTCGTCGACGTCGAGGGCTCGAGCCGCCATCTCGCGGAGCTGGAGGACCGATACGGGCCGATGCTGAACGCGGTCCGGCGCATCGAGCGGGCCGCGGTGCGCGAGGGCGGCGGCGTCGAGGTCGATGCCCGCGCCGACGAGTTCTTCGCCGTCTTCAAGTCGGCGCCCGGGGCCGTCGAGTCGGCGGTCGCGATCCAGCGCGGGATGGTGGCGCACGCCTGGCCCGACGCTCGAACGGTCCGCGTGCGCATCGGGCTCCACACCGGCCGGCCGACGCCCACCCCGACCGGGTACCAGGGCATCAGCGTGAACGCCGCCTCGCGCCTGAGCGCGTGTGGACATGGCGGGCAGGTACTGGTGTCGCGGGCCGTGCAGGCGGCCCTCGCCGACTCGCCGTCCTACGAGCTGCGCCACCTCGGCTCGTATCGGCTGCGCGGCATCCCCGACGAGCACGACATCTATCAGCTGCTCGGCGCGGACCTCATGGACGGCTTCCCGCCGCTGCGCCTCGACCCCGGCGACACGAGCGCGTATCGCATCCCGCACTGATCGGCGGATGAAGGGGAGGATGGTCGGGGCGAGAGGATTCAACCCGGCTGGTACCAAGTGCCGCGTCGTGCTGCCTGAGCGCGTCCGTCTCGCGCTGGCGGGCTAGCCGGCTTGGTTAGGTCGATCGGGTGTCACTCGATCCCAACTACTCGCAAGGCTGTCCCTGAGGCGGGAGTCCAAGCGATCTTCCAGAAGTGCCGCGCACAGAGCATTCCAGATCCCGATGGTCCCAAGCCAAACATCTCCACCGAACTCGCGCTCGAGAACCATCGCCGCCTGGCCTTCGACATGGGCCCACCGAGGACCGATCCGTGCCAATCGCGCGATGAGGCTCGGACGAGCGAGCTCAGCGTCAATATCCTCGCCGGTCGCCGCGAACACAAGGCCGGCGTTCATCCGAGTCCAGAGCCGACGGAGCGCTGTAGCTTCGTCTCGTGCGAGCCTGAGGCCAGCGGTCCCATCGAAGAAGAAGCGACGATCCGGCGGCCAGATGTGGTCGCTTGCCGAGGATTCGCGACCGACGTCGACAAAGCGCTTGATCTCGTCTCGCGTCAGCGACCGGGACATCGGACTCGAGCGCGGTAATCCGATCCGCAAGCGCAGGCCCCATCCTCGGATGGTAAGGCGTTCAGTAGTCGGGGCGAGAGGACTCAACCCGGCAGGTTGCCGCGTGTGAGGTGGTGATTCCGAGTTGGGTGCTTGAGTCGATCGCGAGCTGATCGCCCTCTCTCGCCGTCAAAGTCCCTATTTCGACGCGAGCCAGCTCGCGAGCCAGCCGATCCCGGAAGCATGGCGATATTCCGACTCGATTCCGAGGTCTTGGAGCATGGCGCTGAATTCCTCGTAGTCGGTGTCGAACCACCACATGGTCCCGAAGCGGTCCCGGTCGTGGACCGTCTGGTACATCGACCAAACCCGGGTCGTCGCACCAGGAATCTCGAACTCGACGAAATACGGCCGAAGAATGAGCGCGCTCGTGGCGTGTGCGATGTCAATTTCTCGCGCCGTGCCAAGCGGTCCGATCTTGAGCCACGAGCGAACTATCAGCCGCCCGTTTCGTAGTCCGACGCTCAACTGGTAGGCCAGGTAGATGGCCCAGACAGTCGCACCTATTACAGAAAAGAACGCGAGGAGAAACAGCGTGCCCAAGACGAGCTCTGCGGCGCTGCTCGGCCCTGACGTGAGGAACGCATAGATGGTGGCGATGCCGCCGAACACCACGAGTGCCGTCCACGCGTACATCAGCATGTGAATCCGTTTGAGTGGCTGATGGATCACGCTGTCAGGTTATCCGCAGACGCGGGACTACAGGCCGACGTCGAGATCAGGACCGCTTTCGAGCAAGCAAGAGCTTGGATGGTCGGGGCGAGAGGATGACGCCCGAGCGGGAACCGGTGCCGCGCACTCTTCGAATGCGTCCTTGGACATGCTCGTCCGCACGCGCCTTCGCCGGGCGTCCGCCGGGTCAGCCGCGTTCGGGCTCGTGGCGCTCGATCCGCCGGCGGACTCCCTTGACGATCGCTAAGGCGGCAACGAAACATGCAACCGCCAGGATCGCCGCGCTAATGAATGCTGTGGGCCAGGAAATGCCTCCCACCCCGGCCAGCGCCAGTGCGAGCGGAAATGCGGCGACGAGGCCCGCGAGAATAGCTGCGCCGCCCACGTCGGAGATCGCTCCCGACCGTAGGTGTGGTCGCATGCCGACTGACGCTGCCGTGACCAGTACAGCCCAAATCGCAGCCAATACGACAAGGGTCAATTGTCGGTCCCCTTCATTCCCCCATACTCGCGCCAGACGTGCTTAGCGCGGGGCGGCTCGGCCGCCACAAATATCTCAAACGGGTTCCAGACATCGACCTGATTACAAGCCTTATGCGAGGCTTGCTCAATGTTGCTGATGGCCTGTCCCATAGCCCAGAAGGTTGCCAGATGAGCAGGCAAGAGGGCAGCCTCACCGACGATTGATGGAGCCACTGCAACGCTAGCGCCGGCGAGCGCGGTTTCGGCGGTGCCCAACGCGCCCAACAATAAGGCGCTCGCAAACTGGATACCCGGACACGATTCTCGGCCCGACGGGTCAACCCGGTTGCATGGATCGTTAGCAGAATAGACGTACGCCGCGACATACGGGTCGGTCATCAGCGGCGCTAGCGGATCCGTGGAGATAAATCGACCTGTTCTCGAGTCGTACTGGCGGGCACGTAGATGGACCAAACCGGTCGTGTCGGCGAACTCGCCTGTGAAGCCGAACGGGACGCTAGGGGCGCCAGTGGCGACGCCATTCGTGCGTACCGCGCCGAACGGCTGGTATTCAGCCCACGCCAATGGATCGCCGTCGGCATCTGTCAGATCGACAACGGAACCCAGGACATCAGTGTGCTGATAACTGAGGTCGGCACCCACCGTCGTGCTGACACGACCAAGACCATACGTGGAGCGTTGGTGTGGTGCGTCAGACTTTCTTGGACACCCTGGAGTGTGATCCGTCAGGATGGCCGAGGAGGTGCTGCGACTGTGGGTCGGAAGCCGTTCAAGACGCCCGATGAGAAGCTGGCGATTGTCCTCTCCGTTCTGAAGGGCGAGACGACCCAGGTTGAGATCGCGCGGCGCCTGCAGATGAGCCAGACCACGATCGCCAAGTGGCAGAAGCAGTTCCTCGAGGGCGGTCGCGAATCGCTCGCCCGCGGTGACAACGCGCAGACTCTGGCCAGTCGCCGCGAGACCGAGCTGGCAGCCCAGGTCGATGATCTGACCAGCGCGCTGGGTGAGGCCTATGTCGAGTTGCGGGTGTGGCGAAAAAAGGGGGCGCTCTACCCGCGTTCGCGGAGCTCGAGCTGATCCGTCGCGAGGGTCGGATCTCGGTTCGTCGCTTCGTCGCCCGCCTCGGCATCCCGCGCTCGACCTGGTATGCCTGGCGCGCGGCGCACCTCCACGGCCGCACACTGCGGCACAGGCCGGCACCGGTGGTCGACGCCCTCGCCCCACGGGCGGCCGAAGAGGCCCACAAGTACTCGGCATGGGGTCATCGCAAGATCTGGGCGATGCTGCGCGCCGACGGGGTGCGCGTGTCGGCCTCATCGGTCGAGCGCGCGCTGCGCCGCGGAGACCTGCTGCAGCCGCGCCGCTACCAGGCCGAGCGGCGCCAGCTGGCCCGCGCGCGACGGGCCGCGTTCGTCGACCCGCCGGCTCGTCGCAACCGGGTGTGGCAGGCCGACTTCACCGAGTTCGAGACCACCCGCGGCGGGACGTGGCGCATCCTGGTGGTGGTCGACTACGCCACCAAGCTGTGCCTGGCGGCGGCGGTGACCGGCACGTCCGCAGCGCGCGACGCGATCGAGAGCCTGGAGCTGGCCATCGCGGA
>CBFGTN010000003.1:0-78947 GCA_965652075.1 uncultured bacterium
GGACCGCGAGGTCGCGGAGCCGGACCTGCCGTTGGTGGGCACGACCTGGACGGTCGAGACGGTCCTTCTTGACGATGCTGCGGCCCCGGTGCCCGAGGACGGCGTGGCGACGCTCGTGTTCACTGAGGACGGTCGCATTGAGGTGGAGAGCGGTTGCAACGCTGGCAACGGATCCTACGAGGCCACGGATCGAACGGTCGTGGTGACGGAGCTCTTCATGAATCTCGGCCTGTGCCAGGGCGCTCGCGCGGACCTGGAGCAGTCCGTGACGAACGTCGTGAAGGTCGGCGTCCTCCCATACTCGATCGATGGGGACGCGCTGAGGCTGGTCGCGGGTGACGCGGGCCTCGTCCTGCGGGGAAACTGAGCCTCAGCTTGGGCCGAGGAGCGCCAGGATCTCCTCGTGGCTCGGCATGCCGGCGCGGGCTCCCGCCGCCCCGACGGACAGCGCACCGGCCGCGTTCGCGGCGGTGATCGCCTCGGGGAGGGCGGCGCCGCCGGCCAGCCATGCGGCGAGGACCCCGTTGAACGTGTCGCCGGCGCCGGTCGTGTCGACGACGTTGGCCGCCGGATGGCCGGCGAATCGCTGCCGGCGGTCCCGGTCCGCGAAGAGCGCTCCCGCGGGTCCCTGGGTCACGATGATCGGGCCGTGGTGACGGACCGCCAGCTCGTCGAGGGCCGGGCCGGTCTCGTCGTTGCCGATCGCCACGACGAGCTCGTGCTCGTTCGGCGTCAGGATCGGTCCGAGCGAGAGGACCTCGGATGGCAGCCCGCGGGCCGGTGCGGGGTTGAGGATCGCGAGCGTGCCGCCGTCTCGCGCGGCGCGCAGCGCGTCGACGACAATCGACTGCGGGATCTCGTGGTTCGTCAGCATGACGTCCGCGATCGCGATCGCCTCGCGATCGTCCTCGCTGAGCGTCAGCGCCACGTTCGCGCCCGGTGCCACCGCGATCTGGTTCTCACCGCGCGGACCGACGACGATCAGGGCCACGCCGGTTGGCTCGCCCTCCGCTCGGCGAACGTGTGAGACGTCGACGCCCTCCTCCGCGAGTGCCGACTCGCCGTGCTCGCCATGGTCGTCCGCTCCTACCACCCCGATCATCGTGACGGTCGCGCCGGCCCTGGCGGCGGCGACGGCGGCGTTGGCACCCTTTCCGCCGTGATGGACGGCGAACCGGCCGCCGAGCACCGTCTCGCCCGGTGACGGGAGGTGGTCGGCGGTCACGACGAGGTCGGCGTTGATGGAACCGATGACGACAACGTGCCCAGCCATCGGGGGGAGTATGCGCGAGTGCGGCGCGTCGTGAGCGCTGCCATCATCAACCCGATGCGGTTCGCGACGGCCGCGGCCATCATCGTGGCGGCGGCGACGATCGTCGGCTGCCTGCCCGCCTCGACGGTCGCCACGCTGGCGCCGACCCTGACGATCGAGGATGCCGGTGGCGTGGCCATCGCCGTGCAGAACGGGATCCCCGTGCCGACGTTCGACTGGCAGCCGCGGCCGCGCATCGACCTTGCGGGGGCATGGCGCGTCGAGCGCGCGACGCTCGATCCCGAGCTCACGCTCGGCTCGCGCGACGCATCCCTCGAGGCCATCGAGGCCGAGGCTGCGGGACGCCAGCTGCCCGAGCACGACGATGCCGGCTGGGAGCAGCTCGCCGTGCCGGGGACGCTCAACGAGCCGCCCGATGGTGATGAGGGAGGCGCCTGGTATCGCCACCGGTTCGCGGTGCCGGCGGACTGGGGCGGCGAGTCGGTGACGATCCGCTTCGCATCGGCCAATTACGTCGCGGACGTCTGGCTGAACGGGGTGTGGCTCGGCTACCACGAGGGCGGGTCGACGCCGTTCGCCTTCGCCGCGGGCGAGGAGCTCCGACCCGGCGACGAGAACGTGCTCGCGGTTCGCGTCCAGACGATCCCGCTCGGAACCCGCAGCGACATCGTGCCCTGGGGCCTCATCGACTGGTGGAACTACGGCGGCCTGACCGGGCCGGTGTGGCTCGAGTCGGCGCCGCCGCTCAGCATCTTCCGTGCGGACGTCGTGCCGCATCTCGACGCCCTCGACGTGAACGTCCTGGTCCATCACGCCGAACGCCTCGCCGGTGGTGAGCCCGCGGCCGAGGACCCGGACGCCGAACGCGTCCAGCTGGCGATCTTCCCGGCGTCGGTGGACGAGGGGAACCTGCTCGATCCGGACCCGCGGACGCTCGTCCCGGATCTCGACGACCCGCTGGCGGTCATCAACCATGACCTTGTCGTTCCCGAGCCGGGCACCGAGAGCGTGGCGGCGGTGTCCGTGCTGTTCGGCGAGGTCGACGCCTGGCGGCCGGCCCGACCGGCGCTGTACGTCCTCAGAGTCGAGCTGCTCGCGCCTGGCGGCGACGTGCGCGACGAGCTGTGGACGACCTTCGGCATCCGCACCGTCAGCGTCGACCCGACCCAGCCGCGCGTCCTCCTCAATGGGGAGGCCTCCTTCTTCCATGGCGTCGGCCTCCACACCGAGGCGCTCGAGGTGGATGCCGATGGCGAGGTCGTCGGCGGCACGCCCTACCAGGATCCGATCGCTGCCCTCGAGGCGCTCACGAACGCGCGGGAGATCGGTGCGGACCTCGTTCGCACCGGGCATCTGCCCGCCGACCCCACGCTGCTCTCGCTCACCGACCGGCTCGGCTTCGCGGTGTGGGAGGAGATCCCGATGTACCACGCCACGCCGCTCGTCTTCGAGCGCACGATGGGCCGCGGCATCCCGCAGCAGATGCTGCGCGAGATGGCGCTGCGGGACATGAACCGACCCTCTGTCCTCTTCCACGGGTTCGCCAACGAGTCGACCGGGACGGACGAGCGGACCGATGCGCTCGCGGAGCTCCACGACGTCGACCGCGCGATCGACGGGACGCGCCTGACCGGGCAGGCCGCCTACGGATGGCAGCCCGACGACCCGACGCACGCACCGCTGGACGTTGCCGGGTTCACGATGTACCACGGCGTCTTCTATGGCGCGGATCCCGGCCCCGATACGCGTCGCGCGCTGCGCGCCGCCCACGAGGCCAACCCGACCAAGCCGATCCTGGCCCTCGAGTTCGGCCGCTGGGCGGACTTCGACTTCGACGAGGTGCGCCAGCAGGTCGTGTTCGACGAGACGTACGCGGCATTCGACGCCGTCCGCGCGGATCGGACCGGCGGCTTCGTGAGCGCGGCGGTGTGGTGGACGCTTGATGACTTCGCCACGCAGCTCGGCGGGATCGGGCTCGAGCAGTTCGGCCTCTACCGTCCCGACGGGTCGCTGCGTCCCGCCGGCGTTTCCGCCTCCGAGGCGTACAACGCGCCGGCCGGGCGCGGCGCCGAGCAGATGCTCGACCCCGACCTCGAGCGGCCCCGGGCGCTGCCGGCGCGCGAGGTGGGGGAGTGGACCCTGGCCGGGTACCTCGCCTACGGCCTCGCGCTGTCGACCGGCGCGATCGGCATCGCGGTCCTGGTCCTCACCCGCCGCGGTGGCCGCGCGACCGGGACCGCGCGATGAGGCTCGTCCGCGGCCGCCTTGCCGCCGTCTCGGTTCCCGCGTCGTTCGTTGCCGGACTCTGGGTCGGGATCTCGCTCGGGCTCGTCATCGGCTCGATCGCGGGCGCCCTGCTGGCGTGGACGGCCGGGACGATCCTGGGCTGGCAACGCGACCTTGCCTTCACCCTGGGCGTCGCGCGCGCCCTCCTGCCGCTCGGCGACCAGGTCGAGGCGCTGCGCTGGATCTCGTCGAACTGGTTCCTCGTGATTCCCGCAACGGCCGTCGTGGTGGCGATTGTCGCCGGGCTCATCGGCGGCCTGATCGGCGCGCTGCTCGCCGCCGTCTACAACCGCTCGCCGCGGCATGCCACGGTCGTCGTCGAGATCCCCGACGTCGTCGACGAGCCTACGGCTGCAGCCGTCGCGGATGCCACGAGCCGTCCGCGCCGCGCCGGTACTCGACGCGGTCGTGCAGGCGGTCCGGCCGGCTCGCCCACAGCTCGATCGTCCGAGGATCGATGACGTAGCCGCCCCACGTGGGCGGCAGCGGGACGTCGCCCGGATACCGCACCTCGATGTCGCGGACGAGGGCCTCCAGCTCGGCGCGCGAGCCGATCTCCTGGCTCTGGGCCGATGCGGTCGCCGACAGCTGCGCGCCACGCGGCCGCGTCCGCCAGTACGCCAGCGACTCCTCGTCCGGCAGCAGGCGGATCGGGCCGGTCACTCGCGCCTGGCGGTCGAGCGCGGGCCACCAAAAGGCGGCCGATGCCCACGGGTTGACGGCGAGGTCGCGACCCTTGCGGCTCGCGCGATTCGTGTAGAAGCGCAGCCCTGCGGCGTCGATCCCGTTGAGCAGGACGAACCGGACCGATGGCATCCCGTCACCGTCGGCGGTCGCCAGCGCGAACGCGTTCGGGAGCGCCACCCCGGCGTCGCCCGCCTCCCGGACCCACGCCTCGATCTGGCGGATCGGGTCGGGGTCGAGCGTCGCGGCGTCGATCGGCATCGGTCAGGCAGCGAGCGCGGCCGCGGGAAGGGCGGCCGCCAGTGCGTCGATGTCGTCGAGGCCGACGTACGGCGCGCAGCTCACCCGCACGAGCCGGCGCCACGGGCGGCCGTCGGGAGTCGGCGGCCAGGGCGAGATCGCGACCTGGATGCCCGCACCGATCAGCGCGGCGTGGACCGGGTCGGCGTAGGTGGCGTCCGGAACCGGGTCGGTCGTCGGTGGCAGCGGCACCGCGACCATCGCGCCGAGCATCGCGTCCGGTACCGGTGGCGGCCCGCCGACGGCGGCATTCAGCCGGTCGCGCGCCATGAGCGTGAGCGCGTGCCCCCGTTCGCGCACGGCATGCCACCCGCCGGGGAGGAGCTCAGCGCCGAACGCGATCGCGGCGGGGACGCTCAGCCAGGGCGTCGGGTCGAGCGTGCCGGTCCAGTCGTGCTCGAGCCGGAAGCGGCTGCGATCGGTCCGCGTCGAGCTCGCGCCATGGCTGACGACCAGGGGCCGGACGCGTTCCTGTCGCTCGCGTCGGACGTGGATGAAGGCGCTGCCCTTCGGCGCGCACATCCACTTGTGGCAGTTGCCGGTCGTGTACGCCGCACCGATGCGGTCGAGGTCCATCTCGACCATGCCGGGCGCGTGCGCGGCATCGACCAGCGTCTCCACCCCGCGTTCCCGCAGCTCGGTGACGATCTCCTCCACGGGGAGCACGAGGGCGGTGGGGCTCGTGACGTGGTCGAGCATGACGAGGCGCGTCCGAGCGCTCACCGCCTCCAGCACGGCCTCGCGCGCGATCTCCGGCGTCGTGCCGGGGAAGGGAGTGCGCGCCGTCACAAGGCGCGCGCCGCAGGCGTCGGCGACCGTCTGAAGCGCGTTGCGCGCCGCGGGATAGGCGTGATCGAGCAGGACGAGCTCGTCGCCGGGCTCGAGCTGCAGGCTTCGGGCGACGATGTTGATGCCGGTCGTCGCGTTCGCGACGAACGCGAGGTCGTCCGGATCGGCACCGACGAACGCGGCAAGCGCTCCGCGGGCCTCGTCGAGGGCCGGCTCCAGGTCGCGCGCGAAGAACGCGACCGGCTCGCGCTCCATGCGCGCCCTCCACGCGTCCTGCGCCTCGAGCACGGCCCGCGGCGTCGCGCCGAACGATCCGTGGTTCAGGAAGCGGACGGCCGGGTCGAGAGTCCAGTGGGCGGCGAGCTCGGACGGCATCGGCTCGGTATCGTACGACCGATGCCAGCGCGGAACCGTCCCGACGCGATCGTCTTCGACCTCGACGGCACGCTCGTCGACACGGTCGGGGCGAGGATCGACGCATGGCAGGCCGCGTTTGCCGAGCGTGACGTGATCGTCGGCCGCGATCGGCTCGAGCCGATGATCGGGATGGACGGGCGGCGCCTCGCGGCCGACGTGCTCGGTGACGACGGCCCGGCCGAGGAGGTCGACCGGCGTGCCGGCGCGCTGTTCGACGAGCGCAACCGCGACCCCCGGCCCTTGCCCGGCGCTCGAGAGCTGCTCGGCCGGCTCGACGATGCCGGGGTGACCTGGGCGATCGCAACGTCGTCCCGCGCGGAGCAGGTGGCATCGTCGGTCGCGGCGCTCGAGCTGCCGGAACCGCCGCGCATCGTCGACGGCAGCGCCGTCGAGCACGCCAAGCCGGCGCCCGACCTTCTCTTGCTGGCCGCGCGCGAGCTCGGGATCGGTCCCGAGGCGGCGTGGTACGTCGGCGACTCGACGTGGGACATGCGAGCGGCGATCGCGGCGGGGATGCGGCCGATCGCCGTGACCGCGGGCGCGGCGGTCAACGAGGCGGAGCTGCGCGCCGCAGGCGCGAGCCTCGTCATCGCCACCCTCGACGGGCTCGAGCTGCCGGAGTAGGCCCCATGCCGCTGGAGGAGTATCGGCGCAAGCGCGACTTCGGTCGGACGCCCGAGCCGGCGCCGGGGGATGTCGTGGCGCGGAGCGGTCGCTTCACGGTCCAGCGGCATCGCGCGACCGCCCTCCACTACGACACGCGCCTCGAGATCGACGGGGTTCTCGTCAGCTGGGCGGTGCCGAAGGGCCCGTCGCTCGACCCGAAGGTCCGGCGGCTCGCCATGCGGACGGAGGATCACCCGATCGAGTACCTCGACTTCGAGGGCGTCATCCCGGCCAAGGAGTACGGGGCCGGCGACGTCATCGTCTGGGACTGGGGCACATGGGAGCCCGAGCCGGGTGAGCCGCCACCCGCGGCGGCGCTCCGCCGGGGAGAGATCAAGTTCATCTTCCATGGCCAGCGTCTGCACGGTCGGTACACGATCGTCCGGACCGATCGCGACGACGGCCGTGAGCGATGGCTGCTGCTGAAGAAGAAGGACGAGGCCGCGGTCGACGGCTGGGACGCGGAGGACCACCCGACGAGCGTGAAGACCGGGCGCACGAACGACGAGGTGCAGGCCGGTGAGCCGCCGCGCTTCATGACCGATGCGCCCCGGCAACCCGGCGACGTCGACCTCTCGGCCGCCCGTGTCTCGCAGATGCCCGACTTCATCCCGCCGATGAACGCCACCCTCGCGAGTGGCCCGTTCAGCGATCCGGACTGGCTGTTCGAGGTCAAGTGGGACGGCTATCGCGTGGAGGCCGTGGTGCGCAACGGCCGCACCCGGCTCTGGACCCGCCGCCGCCAGGACGCGGCCGCCTACTTCCCGGACCTGGCCGACGCGACGGGCTGGATCGACGCCGAAGAGGCGATCGTGGACGGCGAGGTCGTGGCCCTCGACGAGCGCGGGCGGCCGCAGTTCAGCCTGCTCCAGGACCACACCGGCATCCGGACCTGGCGCGCGCCGGGCGGCAAACGTCGTGGGACGCCCGCGGACGTCGTGTACCAGGCGTTCGACCTGCTCCACGTGGACGGCCAATCGCTGCTCGACGTGCCGCTCGAGGAGCGCAAGCGGCTCCTGCACGCGCGCCTGCGCCCGCACGCGCTCGTCCGCTTCGCCGGCCACGTCGAGGGCGACGGCGAGGCGTTCTTCGAGGCGGCACGCGCGCAGGAGCTGGAGGGCATCGTCGCCAAGCTGCGACGCTCGCCATACGAGGTCGGGCGCCGGAGCAAGTCCTGGCTGAAGCTCAAGGTCCGACGTGAGCAGGAGGTCGTGGTCGTCGGCTGGCTGCCGGGGCAGGGGACGCACGCCGATCTCGGGTCACTCATCCTCGGCGTCCGATCCGGCGACCGGTGGCTCCACGCCGGCCAGGTCGGGAGTGGGCTCGACGCGCGAACGCGTCGCGAGCTCCTCGCGCGCCTCCACGACCTGGAGCGGCCGACGTCGATCCTCGACCCGGCGCCGCGACTGCGCGGCTCCCGCTGGGTGGAGCCCGAGATCGTCATCCGCGTCGAGTTCGCGGAGTGGACGGCGGACGACCTGCTGCGACAGGCCGCATTCAAGGGATTCGAGCCCGACCGCGATCCGCGGACGGTTCGCCGCGAGCGCGAGGTCTCGGCAGCGCGCGCCGCGGCCGAGGCCGAGCGTGCGCAC
The DNA here is from genome assembly GCA_965652075.1 of uncultured bacterium. Classification (GTDB taxonomy): domain Bacteria; phylum Chloroflexota; class Limnocylindria; order QHBO01; family QHBO01; genus JACDBZ01. The sequence goes on from CBFGTN010000003.1 coordinate 8,008, forward strand.
GCCCCCGAAGCGACGCCGCCAACCACCGGAAGCGTGGCCGACGCGATCGCCGCGCTCAACGCGTTGGAGAAGGAGGGCACGTGGGTCGTCGAGGGCCGCGAGATCCGGGTCACGAACCTCGAGAAGGTGCTGTTCAGCGCCCGCGAGGGCGAGCCGCCGGTGACGAAGCGCGACCTGCTCCGCTACCACGTGGAGGTCGCCTCGACGCTCGTGCCGTACCTGGACGATCACGGGCTCACCGTCCAGCGCTTCCCGAACGGGATCGAGCAGAAGGGGTTCTGGCAGAAGGACCTCCCGGGGCACGCCCCGGCCTGGATCAAGCGCTGGACGTTCCACCACCGCGAGGAGGGGCCGAAGGAGTACGCGGTCGTCGACTCCGCGGCGACGCTCGCGTGGCTGGCGCAGGAGGCGGCCGTCGAGCTCCACCCGTGGACGAGCCCGCTCGAGGCACCCGATCGGCCCTCGTATGCGCTCATCGACATCGATCCGGGACCGGATACGACGTGGGACGAGCTCCTGGTCATCGCGCGCCTGTACCGGACCGCGCTGGAGCACCTCGGCGTCGTCGGCCATCCGAAGGTGACCGGCAAGCGCGGGATCCAGGTCTGGATCGGCATCGCGAGCGGGCCGACGTTCGAGGACACGCGGAACTGGGTCGAGGGGCTCTCGCGCGCGGTCGGCTCGATGGTCCCGGACCTCGTCAGCTGGGAGTGGGCGAAGCGCGCGCGCCGAGGAAAGGCGCGGCTGGACTACACCCAGAACGTCATCAACAAGACGCTGGTCGCCCCGTACAGCGCGCGGCCCGCGCCGGGCGCGCCGGTGAGCATGCCGATCACCTGGGACGAGCTCGAGGATCCACACCTCCGTCCGGACCGATGGACGATTCGCTCGGCGATCGATCGGATCCGCGAGGTTGGCGATCCGTTCGCCGGCGCGCTGACCGACGACCAGGAGCTGCCGCCGCTCGGCTGACCGGGCTACCATGGGGCCGATGATCGAACAGCTGCTCACCGTCACCCCCGCGGCCCGCGAGAAGATCGATGGCGTCCGCGACTTCAACGAGTTCCCCGAGGCGGTGCTGCGCGTCCGCATCCTCGCCCGCGAGGGACCCCGCTTCCGCTACGAGATCGCGCTCGAGGACCCGCGCGATCGGACCGAGGACGACCTCGTCGTCGACGTCGAGGGCCTGACCGTCGCGGTCGATCCCGTCACGGCGGTCGATCTGGCCGGCTCGACGGTCGACCTTGACGCCGGCATCACCGGCGGCGGCCTGCGCATCGACAATCCGAACGAGGGCTGGAAGGACCCGGTCGAGCGGGCCGTCCAGGACGTCCTCGACCGCCAGATCAACCCGGGCGTGGGCTCCCACGGCGGGATGGTGTCACTCGTCGAGGTGCGCGACGGCGCCGCCTACCTGCGATTCGGCGGGGGCTGCCAGGGATGCGCGGCCGTCGACGTCACCCTCAAGCACGGGGTCGAGACGGCCATTCGCGCCGCGGTGCCGGAGGTCACGGCCATCGTCGACGCCACCGACCATGCGGCGGGGACGAACCCGTACTACGCGCACCAGCACTGAGTCGTCGGACACACGAAACGGGGCCCTCGCGGGCCCCGTTTGGCTGCGTTGGATCCCGCTCAGCGGAATCGCGCGGGGAAGTCGCCACCGCCGGTCGCGGCCATCACGGTCGTGGCAATGCTGAGCAGTGTCAGCGCCGCGGTCGTGCCGGCCACCACGAGCGTGCGGACGAATCGGCTGGTGCGCATCGGTCTTGACTCCCTGGTGTCGCGCTCGGTCGGGCTTCGCCGAATCGCGTGGAGTCACCGTCGCCCCGATGGGACCAGCCGACAATGCCCCATCGGTCCCGCCTGACAATCGGCGGCGCAGTACTTTTGGTGGTGCGTTCGGTCAAGTGATGCTTGCCAACGCGTGTAAACTGCGCCCATGCCCCGCACGAAGACCGGCGCGCGAGCGTCGACCGAGCAGGATCGGGCGCTCGCGCAGCACATCGGTCAGCGGATCCGCGAGGCGCGTCATCGCGCCGGATTGACCCAGCAGCAGCTCGCCGGAGACCGGTACACCAAGGCCTACGTCAGCGCGCTGGAGACGGGGATCGCGCGCCCGTCGATGGTCGCGCTGCGCTACCTGTCCGAACGCCTCGGGCTCCCCGCCAGCCACTTCATCGACGAGGGCCATCCGGCATGGACGAGGCTCGAGGTCGACATGCGGCTCGCCTCCGGTGACTGGGAGGCTGCCGCGGACGGCTACCGGACCCTCCTTGCCGACGCCACCGACGACGGGACGCGCGTGGATCTCCTCCGTGGCCTCGCGGAGGCCTCCGCTCGGATGGATCGCGGCAAGGACGCCGTCACGGCCGCATCCGAGGCCGCCCGCATCTACGCTGAGGCCGGGCGCGAGGCCGATGCGGCCCTCGCTCGCTACTGGCTCGCGTACGGGCTCTACCAGTCGGACAACGAGGTCGATGCTCGCAGCATCCTGGCCGCGCTGCTCGAGCAGGTACGCGGCGGGCTGCGCGTCGAGCCCGATTTCGAGATGCGCCTCCTCACCTCCCTGGCCGCCGTCGAGTCACGTGCCGGCCAGGCGTCGCGGGCGCTGTCTTACCTGGAGGAGGCTCGCGGCTTGTCGGCCGATCTCGACGACCGACGGCGAGCGGCGTTCCTCTTCAACCTCGCGATCAACTACCGCGAGGTCGGAGACTACGAGGGCGCCATCCGCGCCGGAACCCAGGGCATGGCCCTGTACCGCGCCGCGGGCGCGATCTTCGAGTCCGCCCGCATCGAGAACGACCTCGCCCTCGCCTTCCTGGCGACGGGTCAGGTCGAGCGCGCGCGCGAACTCGCCGCCGACGCGCGACGCCAGATCGAGGAGACGGGCGACGAGCGCTGGATGGCTGCCGTCGTCGACACGGAGGCCCAGGTCGCCCTCGCCGACGGCGATGTCGATCGAGCGCTCGAGCTCGCGGTGAGCGCGCGCTCCTACGCGGACCGCACCGGCAACGAGTTCAATGGGCTCATGGCCATGCTCACCGAGGCGCGCGCTCTCCGCCGCGCCGACCGGGGGGAGGAGGCGGAGGAACGATTCGCCGAGGCCGCCCGAATCGCGCGCGCGAGTCGCGCGCCGAACCGCCTGCGCGAGGTGCTGCGTGAGTGGGCGGACCTGCGCGCCGCGGCCGGCGACCATCGCGGCGCGTATGAGCTCACGAGCGAGGCGCTCACGGTCAATTGAGTGTTGACAGGTGCGGTCCACGGACCGTAGTCTGTCAACCGACGAGTCGGATGGGCACGCCGACTTGCCTGCCGGGATCGGAGTTGGGGCACGACTCCGATCCCTTTTCGTTGTTCGGCGTCAGGGCTGGGGGCTCGACGCCGTCTCGACGAGGACGAACCTGCCCTCCGCGATCGCCACGCCAGCGGGATCGAGGTAGATCCGCATGACGTACGCGCCCGCGCCCCACGCGTCCAGCAGGTTCGCCGCCGGCACCGTGAAGCCGATGAGCGCGGGCGCGCCGGGGATCGCCTGTGCCTCGATCGGTGCCTGCACGACCTCGAGCGGCCCGCCGTCCGTCCGTTCGACCTCGACGTAGGCGGCGTCGGCAGGTTCCCCGCCGTCGACGGCGTACGCGAACGTCGATCCGCGATCGAAGGTCGTCGTGCGTGAGGCGACCGGCACCACCCGCTCGGCGGTGAGCTCGGTGCCGAAGACGATCGCCAGCCGGGCGGTGCCGCTGGTGCTCGACGGGCTCGGCAGGACGGCCCCTCCATCCGCACTCTCCCCGAACAGCCGCACGGCCCCGGCGATACCGAGCACGATGATCAGGGCCGCCAGCCAGCCGGCGAGCTGCCTGGCGCGCGGCGAGAGGCGGAAGCGTCCTCCGTCCCCCGGCCGCCGTGCCATCGACCGCGGGCGCCTCGGCAGGAAACGCTCTCGCATCGGTCAGTCGGTGACGCGTGCGATGGTGCTCATCGGCACCGCCACTCTACGGGACCCGAGCGGCTAGCATGGCCGACATGACGCGACGCCTCTTCATCTTCGACGACCCCGATCGGTTCGTCGCCGGCACCGTCGGCGAGCCCGGTGCCCGCGCCTTCTACCTCCAGGCGCGCAAGGGTACGTCCCTCGTGAGCGTCGGGCTCGAGAAGGTCCAGGTCGCCGCGCTGGCGGAGCGCATGGACGACCTGCTCAACGCCGTTGAGGCGCCGGAGGACGCCGTCGCGGGTGGGGATCATGGCCTCGAGGAGCCGGTCGTCGAGCTCTTCCGTGTCGGCGCGATGGCCCTGGCCTGGGACGCGCGCAACGAGGCGATCGTGATCGAGGCGCAGACGCCGACGGAGGACGGCGAGTACCTCGAGGTTCCCGACGACGCCGACGACGGCCCGGATCTCCTGCGCGTGCGGATCGACGTGGCCGATGCCCGCGGGTTCGTGGCGCGGGCCGAGGCGCTGCTGGCCGGCGGGCGTCCCCCGTGCCCGTACTGCGGCCAACCCCTGGAACCGACCGGCCACTTCTGCCTTGGCGCCGGACGCGAGTCGCTGAACTGAGCGGTGGCGGTCGGCGCTGACGGCTCGAACGCCGAGCTCGACCCGCCCCTGCGCGTCGACTGGCTCGCGGCCGCCGAGTTCGCCGACGGCCGTTCGGGACGCCTGGGCCTGACGTTCCTTCCCGGCAAGCACGGACCATCGATGCGCTATCCGGGGCGCGTGTACCGTCGGGAGCTCTCGCGCGATCTGCGGACGCTGTCCGCTGCGGGCGTGGGTGTCCTGCTCCTCCTCGTCGAGGATCACGAGCTCGCGCGCTGGGGCGACCCGGCGATCGTCGAGCGCGCGCGAGCCGTCGGGATCGACGTGGATCGGCGGCCGATCCCGGATGGGGCGGCGCCGCCGAGCGCTTCGGACATGGATGCGCTCGTCGAGCGCATCGTCGGCGCGCGTGAGGGTGCCGATGCGGCCGTCGCCTGCATGGGAGGGGTCGGTCGGGCAGGCACCGTGGCGGCCTGCGCGCTCGTCGCGGCCGGCCACACCGCGGCCGAGGCGATCGATCGCGTGCGGGCCGTCCGGCACCCGACCGCGGTCGAGACACCAGGACAGGTGGCGTTCGTGGAGGCCTACGAACGTCACATTGCCGCGGCCACGCGTCACACCCCTAATGTGTCGCCGTGAACGAGCGATGGGTCTGCAAGCGCTGCTTCGCGGACAACGATTCGACGGCCGCCGCGTGCCAGCGATGCGGCCTGCTTCGTGGCGCCGAGGCCACGACGACCGACCAGAGCACCTGGGCGGCGGCGCCCCAGCCCGAGGCGGAGAAGTCCGGCGGCGGGCTCCTCCCACAGCTCCTGCACTTCTGGTGGATCCCCGCGGCCGCGATCGCGCTGGCGATCGGCTACTTCACGACTGCGCAGCGCGGTGACGACGGCGCGCTGACGAGCGCCGGCAACGTCACCGTCGAGGATCTGCGGGTCGGCGATTGCTTCAACGCCGGCGAGTTCAGCGACGAGGGGGACGTCGAGGTCAGCGACGTCGACGGCGTGCCCTGCGAAGAGCCCCACGCGTTCGAGGTCTTCGCGGTCGCGGACTACACCGGTTCGACCTACCCGGCCACCCAGGAGCAGTTCAACGTGGCCTTCGACGCGGTCTGCGTCGGCGCGTTCGAGTCGTACGTCGGCATGCCGTACGCCGACTCGGTCCTCTGGGCATCGGCGATCACGCCGACCGAGGACGGCTGGGACTCGGGCGACCGCGAGTTCATCTGCCACCTGCACAACGAGGACACCAGCCCGATCACGGGATCCCAGCGAGGAGCGAATCGCTGATCTCGGACTGAGCGCGCCGTTGGCCGTCGTCGGCTGACGCCATCTCCGCGAAGCGGCACAGCGCGTTCGCGAGCCGCATCTGCTCGGGCGTCCGCGCGCGCACGCGGAGCAGCGCCGGCTCGGCCACCACGATCGCCACGCACCGCGCCCGCGACGTGGCCACGTTCAGCCGGTTGCGCGAGTAGAGGAAGCCAAGCCCTCTCGGCGCCTCCTCGGGCGAGCTCGTGGTCATCGAGTAGATGCTGATCGGGGCCTGCTGGCCCTGGAACTTGTCGACGGTCCCGACGCGAGCCTCGGGCAGCTCGCGCTGGATCGCACCGACCTGGGCGTTGTAGGGGGCCACCACGAGGACGTCCTCATAGCGCAGGGGATGCTCGTCGCCGTCGGCGTCGACCCACCTCGAGCCGCTCTCGACGAGGGTGCGGACGACGGTCGCCACGAGGCGCGCCTCCTCGGGAGACTCGCTGTCACTGCCGGTGTGGCTCGACGACAGGTAGCGCACGCCGACTCCGCCGATCGGCTCGGGCCCGTCGAAGCGCTGGTTCGCGAGCATCGGCTTCGACTCGAGGCGGTCCTCGTAGAAGACCTCCGAGGTGAACCGGGTCAGCTTGGGGTGCAGGCGCCAGGTGTGCTCGAGGAAGAGGCCCCGATCCGGGGGCATCGTGTCGTCCGTTCCGAGAAGGTGGGCGAGCGAGGATCGGTCCGCGCCGGGCGGATGTGAGCCTTGAAGCGGCTGGTCGAGCTGCTGTGGGTCGCCGAGAAGGACGAGCGAGCGTGTCGCGCCACCCATGGCGAGGACGTTCGCGAGCGACATCTGGCCGGCCTCGTCGACGAACAGCGTGTCGACGACGCCATCGCTCCTCTCTGACGCCCACAGCCACGGCGTTCCGGCAACGACGTCCAGCTCGCCACGCTCGAGCCCGCCACGGACGGCGTCGTTGTCCTCCGTCACGAGAACGCGGGTGTCGTCGACGGCCGCCACGCCGTCGCTGACCTTCTGGGCAGTCCGGATCGACACCCCGGCCTCATCCGCGGCCTCCAGGACGTTCGTGAGGAAGTGCCCGATCACCCTGTGGCTCGTCGCGCTGATCCCGACGCGCCTGCCCTCCCTGACGAGGCGAACGATCATCCGCGCGCCGGTGTACGTCTTGCCCGATCCCGGTGGCCCCTGGATCGCGAGCGTGCCCTCGTCGAGGCTCGACGCGAGGCGCACGGCCGCCTCGAGGTCCGACTCACCGTCGATCCGCAGCGGCGCGCCATCGGGCTGTCCGCAGCGCGGTGGACGGGCGAGGAGCAGGTCGCGGGCGGCGCGCCACGGGCCGTCCGCGTCGACGCCGTGATCGGCGACCCAGTCCCCCAGGCGGAGCAGGGCGGCACGCAGGTCGCGGTCGGGCACGATGCTCAGCGGGACGATCGTCTCGGGATGGCGCGGGTCGCCATCCGTCGTCCAGTCGAGGTCGATCGTGTCGCGTGCGTCGTCGATGGCGTGCCCCTTCGTCTTGAGCTGCCACGTCTTCCATGGCGCGTCCGGCTGCTCCTGGCGCAGCCGCGGGTCGTACAGCTCCGCTCGCGAGCCGATGTCGTAGTCCTGCGCCGGGAATCGGTAGCGCCAACGGTGGCGGACCTGCGACTTGGGCGTCGGACGGAACTCGCCGACCTTGCCGACCACCTCGAGCGGGCCGAGCGCGCCGCGGTCGGCGGTGATCTCGGCCACGTCCATGCCCATGCGGTGGAAGAACTCCCAGTACGCCGACTTGTTCTCGCGGCGGTGCCACGACAGCAGCTGGGCGAGGAGCCACGCGGCATGCTGCTCGGGCGTTCGCTCGGCCGCCTCCGGGACGCCGGCCGTCAGCCGCCCGGCGACCGCCTGGACCGCGGCGTCCGCCTCCGCGAGCTGGACCGGTGCCTCGCCGGACACGGCCGCGGGGCGAGGGACGTCCTGCCCCGTTTCGCGGGCCAGCTCGCCGCGCCGCTCCTCGAGCCAGTCTCGCAGGCGGCGGTTGCTCACGACGTCGTCGCGGTTGTAGCCCGCGATCCGGTCGAGGATGTCCGAGGACGGGCGGTCGCCCTCGCCGAGCTGCAGCCACTCCTCGAAGGCGACGATGCTGGAGCCCGCGTCGCGCAGGTCGATGCTCCGGCTGAACCCGTAGAGGGGCTCCAGCTTCTTGATCGAGTAGCTCTCCACAGAGGCGCGAAGGCCCTGGCGCACCGCGCGGAAGAGGTCGACCATCACCCCGCCCCGCAGGAGCCTGTCGACGATGTCCTCGCGCGTCGCGTGCCGGCCCATCAGCCGCTTGAGGGCCGTCGGCTCGTACGCGGCGTAGTGATAGACGTGCATGTTCGGGTATGAGCGGAGTCGCTCGTCGATCCGGTCGATGAGCCGCTCGAAGGCTGCCTTCTCACCGGCGAGGCTGACCTCGTCGTGCCGGTCGGGGTCGAGGGACCAGATCGCCTCGAACTGGCCGTCGGCGTCCAGAATGCCGAACAGGTAGTCGATCCCGTCGTCGAACGCGTACGGGTCGCCCTCGATGTCGAAGAACAGGTCGCCGGGGTCCGGGGCGGGCAGCGTGGCCAGCCCGCGCTCCGGCTCGACGGGCCCGCCGTCCGCTGGGAGGAGGAGCTCGTAGATCGGTTCCTCGAGCCCACGCCCCTCGACCTGGACGCGGGCCTGCTCGCGCACGCGCTCGATCGACGCCGCGCCCGCTCCGTCCAGCGGGGGATCGAACGGGATCGGTGCGGCCGCCAGCTTCTCGACGGTGTCGATCTCGCGCGCGACGAGCGCCTTGCGCTGGCGGGCGGTGATGCCCGCGACGAGGGAGAGGTGGTCGTCGTCCCGCCGGCGCCGCAGGCACAGCTCCGACCAGCGGCACACGTCGCAGTGCTCGACCGGCTCGGGGTACGTCGCAGTCGGCGGGTACGCGGGCGCAGCCGGGCCTGCACCACCGATGCCGATCACGGACGCCTCGAACCGGCGCTTCGCGGCCCGGTAGTAGGCCATGTAGTCGCTCACGCGGAGCCTCGCGGTCTCGCGCGCGCCTCCACCGAGCACGACCCGCATCTCTTCCGGCTCGACACCCTGGATCGCCGTCAGCTGCTCGACGTACGAGCAGACCTGCAGGACGGCGCCGGCCTTCACGTGGCGCGCGAGCTTCGTGTCGGCGACCTCGTAGTGATACGCGCCCCACAGGGACGGGCGGTCCGGAGACTCGCGGCGGAGCAGGAAGTCGGCGTAGCCGATCCAGCGGCCGTCGAAGAACGTCGCCTGGTAGACCACGTCGGCGCCTGCGGCCATCGCGGCGGCCGTCTCGTTCGCCTGACGCCGGATCGCCTCGCCGCGATCGGCCTCGTCGTCACGCGAGATCTCCACGACGGAGCGTCCCTCGGCCCGCAGGTCGGCCAGGTAGCGCCGTTCGTGCTCGACGCCCCGGCGGCGGATGACATCGAGCTCGGGGTCCGGACGATCGGGACGGTCGACGAGGCCGGCCAACGCCGCACGCTCGAGCGCGATGAGGTGCTCGCAGGCGAGATAGCCGACGAGATCGGTCGCGGAGAAGACGGGTGTGCCGTCGATCAGCTGCATCGGTTCGGGTTCAACCCCCTCACGCGCAGCCTACCGTGGGCGAGCGACACCTCGCGTGTCGCGATCGCTAGGGCGCGCCGGTCGGCTCGGGCGGCCGCACGCGCTCGATGACCAGCGCCCACGCGCAATCGGAGGCGACGCCGACGAAGACCTGCCCGCGAACGCCGAGCTCCTCGAATGCCCTCGGCTGGAGCGTGCCCGGCACGAGGCCGTTTCCGATCGTCGCCCGGATCGCCGGGACCGGGTCGTCACCGCCTTCGGCCAGCGAGACGCCGAAGGCGCAGCCGGTGCCTTCGGGATCGACCGCCACCCAACGAATCCGGTGGTCGCCGGAGCGAATCTCGACGGGGCCGTTCTCGGCATTGCCGGTGTGGGCGAACGACGCGACGAACGCCGAGCGCGGTGCCCGCTCGCCCGTGGGCGTCACGAAGGCGTCCGGCTCGAAGCCGGCCGCGATCCAGCCCTCGTCGAAGTCCGGCTCGGCCGCGTCGGCGTCGGAGACGAGGTACCAGCCGTGGCCGTCGATCGGGATCGGTCCCATCGCGACCTCGAGCTCGGCGCCACGTGGCAGGAGTCCGGTCACCACGTTCGACGACAGCCCGGGACCCTGCCGCACGCGGAGCCCGTCGATCGCGGTCACGACCAGATCGCCCGCGCTGAAGGAGGGGACGGCGCCGGGGCCCGCGGTCGCTGAAGGCGACGCGCTCGGTGACGTCGTCGCGGCGGCTGTCGGCGTCGGCGAGGGCGACGCGGTCGGGGAGGGCGTTGGCGTCGGCAGCGGCGAGAGGACGCAGGCGGTCGCCAGCAGCGTCACGACGATCGGGACGGCTGGGCGGAGAGTCCCCACCCGGCCAAGCGTAGCCGGTCAGCGGTCGAGCCGCGGTACCTCGGAGGCGAGCAGGTCGGCGATCTCCCGCGCGTTCGTCGTGCCGTAGTTCGCGTAGCAGTTGTTCATGAGCACGTGAATCTCGGGTACCTGCTCGGCGGTCTCGCGGATGCGCGGGACCCACTCGCCCAGCTCGCCCTCGTCGTAGAGATAGCGGAAGCGCTCGACGACCGGGATGCCGGACTTCTCCCACGTCTCGGTCCGGCGCCCGTGAAAGCGCACGATGGCCATCTTCGGCGAGGTCACGACGGTCATCGGGGGCAACGACGAACGCGTCCCCGGCGGGGCGTCGACCATGACGAACGGGATCTCGTACTTCTCGAAGAACCGCGTCGTCCGATCCCGGTTCTTCTCGTTCAGCCACGAGCCATGGCGCAGCTCGACGGCGAACGGCGTGTCGCCCAGCCGTTCTCTCGCGCTCACGATCTCGTCACGCGATTCGTTCGAGGGAAAGAACCAGCGCGGGTACTGCAGGAAGACCGCGCCGAGCTTGCCAGAGCTGCGGAGCGGCTCGATCCCGTCCAGGAACCTCGCCCAGATCTCGTCGTTGATCTCGGCCGGCAGGTCGCGGGCGTAGACCCGCTTCTGCTCCGCGACATCCGGCGGCAACGCCTCCCGCAGGTCCTTCGGCAGCCGCTTCGGCTCCGATGGCTGGCCGGTCATGAGCGCGTGGGCCTTGATGTCGAACATGAAGTCCGGCGGCGTCCGCTCCAGCCACAGCTCCCCCTGGCGTCGCGATGGAAGCGCGTAGTAGGTCGCGTCAACCTCGACGACCGGGAACTGGTTCGCGTAGTACACGAGCCGATCCTCGGCCGTCGTCGCGTCAGGTGGATAGAAGACGCCCGGGGCGGTCATCGTCGGGTCGGTCCACGACGCGGTCCCGATGCGGACGGTCGCGTCGCCGATCGTCAGCGGCTCACGGGCGGCGGTCGCGTGGCGCTCGCCGCGGTCCCCAGCCGCCTCCGGTCCCGGGTCGTGGACGCTCGTGGCAGTCATGGGACCCATGCTAGGCCGGAAACCTGTCGATTTCTGTCAGGAACCGGAGTGAGGCGGAGAGCGAGAGGTCTAGGCCTGCCCGAGCGCGGTGCGGACCGATGCGTTCGACAGGACGAGCATGACGAGCACGGCGGCGCCGAACGGCACGAGGTAGATCGGCTGCCACTCGACGTTGAGGATGGCGATCCCCGCCGAGACGGCGATCAGGACCTGCAGGACGGCCGCGAGCGTCCACGACCAGCTGCGACGGCGTCGGGCGCCGCGCGACGCGATGGCCGCCAGGATCGCGACCAGCAGCGCGCCGCCGGCGGCGAACCGCAACGGCACCTCCGCGTCCGGACCCTGGCTCGCGCCGAGCGCCGATGCTGCCATGCTCAGGAAGATCGTGAGCACGAGCCCGCCGGCGGCCTCGGCCAGCAGCAGGAAGCGGAGGACGCCGACCATCGGAGCGCGGTCGGACGTCGGCGGGGCGGCGGCCCGGGGGCCGGTCTCGGCGGTCTGCGCGCTCATCGGCGCCAGTTTCGACGGTTCGTCAAGCGGCCGCAACGCGATCGTGCGCGGCGGCCTCGGCATCGGTCCTGCACTCTGGGCCCGCACATGACGCGCATCACGCGACTGCCGGGCACCGGCCGCGACCGGTCACGGTCGCTGGCCGAGGTCGAGACCCTCGCCTGGCTGCTCGAGAACAGCATCCCGGTGCCGGGCACGCGCTGGAGGTTCGGGTTCGACGGCATCATCGGCGTCATTCCCGGCATCGGCGATCTCGTCGGCGCGGGGCTGACCCTGTTCGTCGTCTGGCGCGCATCCCGGATGGGCCTCCCGCGCATCGTCGTGGCGCGGATGCTCATGAACGCGGCGATCGACCTGGTCGTCGGCGCCATTCCGTTCGCCGGTGACGCCTTCGACCTTTGGTTCAAGGCGAACACGCGCAATCTCGGGCTCATGCGTCGATGGCTCGAGCACCCCGAGGGCTCGACCCGCAACGAGTGGTTCGCGCTGATGCTGATCATCGGCCTGCTCGTCGGGATGGTGGCCTTCGTGATCTGGCTGATCGCCGCGATCATCTCCGCGCTGTTCGGCGGGCTGTGACCGTGGCCTCGAGCGCGCCGTGGCGCTCGAGCATCCGCCGCGCGAGCGTGATCGCGCGCTCCCGGACCTCGGGCGGATCGAGAATCTCCGCTCGGCTCCCGAGGCCGATCAGGCGGCCCGGCACCTCCTCGGGCCAGTCGGCCGTCACGCGAAGGTGGAGCCAGCCGTCCGGGTCCTCGACCTTGAGCCGCTCCGCGGATCGGACCGCCTGCATGCCCACGGCGTCGGCGAGGGCACCGAGCACCGCCGGGTCGATGCGGACGGTGACGGTGATCCGGGGCGCGCCCTGCTCGTACGTCGCCGTCGACTCGGACCAGTAGGCCGGCAGGTCGAAGTCGGCCGGGCGCTCGAACGCCGCGTCGGCCACCGTCACCTCGGTGATCCGCGAGACCCGATACGTTCGGATCTGGTCCTCGGAGCGCGCCACGAGGTACCAGACCCCGGCCTTCAGCACGAGACCCAGCGGCTCGAGCTGGCGCTCGACGATCTCGTCGCCACGCCGATAGCGAACCCGCGCGCGGCGCGCCTCCCACACCGCGTCGGCGAGGGTCGCGAGGTTCGGCACCGGGTCGCTCGACGCGAACCACGCCGTCGCGTCGAGGTGGAAGCGCTCGACGAGCCGCGAGGCACGGGCGCGCAGCTCGCCCGGAAGGGAGGCGAGGACCTTCAGGCGAGCCGCAGCGACGACGGTGCCGAGGCCGAGCTCGGCGGCGGGGCCGGGCATGCCGGACAGGAAGAGCGCCTCGGCCTCGTCAGCGGTCAGGCCGGTGAGCCGCGTACGGTAGCCGTCCACGAGCTGGATCCCGCCGTGGGGGCCGCGCTCGGCGTAGATCGGCACCCCGGCTGCGCTCAGCGCGTCGACGTCACGATGGATCGTGCGCTCGCTGACCTCCAGCTCCTCTGCCAGGACGGCGGCCGTCGTCCGGCCGCGCGCCTGGAGGAGCAGGAGCAGCTGGACGAGCCGGGACGCGCGCATCGGAGCGGAGAATACGCGCGAATTGGCGACAGGATCGGTCAGGTATTCGACCGCAGGAAGGCGGCAACCTCGTCCATGGCGCGCTCGACGACCGGACCGACCCCGTGCCCGACACCGGGATAGGTCACGAGCGTCGCGCCCCGGAGCTGGCCAACGGCCTCCCGCAGCAGGTCGATCTTCGCGAACGGGTCCGACTCGCCGGACAGCAGCAGCACGGGACAGGCGATCCGTGGCCAGTGGGCGGTGCGCTCGCGCCAGGCATCGTGGCGTCCGGGAGCGTGGAGCGGATAGGCGAAGAGGACGAGCGCGCGCGGCATCGACTCGGCCGCGAGCAGCGATGCCACGCGGCCGCCGAACGACTGACCGCCGGTGACGGTGACCGACGGGTCCGGGCCGATGGCCTCGCGGTAGATCGGCATCGCTCGCTCTGCCGGCCCCTTGGGCAGGCTGACGATCTCGACCTCGAAGCCGCGGTCGCGGAGGGCGGCGGCGTGCGGCGCCAGCTGCTTCGGGTTCCCGGAGGCGCCCGGCGCGAGAAGGATCTTCGGCGTCGTCGGCACCAACGGAGGATACTTGGACGATGACCACCGAGAAGATCGCGAAGTCGGACGCCGAATGGCGTGCCGAGCTGACCCCAGAGCAGTACCACATCCTCCGGGAGAAGGGCACCGAGCGCGCGTTCACGGGTGCCTACTGGGACGAGCATCGGCCCGGCGTGTACCGATGCGCCGGCTGCGGCGCCGAACTGTTCGACGCGGGCACGAAGTTCGAGTCCGGCACCGGCTGGCCGTCCTTCTATCAGCCGACGGAGGCCGATGCGGTGACGACCGAGACCGATCGGTCGCTGTTCATGACCCGGACGGAGGTGAACTGCGCCCGCTGTGGGGGTCACCTCGGCCACGTCTTCGACGACGCCTACGACCAGCCCGGCGGGCTGCGCTACTGCATCAACTCCGCGTCGCTGACGCTCGATCCGGAGACCCCGGTCGAGCCCATGGAGCAGGTCTAGGTCCCCGGCCTCCACGCCGCTGCCGGCCAATTGACGGTCGGCGGCAGAGGGAACTGCCCGAGCTCGCCACCATCCCGGTCGATCACCAGGAGGGCAGAGCCGTCGTCCGCCATGAGGACGGCCGCGCGGCTGTCGGGGGCCCATGCGGCGGGGTGGCCGCCGTAGGTCGCCAGGGTCTCGCCATCGATCGTTGCGAGCTCGACCCCGTTGAGACCGCTCGTCGGATCGGTCGTCACAAGCAGCAGCCGCGTCGCATCCGGCGAGACGACGCTCGGACCGACGGAGGTGCCGAGGGCGACGGCGTCCCCGGTATCGAGGTCGAGAGCTCCGAGCGAGCCGGTCTGCTCATCGACCAGGAGCAGACGCCCGTCCGGCAGCCAGCCCGGCGGCCACGCGCCTCGCGCGACGAGGCGAATGTCCGAGCCGTCCGCGCGCGAGACGAACGTTGCTCCGAACAGCTGATCGTCGCCCGGGTCCGGCATCGGCGCCGCGAACGCGATGGACATGCCGTCGAGCGAATACGTCGGCTGATTCGCCAATTCCGTGACCTCGTCCGTCATCAGCGGTCGCGATCCTGAGAACCCCGCGTCGGTGACATCGACGATCTGCAGGTTCCAGGCGCCGGGGTGGGGCGGCGCTCCGCAGTCGGGTGCCATGCAATACGGCGCATTCGCCGAGTACAGGAGGCTCCGGCCATCCGGCGACCAGGTCGCGCCGCGCCCGTCCCCGATTCGGGTCATCCGCCCGTCGAGGTCAACGACGTAGACGACGGCCTCGCAGCTGCCATAGTCGAAGGCGAGCATCGTCCCGTCGGGTGACCATCTGAGGTTCTGCACGCCGAAGCCACAGGACATGACCGGTGCGATGGGACCGCGGCTCATCGGCTCGCCCTGCTCGGGCGTCAGCCGCGTGAGCTGGCGGCTCTCGCCGGTGTCGAGATCGAGCAGGAACACCTGCGGATCCTGGCCGCCGGCGTAGGCCAGCTGCCCGCTGAGGCCCTCCGATGCGACAGGCGTCGAAGCCGGCGAGGGGTTCGGCTCGGACGGCGAGCCCGCCGTGGCACGCGGGGTCACGAGCGGACGCTGCGTCGATTCGGTGTCGCTGGAGGGGGCGCGACCGCCGCACGCCGCGGTGACGGCAGCGATCAGGATCGCGATGGAGACGGCGGGTGGGCGTGGCATGGTCCGAAGACGCAGGCCCGCGGCGATTGTTGCAGTCGGGGACCTAGCGTCCGTCCGCCACGGCCCGCATGACCTTCGCCGCCTCGTGGCACTGGTCTGCGGAGATCTCCAGGTGCGTGACGGCGCGTACGGTCCGAGGGCCGAACGGGTTGAGCCACACCCCCCGGCGTCGGCACGCCTCCACGAATGTGGCCGCGTCCGGCACGCCCCGGCGCTCCACGAGCCGGAAGACGATGATGTTCGTCTGGACCGTCGCCAGGTCGAGCTCGACGTCGTCGCCGCGAAGCAGCTCCTCGGCCAGGAGGCGGGCGTTGGCGTGGTCCTCTGCGAGCCGGTCGACGTTGTTGGCGAGCGCGTACGAGCCTGCGGCGGCGAGGATGCCCGCCTGGCGCATCGCGCCCCCGGCCATCCGCCTGAAGCGATGCGCGCGGTCGATCACCTCGCGCGACCCCGCGAGCATCGAGCCGGCGGGCGCGCCGAGTCCCTTGCTGAGCGACAGGGACACGAGGTCGAACCCCGCCGCCAGCGAGGAGGCCGGGGTCGCGGTCGCGACCGCCGCGTTCAGGATGCGGGCGCCGTCGAGGTATGTCGCCAGGCCCGCCTCCCGAGCGACCGCCATCGCGGCCGCGAGGTCGTCTGCCGGGAAGACGATGCCGCCGGCACGGTTGTGCGTGTTCTCGGCGACGAGCAGGGACGTCGGCGGATAGACGATGTGGCCGCGCGGCTTGATCGCGGCGCGGACCGCATCGGCGTCGTAGGTGCCCGCCGACCCGACCGGGCTGAACTGGACGCCAGCGTTGGCGGCCCCGGCCCCGGTCTCGTGCAGGACGACATGCGAGTCCGTCGGGACGAGGACGTCGTCGCCTGGGCGGGTGAGCGTGCGGAGCGCGACCTGGTTCGCCATCGTCCCGCTCGGCAGGAACAGCGCGGCCTCCATCCCGAACAGCGCCGCGACGTCGTCCTGCAGCCTGTTGACCGACGGGTCCTCTCCGTACTGGTCGTCGCCGACCTCGGCTTCGGCGATCGCCCGGCGCATGGCGGCGCTCGGGCGTGTGACGGTGTCGGAGCGCAGGTCGATGCGGTCGGCCATCGCCCCGATGATAGGCGGCTCGGTCAGGCGATCGGAAGCGTCGGGTCGGAGCGGCGCGTCCGCGGCTTGTGCAGCAGCGACGCGACCTCGTCGAGGTCGGGCGCCGTCGTGCCGCGCAGCCACTCGATGGCGGCCTCGAGGTCCTCGACGCAGAATGGCTTGCCCATGACCGCGACGTTCGGGCCGGCCACGATCTTCATCGGCAGCGAGGCGAGGAGCATCCCGGTGCAGATGAGGACCCGTGGCAGGTCGAGGACGACCCGGCGCCGTCGAGCCGGTAGCTCCATGAGCTGGGTGCCGTCGATGATCAACGCGTCCGGTCGCTGGCCGAGCGCGATGCGCGAGTCGAGCTCGGTGGGGGTCAGCATCTCCGCTTCCGGCAGCAGCTCGCTGAAGAGCTCGCGCACCCCCGGTTCGCGGTCGCTGACCCAGACCATTCCGGCCACGCCGCCGATGCAGCAAGACCGATGCCGCGCGCGGCGTACGATGCGGCACGCAACCCGCGACGTATCCATGGCATGACCGGCACGAACGATCACCATTCGGCTCGAACGATCCCCGTCGGCCGCGCCGCGCTGGCCGGGGTCGCGGGGGGCGCCCTGGCCCTGGGGATCGCCGAGCTCCTCGCCGGCCTCCTCCCCGGCGCGGCGAGCCCGATCATCGCCGTCGGCGACCTCGTCATCGCCCTGCAGCCGCCGGGCGCGAAGCAGTTCGTCGTCGACCTGTTCGGCACGGCCGACAAGCTCGTCCTGAACCTGTTCATCGTCGCTGTCGCGATCGGCGCGGCGGGCCTCGGTGGCGTGCTGGGCCGGACCCGGCCGTGGGTCGTGCCGGTCGGCGCCTCGGCGTTCGGCATCCTCGCGCTGTACGCCGGGCTGCGCGACCCGTTGGCCGAGGCGCTGCCGACCCTGATCGTCGTCGTCGCCGCGGTGCTCGTCGCGATCTTCGCCACCGGCTGGCTGCTGCGCATGGCCGCGCCCGCGGATGCGCCGGCCGCGGAGATGCCCGCGTGGGGGCGGCGCCGATTCCTCGGCACCTCGATCGCGGTCATCGGCGCGGCGGCGGTCAGTGGGGTCGTGGGGCGCACGCTGCTGGAGCGCGGCCGGCAGAACGCGATCGCGCAGGCCGGGACGCTTCCCGAGCCGACCGCGACCGCGCCACCCCTGCCGGACGGCGCGGAGCTCGGCGTCGACGGGATCACGCCGCTCGTCGTCCCGAACGAGCGCTTCTACCGGATCGACACCGCGCTCCTGGTGCCGAGACCGGACATCGATACCTGGCGCCTGCGCGTCACCGGCATGGTCGATCGCGAGCTGACGTTCACCTACGACGAGCTCGTCGCGCGGCCGCTCTTCGAGCAGTACGTGACGATCGCGTGCGTGAGCAACGAGGTCGGCGGGAACCTCGTCGGCAACGCGCTGTGGCGCGGCGTGCGGCTGAAGGAGCTCCTGGCCGAGGCCGGCATCGACCCGTCGGCCACGCAGGTGGTCGGACGGTCCGTCGACGGCTTCACCGTCGGCTTCCCGACCGCGTACGCGCTCGCCGACGCGCGCGAGCCGATGGTCGCGGTCGGCATGAACGGCGACCCGCTGCCAGTCGATCACGGGTTCCCGGCGCGGCTCATCGTGCCGGGCCTGTACGGATATGTCAGCGCGACGAAGTGGCTGACCGAGATCGAGCTCACGACCTGGGAGGCGTTCGACGCGTACTGGGTCCCGCTGGGCTGGGCGAAGGAGGGACCGATCCTGACGCAGTCACGCATCGACCTGCCGCGCAGCGGTTCGAGCCTGTCGGCGGGGACAGTGACGATCGCCGGCGTGGCGTGGGCGCCGGATCGGGGGATCCGTGGGGTGGAGGTCCAGGTCGACGACGCCGGCTGGACGCCGGCCGAGATCAGCGCCCCGATCTCCGACGCGACCTGGGTGCAGTTCGCACGCGCGTGGGACGCCACGCCCGGCGACCACGTGATCAGCGTCCGCGCGACCGATGGGGACGGCGAGGTCCAGACCGACGAGCGCACGCCCCCCGCACCGGACGGTGCACGCGGGCACCACACGATCCAGGTCAGCGTCAGCTGAGGCGCCCTAGCGAGATGGCGGCCCGGTCGGGTTGACGGCGATCGGCGAGAGGATCACGTCGACCTCGATCAGGCCCTCCTCGAGCGGCATGTCGCTGATCTCGCGCCACGCGGCATGCGAGAGGTTGGCGACGCGCTGGTCGGCAGTGCCGACGTAGCAGGGGCAGGAGTCCACGACCGGGAGCGAGACGCATCGGTCGGCGCAGACGAGGACGTAGGTCGGCCTACCGTCGGGGATGCCGCCGCCGAGCTTCATGGGAAGGGCCACGGTCGCCCTGCCGGGCTTGCCCGCGTACGACGAGGCCATGCCGGTGACGACGCCGTCGTGGGATCCGAACAGTGGATCGACCGGCGTTGCCCGCCCCGCGCCCCCGGCATCCTTGCCGGTCGCGCGCGACGCGGTCGGGCCGGCGGCGAAGCTGGCGTCCGGGTCGCCGGCGAAGGCGTACCAGTAGTCGAGCTTGCCCTCGAAGTAGCGAGAGCGCTGCACCCACGTCTCGGCGCCCGCGATCGTCGCGTGCGGGCGCGTGAACAGGCGCTCGGGGTCGGCATTCGGCTCGGCCGCGAAGATCTCGCGGTATGGTCGATCGGGCGTGTCGAGCAGGGCGCCGACGAGATGGGCCGCGCCCTCGAAGAAGTCGGTCGCGAAGTAGGCGCTCGCGCCGAGATCGGCGAGTGGCGCTCGGGAGTAGGCACTGACCCGGTCGAACGCGTCCCGACGGCTCGCCGGCTCGTGCTGGCCCTCGCCCGCACCCGGGGCGTAGCAGGCGTTCGAGTAGATCATCACCCAGCCCGGCGCCGGTCGTGCGTGCTGCGCGATCCAGTCCTCGCCGTAGTAGGCGAGCGTGCCGTCGGCGTAGGAGTCCGAGTGATCCCCGCGCCGGTTCGGCCCGTTCAGGCCCCAGCCGTTCGTCGTCTCCGGGTTCGGGCTGTCCGAGTACGGGTTCGGCGATCCCACGCCATGGCCGAAGTAGATGACGATGTTGGCGCCTCGTACCGCCTTGCGGACGGAGGTCTCATCGGCATCCGGCGAATAGGCGCGAGCGACGGTCGCACCGCGCTTCTCGGCCGCCTCCGCCGCGGCGTCGGCGAGGCTGATGTAGACCGGGGTCAGCTCCTCGCCGACGGGCCCCACGATGATCGCGACCTTCACGCCGGTCTCGGCTCCGGCCGCGGGCGCGGGCAGGCCGAGGCTGCCGAGGAACGCCGCCGCCAGCGTGGCGAGCATGAGGAACGAGCGCAAGGCACTCCCCCAGAGGCACGTGGGTGAGGATGAGCCGCGCTAGCATCGCACCGCCGACGAGCGCGGCGCAAGGGTTCCGTCGCCGCGTCAGGCGCCGGCGGGCTCCAGCTGTGCGGACGTCGACTCCATCGGGCCTGCCAGAAGCGCCTCGGCGATCACGTCGGCCCAGGCCGCGTAGCCGACGACCGAGGGGTGGAACCGGTCGTCCGAGAGCACGTCGGTTCGGCCGCGGATGCGTGGTGGGACGTCCCGGGCGAGGTCGGCAAAGGCGGCGCCGGCGCGCTCGGCCTCACCGCGGCTGATCGGGCGCAGGAGGCGCGCGTACTGGTCGGCCAGGAAGATCAGCGGCTCGATGGCGCGCAGTGCGCCGCGGAATGCGGGGATGCCGGCCACGACGATCCGCGCGGTCGGCGCGGTGGTCCGGATCCCGTCGAGCAGCGTGCGCAGGCTCGCGCGGAAGCGACGCGGCGGCGTGCTGTGGGTCGCGTCGTTCGAGCCGATGACGATGGCCACGACGTCCGCTCCGGCGAGGAACGACTCCGTCTCTGTCGAGCGCAGTGGCTCGATCGCGCGTGGAAGCTGCTGGCGAGGAAGGTCGGCCGCGCGCGCGCCGGCCCACCCATAGCTCACGACGTGCACCGCGCGGCCCTCGGCCTCGGCCAACCGGCGCGCGATCAGGTAGGGGAGCGAGTCCTCCGCACGCTCGACGCCGACCCCAGCCGTCGTGGAGTCGCCGAGCACGACCATGCGCAGCCGCCGCGTGCCGGGCCGGCTCCGGCCGGGCTCGACGACGTGGTTGACGTAGAACCCGGGGTGCCCTGGAAGGAACTCCATCCGGCGCAGCCGCATTGCCTGCACGGCGACGACGCCGGCGAACGCGCCGGCGGCCGTCCCGAGCACGCGGGCGATCCGTGCGAGCCAGCGATCCATGGCTTCACCCTACCGTCTGCCCGCGCTTGACGCCAACCGCACAATCGGTCGCGTGCCGGACGCTCCCGTGATCGTCGTCAACCCATCGGCAGGCTCGGGGCGGGCGGCGAAGCTGCTGCCGTGGATCCGCGAGCGGCTGGCCCGGCGACGCGACGTGGAGCTGGTCGTCACCACCCGCGCCGGCGAGGCGGAGGACGTCGCCGCGCGGGCCGCGAGCGCCGGCTGCGAACGAGTCGTCGCCGTGGGCGGCGACGGAACGATCCAGGAGGTCGTGAACGGGGTCCTCCGCGCGCAGGCGCCGACCGCCGTCGGGATCGTGCCCGTCGGTTCGGGCAACGATCTCGCGCGGAGCCTCGGGCTGCCGGCGGACCCCGCCGAGTGCTGGACGGTTGCGATCGGTCGCGCCACGCGACGGATCGACGCTGCGATCGCCACGAACGGCGAGGGACGGCGACGCTGGTTCGCGTCGGCCGGCGGCATCGGCTTCGACGCCCAGGTTGCGGCCGCGATGGCGAATCGGCGTGGCTGGCAGTCCGGCCGCGCGGGCTATCTGCTGACGACGCTGACCGAGCTGCGCCGGTTCGACAACCGACGCCTCCAGATCGTCCTGGACGGCGAGGTCGTCGAGCGACGCGCGCTGCTCGTCGCGATCGCGAACGGGCCGTACTACGGCGGCGGGATGCGGATCGCGCCCGATGCCGCGCCGGATGACGGCTGGCTCGACCTGTGCGTCGTCGGGGATGTCTCGCGCCTGACCGCAGTCCGCGAGCTCCCGAACCTGTATCGCGGCACGCATGTCCGCAACCCGGCGGTGTCCGTCCACCGTGCACGTCGCGTCGAAATGACGGCCGACGCCCCAACCCACGCGCACCTGGACGGGGAGCCGTTCGGCACGCTGCCACTGACCGTCGAGGTGGTGGCGACCTGCCTGGAGGTCGCGACGCCGCCCACCCCGACCGTGCCGGCGGTCACCTGATGCCGGTAGGCTGACACCGATGGAGTCGAAGGGGATCGAGGTGGGAAGCCGGCTGCTCGGCGCTGATGGCCGCCGGATCGGGACGGTGGACGCCGTCTTCGCCGACTACCTGCTCGTCCGCACGGCCGGGCTCCTGCCGGTCGATCTCTACGTCCCGCGGACGGAGACGGCGTTCGCCGACGGGCGGCTGACCGTGGGCGTCGGGCGCCACGAGGCGTACGAGCGCTGGCACCGGCCGCTGAAGCGGGCGCCGCACGCGGCCGAGTGAGCGGGTTTGCCGCCGGCGACGCCGAGCGCATGCGGGACGCGCGGACCGTCGAGATCGAGACGAGCGCCGGTCCGGGGAAGCCGGTGCATCGGACGATCATCTGGATCGTCGTCGACGAGGATGGACGCGCGTTCGTGCGATCGTACCGAGGGCGGGGCGGACGGTGGTATCGCGAGCTCGTCGCGAACCCGGACGGCGCCGTGCACGTCGGCGGGCGCCGGATCGCCGTGCGAGCTGGGCACGCCGACGCGGCAGCGGTCGTCGCGTGCAGCCGGCTCCTCCGCGCGAAGCATCGGAGCTCGCGCGCGTCGCTCCTGGCGATGGTCCGCGACGAGGTGCTGGACACGACCCTCGAGCTCGTGCCGGCCTGATGGCCGCGCACGGCCAGCATCGGTCTTGCAGTACTCTCTGGCTGCCATGGACGACGCTCAGAGCACGATCCAGCCCCTGAACGGCCGCGCCCCGTACGAGCCGGGGGATGCCGACGGCTTCTTCGCTCACGTCGGTTCGGGCGGGAAGGTCGAGGCCGACGACTGGATGCCCGAGGAGTACCGCGCCGCGGTGCTGAAGTTCGTGGAGATGCACGCGAACTCGGAGCTCATGGGCGTGCTCCCGGAGCGCGACTGGATCATGCGCGCGCCGACGCTTCGCCGAAAGCTTGCCCTCACGAGCAAGATCCAGGACGAGGTCGGACACGCGCAGCTCCTCTACCGGGTGGCCGAGGACCTCGGCAAGCCGCGCGCCGCGATGCTCCAGGACCTGCTCGACGGCAAGACGAAGTTCCACAACGTCTTCCACTACCCGACGCGCTCGTGGGCCGACGTCGGGATCATCGCCTGGCTCGTCGACGCCGCCGCCATCGTGTCCCAGCAGGCGCTGCGCGATTCGTCGTACGCGCCATACGCGCGGACGATGCGCAAGATCTGCTGGGAGGAATCCGTCCACATCATGCACGGACGCGACGTCGTGCTGACCCTGATGAACGGGACCGACGCACAGCGCGCGATGGTGCAGGAGGCGCTGGACCGATGGTGGGGCCCGCTGATGCAGATGCACGGCCCCCCGACCGATCCGGCCACGGACAAGGACCTGCACTGGGGCATCAAGTCCAAGGGCAACGAGCAGCTGCGCCAGGAGTTCCTGTCGATCTACGTGCCGCGCATCCTCGAGCTCGGGCTGCGCGTCCCGGACCCGGCGCTGCGGCTGGACGACGCGACCGGCAGATGGGAGTACACCGAGCCGGACTGGGCGGAGCTGAAGTCGGTCGTCACCGGCCATGGCCCCGCGTCGCAGTCTCGCCTCGAGTTCCGACGCGACAACTACGCGGCCACGCAATGGGTCCGCGACGCGCTCCTCGGCGGAGCGGCTGCTGCGGCCTGAGCGCCGTCGACGCGCCGATGAGCGGTGAACGAGCCGAGCGCGTCTGGGAGGTCTTCCGCCAGGAGGACGAAGGCGACCCGATGATCCATGCCGGGAATGTGAACGCGCCCGACGAGGAGCTCGCGCTCCACTACGCGCGGGAGTTCTACGGTCGGCGCGGCGAGTCGAATCGCCTGTGGATCGTCGCGCGCGACTCGATCACCGAGCTCGATGACCCGGACCTGCTCAAGCCGCCGTTCGACCGCAGCCACAAGAAGCCCGGCGGCTACATCATCAAGCACAAGCTCGAGGCCGCGAAACAGCGCGCGGCGACGAAGGCCTCCGAGTGACGGCGACCCCCGTCCCGCTCGACGTCGATGCCCGCGCGGCGATCGCGGAGCTGCTGCTGTGCGTCGCCGACGACGAGTTCGTCATTGGCTTCTGGGACTCCGAGTGGACCGGCATCGCGCCGATGCTCGAGGAGGACGTGGCGACGAGCTCGATCGCACAGGACGAGATCGGCCATGCGCGGGCGCTGTACGAGCTGCTCGCGGAGCTGACCGATGACGACCCCGATCGGATCGCCTATGGGCGCGAGCCCGCCGACTACCGGCACGCGTCGCTCCTCAACCACGCCCGCGGTGACTGGGCGTTCACCGTCGCGCGGCGCTACCTGTACGAGACCGCCGACTCCGTCCGGCTCGCGGCGCTCGCGTCCTCGTCGCACGAGCCGCTGGCTGCGCTTGCCGCGAAGATGCGGCGCGAGGAGACCTACCACCTTCTGCATGCCGACGCGTGGCTGCGCCGGCTCGCGGAGGGTGGCCCGGAGACCTCGGATCGCCTGGCGACCTCGCTCCGCGGCCTGTGGTCCGACGCGCAGGACGTCTTCGCGCCGCTGGATGCGGGCGAGGTGCTCGCGCGAGAGGGCCTGCTGGCGCGGCCGATGAGCGAGCTGCACGCGGACTGGCAGCGGCAGGTTCGCCCGGTGCTCGAGCCGATCGCCGGCGCGCTGCCCGATGGGCTGCCGACGCCCGACGGACGGCGGCGACGCACCGATGACTTCTCGTGGCTGCACGGCGAGCTGACGAGCGTCGCGCGCGCGGAGTCGGGAGCGATGTGGTGACCGCCCAGGCCATCGACACGCGCGAGGCACGGGTCTGGTCCGAGCTCGCCGCCATCCCCGATCCGGAGATCCCCGCGATCGGCCTGGTCGACCTCGGCGTCATCGGCTCGGTCACGGTGGACGACGGCCGCGTCGAGATCGAGCTGCTGCCAACGTTCGTCGGCTGCCCGGCGATCGGCGTGATGCGGGAGCAGATCGCCGAGCGCATCGGTGCCCTCGGCGTCGCCGACGCGGTCGACGTCCGACTCAGCTTCGACCCGCCGTGGACGAGCGACCGGATCACGCCCGAGGGGCGTGAGCGGCTCCGGCTCAGCGGCTTCGCGCCGCCGCAGATCGGTCCTGTGCCAGCCGCCGGGGTGAGCCCCCTGGAGGAGCTCACCGTCCTCACCGCCGCCGAGTGTCCGTACTGCGGCTCGCGCAATACGACGCTCGAGAATCCCTTCGGGCCGACGCTGTGCCGCGCGATCCATCACTGCGCCGACTGCCGTCAGCCGTTCGAGCAGTTCAAGCGCATCTGAGCGCGCGGCGGCCACGGCTGGCCCGCCGATTGCATCCCGGCCGAGCATGCGCATCGCCGCCGTCGGCGACCTGCACTGCACGCGCGACTCGGCGGGCAGCCTGCGCCCGCTCTTCGCCGATGCGAGCGACGCGGCCGACGTCATCGCACTGTGCGGTGACCTGACCGACCACGGTCATCCCGACGAGGCCGACGTGCTCGCCGCCGAGCTGAGCGGCGCGTCGGTCCCGGTCGTCGCCGTGCTCGGCAACCACGATCACGAGACGGGGGAGGCGCAGGCCGTCGCGGACCGGCTCATCCATGCCGGGGCCACGATGCTCGAGCGCGACAGCGTCGAGATCGACGAGGTCGGCTTCGCCGGCACGAAGGGCTTCGCCGGCGGCTTCGGGATGCACGCGCTCGGCGCGTGGGGCGAGTCGCCCATCAAGGCCTTCGTGCAGGCGGCGATCGACGAGGAGCTTGCGCTCGAGGCCGGGCTGGCCCGGCTGCGGACGCGGCACAAGGTGGCGGTCCTGCACTACTCGCCGATCCGGGCCACCGTCGAGGGCGAGCCGGAGGCGATCCACGCCTGGCTCGGCTCGAGCCGCCTGGAGGAGCCGATCGACCGTTATGACGTCACGGCCGTCGTCCATGGGCACGCGCACTACGGGACGCTCGATGGCCGCACCCGGGGCGGCGTGCCGGTGTACAACGTCGCCCGGCCGCTGCTCCAGAAGCGCGGCGACGCGCGCGGCTTCCGCGTGATCGAAGTCCCACCGGCTGCGGACCGATGACCGGCCGCCTCGTCGACGAGCTCGATCAGCGCACGATCGCCTTCTACCTGGACGCGATGGATGCGCTCGAGGCGGCAAGCGTTGGATTCCTCGTCGGCGGGGCGTGGGCATTCGAGGCGCACACCGGCATCGGCGGCCGGACAAAGGACCTCGACCTCTTCCTCCGGCCAGGAGACGTCGAGGAGGCGCTGTCCGTCCTCGAGGCCAGGGGCTACCGCACCGAGCTGACGAGCCCGATCTGGATCGGCAAGGCGTTCCACGACGGCGAGATCGTCGACCTGATCTTCAGCTCGGGCAACGGGCTGTGCACGGTCGACGATGCGTGGTTCGACCACGCGATCCCGGCCACGGTCCTCAACCGCCGCGTCGGGCTCATCCCGATCGAGGAGATGATCTGGTCGAAGTCCTTTCTCATGGAGCGCGATCGCTTCGACGGGGCCGACGTCCAGCACCTGATCCTGGCGGCCGATGGCGCGCTCGACGGGGAGCGGCTGCTCGGCCGATTCGGCGTCCACTGGCGCGTCCTCCTGGCGCACGTCGTCCTCTTCGACTACGCGTTTCCCTCGAAGCGCGGCCTCCTGCCGGACGGGCTGCGCCAGACGGTCCTCGAGCGCGTTTCGATGACGGACGAGGCGGTCGAGGTCGACCGCGCTCGCGACGTGACGTACGGCACGTTCCTCAGCCGCCATCAATACACCGGCGACGTCGAGGGCGGCGCGTTCATCGACGCCCGAGACGCATAGCCTCCGCTCGACTGCGTCGGGGTGACGGAGACGCTACGCTGCGCGGATGGCAATCGACGCGGACGAGATCGCGCCCGAGGCGACCGACCACCTCGCCGCGATGCGCCACAGCGCGGCACACATGATGGCGGCCGCCGTCCTCGACCTGTTTCCCGACGCCAAGCTCGGCATCGGTCCGGCCATCAAGGACGGCTTCTACTACGACTTCGACCTGCCCCGCCCGCTGACGCCGGCGGACCTCGAGCAGATCGAGGCGAAGATGCGCGAGCAGCAGGCCGCCGACCTGCAGTTCGAACGCTCGCGAGATCTCCCGCGCGCCGAGGCGATCGAGCTCGTCCGCGAGCGGAACCAGCCGTTCAAGATCGAGATCATCGAGGACCTCCCCGAGTCGGAGGGCCCGACGGTCAGCTTCTACCGGCACGGCGACTTCGAGGATCTCTGCAGGGGCGGCCACCTCGAATCCACCAAGGACCTCGGCGCGTTCAAGCTCCTGAACACGGCCGGTGCGTACTGGCGTGGCGACGAGACCCGGCCGATGCTCCAGCGCATCTACGGCACCGCCTGGGACACGGCCGAGCAGCTCGACCAGCACCTGTGGCGCATCGAGGAGGCGAAGAAGCGCGACCATCGCAAGCTCGGCCGTGAGCTCGACCTCTTCACCTTCCACCCCGAGTCGCCTGCCGCCCCGTTCCTCCATCCGCGCGGCATGGCGCTATGGCGGTCGCTCGAGGATTGGTCGCGCGAGGTCCGGCGCGGGGCCGGCTTCCACGAGGTCCGCACCCCGAGCCTCGTGCGCAAGGAGCTGTGGGAGACGTCCGGGCACTGGGGCAACTACCAGGACAACATGTTCGTGCTGGACGACTACGACCACGTCTCCGGGCTGAAGCCGATGAACTGCCCGGAGGAGATCCTCATCTACCGCACGCGGGCGCGCTCGTATCGGGACCTGCCGATGCGGTTCAACGACTATTCCGTCCTGTTCCGCAAGGAGCGAACGGGCGTCCTGGCCGGGATGTTCCGCGTGCGCCAGCTGACGCAGGACGACTCGCACGTCTTCTGTCGCGACGACCAGGTCGACGACGAGATCCGCCTTGCCCTGTCCCTCGTGAGGACGCAGTACGCGCCGTTCGGCTTCGAGCCGCGGGCGAAGCTCGCCACCCGGCCGGAGAAGTACGTCGGCTCGGAGGACGACTGGGAGCGCGCCACGAACCGGCTCCGGGAGCGCCTCGAGGAGGACGGGATGCCGTACGAGATCGACCCCGGCGGCGGGACGTTCTACGCGCCGAAGATCGACATCTACATCGAGGACGCGCTCGGCCGCGAGTGGCAGATGGCGACGATCCAGGCCGACTACCAGCTGCCGCAGCGCTTCGACCTCGAGTACCGCGCGACCGACGGTGGCTTCGAGCGCCCGGTCGTCATCCATTACGCGATCTACGGCTCGTTCGAGCGATTCATCGGCATCATCACCGAGCACTACACCGGCGCCT
Organism: uncultured bacterium; assembly: GCA_965652075.1. Classification (GTDB taxonomy): domain Bacteria; phylum Chloroflexota; class Limnocylindria; order QHBO01; family QHBO01; genus JACDBZ01. Next base: position 36,139 of record CBFGTN010000003.1, read on the forward strand.
TCCCGTTCTGGCTGGCGCCGGTCCAGGTCATGGTCGTCCCGATCGCCGACCGCCATCTCGAGTACGCCGCCTCGGTCCGCGGGGCGCTGGCCGATGCGGGGCTGCGCGCCGAGGTGGACGACCGCTCGGAGCGGATGCAGCTGAAGCTGCGGGACGCGCAGGAGCAGAAGATCCCGGTGATGGTCGTCGTCGGGGACCGCGACGCCGAGGCGGGCGCGGTGTCACCGCGCCTGCGGACCGGTGAGTCGTCGCAGGGCGTGCCGCTGGCCGACTTCGTGGCCGACCTGCGGGGACGGGACGCGTCCCGCGAGCTCTGGCCCGTCGCGGAGGGCGACGCGCCTGCCGCGTCGTAACTCCCGGAGCCCCCAATGAGGAAGATGCGCGGCGTGGGGCAGCTCGCGCTGCGGTCCACGGACCCGGCGAGAGTCGCCGAGTTCTACGAGTCGGCATTCGGCTTCCGTCGACTCGCCGGCGACGAGGCCGGCGTCGACCTTGAGCTCGGTGGGTTCGAGCTGAGCTTCCGACGGGGCGACGAGTCGACGCGCGACGGCATCCAGATCGGCTTCAAGGTCGAGACCGCCGGCGAGGTGGACGCGTGGGCGCAGGAGCTCGCGCGACGCGGCTTCGCGCTGGCGGCGCCGCCGTCCGGAGACCGATGGGAGGGCTCGAGGAGCTTCCGAATCGCCGATCCCGACGGCCGCCAGGTGGCCGTCTTCTACGACTTCCCGCGTTGACCATCCGTTCGAAATCGGTGTAGAATCCGCCGGCAATTCGCGTACGTTCGCAGGGCCACCCGTCCGTGATCGGCCAGGTGGCCTTGTTGTTGAAGGGGTAGACACTGGCAAGGGATCTCCGCGTCAACGAGATGATCCGCATCCGTGAAGTCCGGGTCATCGACGATGAGGGGCAGCAGCTCGGCGTGATGGCGACGTCCAGTGCGCTCGCGCTGGCCCAGGAGAAGGGCCTCGACCTCGTGGAGGTCGCGCCCACCGCCGTCCCGCCGGTCACCCGGATCCTCGACTACGGGCAGTACAAGTACGAGCTGCAGAAGCGCGAGCGCGAACAGAAGAAGAAGCAGAAGTCGCAGACCTTCAAGGAGGTCCGCCTGGGCGTCAAGGTCGACGTCCACGATCTGCAGACCAAGGCTCGCCGCGCGGCCCAGTTCCTGGACCACGGCGACCGCGTGAAGGTCACGGTCCGCTTCCGCGGCCGCGAGATCAGCCACGCGAACCTCGGACGTGACCTGCTCATGCGAACGGCCGAGCTGCTGGGGGAGCACGGGGCCATCGAGCGGCAGCCGCTGCTCGAGGGCCGCAGCATGTACATCGTCATGGCACCGCTCGAGAAGCGGGCCGAGAAGAAGACGGAGACGGAAGACGGCGAGGCCGCCGAGCCGTCGAGCGGGCCGCCGACGGGCGGCGAGACCATCGGCGACGCGATCGCCGCCAAGGGCAGCGCGCCCCAGGCGGCCAGCGAGGCGCCGACACAGTAGGGATCGACAACCACGCCATGCCGAAGATGAAGACCCACAAGGGGACGGCCAAGCGCTACAAGAAGACCGGCTCCGGAAAGTGGATCCGGCCGAAGGCCTGGCGCGGCCATCACCTCGAGATCAAGTCGAGCCGTCGGACGCGCCGCTACGCCGGCAAGGCGCTCGTTTCCGGGACGCACAGCGATGCCCTCGAGGTGCTGATGCCGTACGCCGGGAAGGGGAAGTAGCCGATGGCCAGGGTGAAGCGCGGCGTCACCTCGCGCCGCCGCCACAAGCGGCTGCTCAACCGCGCCGAGGGCCGGCGCGGGACGCGATCGAAGCTCGTCCGCCCCGCGCGCGAGGCGCTCATCCATGCGCTCGTCTACGCCTACCGCGATCGCCGCGACCGAAAGCGCGACATGCGCCGCCTGTGGATCGAGCGCATCAACGCGGCGTCGCGCCAGCACGGGATGCCGTACGGCCGATTCATCGCCGGGCTGAAGGGCGCCGGCGTCGAGGTCAATCGCAAGATCCTCGCGGACATGGCCGTTCGGGAGCCCGCCGCCTTCGCGGCGATGGTCGAAACGGCCAAGTCTTCCTTTACCAGCTGACCGGCGTCACCGGCGCCGGTCACCGTCACGACCCCTCCCGGAATCCGGGACGGGGTCGTTCGTTTTCCTCGATGATGTGAGCGCAGCATGACCGACCTCCGAACCGATCTCGAGCGCCTCAGGACCGATGCCGTGACGCGCGTCGCCTCGGCCCCCGATGCGGATGCCGTGGCGGCCCTCCGCCACGAGCTGTTCGGCCGATCGGGCAGCGTGACCGCCCTGCTGAAACAGCTCGGATCGGTCGTGAGCGAGGACCGCCCCGCGATCGGGCAGCTGGCCAACGAGGTCCGCCGCGAGCTGGAGGCTGCGATCGAGGCTCGCCTCGAGACGTTGGCAGGCTCGGAGGACGAGGCCCGCCTCGAGGCGGAGGCCCTCGACATGAGCGCGCCGGGACGGCCCCTGGCGATCGGCCATCTCCATCCGGTGATGACCCTGATGCGCGACCTGCGCGAGATCTTCCATGCCTACGGCTTCGAGGTCTTCGAGGGGCCGGAGATCGAGACGGACGAGTTCAACTTCGAGCTGCTGAACATCCCACCCGACCATCCCGCCCGCGACCTGTGGGACACGCTGTACGTCGCGGAGCCGGGAAGTGTCGAGGCCGGCGACCCGCGCCCCGCCGAGGACGGCACGATCCTCAGGACGCACACGTCACCGACGCAGATCCGGGCGATGCGGGCGCTCGAGCCACCGATCCGCGTGCTGACGCCTGGCCGCTGCTTCCGGTACGAGGCGGTCGACGCAAGCCACGGCTTCGAGTTCTTCCAGGTCGAGGGGCTCGTCGTCGACCGCGACACGAGCCTCGCCGATCTCAAGGGCCTGCTCGAGGAGGTCGCTCGCGCGCTCTACGGGCGCGACGTCGGGACGCGGTTCCGCCCCGGCTACTACCCGTTCACGGAGCCGAGCGTCGCCTTCGACGTCACCTGCCTCGTGTGCGGCGGCGTCGGCTGCGCGGCGTGCAAGCGCACGGGCTGGATGACGATCCTGGGCGCCGGGATGATCCACCCGACGGTGCTTCGAAACGGCGGCTTCGATCCGGACGAGTACCAGGGCTACGCGTTCGGCATGGGGCCGGACCGGATGACGATGCTGCGACACGGGATCGCCGACATCCGGCTGCTGTTCGGCGCGGACCTGCGCTTCGCCACGCAGTTCCCGGCGGGGCGCTGACCGATGCGCGTGCCGCTGTCCTGGCTGCGCGACTACGTCGACGTCGAGCTGCCGCCGCAGCGGCTCGCGGAGGAGCTGACGATGCGGGGGATGGAGGTCGACACGATCGAGGCGGCCGGGGCCGGCTGGACCGATGTCGTCGTCGGCCGCGTCCTCGAGGTGCGCCGTCACCCGAACGCCGACACGCTGTGGCTGACGCGGGTCGATGTCGGGGACGCCGGCGGGGAGCTCGACATCGTGTGCGGTGCCCAGAACCTCGAGGCCGGCCAGCTCGTGCCGACAGCGCTCGTCGGGGCGATGCTTCCCGGCAATCGGCGCATCGAGCGGACGAAGATCCGCGGCGAGGTGAGCAACGGGATGCTGTGCAGCGCCATCGAGCTCGAGCTCGGCAGCGACGCCGACGGGATCCACATCCTCGGTCACGGTGACGAGCTCGCGCTCGGAGCGCCGGTCGCGGAGGTCGTCGGCGAGACCGTCCTCGACGTCGACGTCAAGCCGAACCGGGGCGACGCGCTGAGCATGGTCGGCCTGGCGCGGGAGATCGCGGCGATCACCGGCGGCCCGCTGCGACTGCCCGACGCGACGGTGGACGAGGCCGATGACGCCGCGGCCGATCACGTCGTGGTCCGGATCGACGACCCCGAGCTCAACCCGCGCTTCACGGCCCGCGTCTTCACCGACGTCGCGAACGGGCCGTCGCCGGACTGGATGCAGCGACGACTGGTGGCGGCCGGGATGCGTCCGATCAGCGCGGTCGTGGACGTCACGAACTACGTCATGCACGAGCTCGGTCAGCCGATGCACGCCTATGACGCGGACACGATCCCGGGTGGCGAGATCGTCGTCCGGCGCGCGCGGCCCGGCGAGACGCTCGAGACGATCGACCACGTGGAGCGTGAGCTCGACGAGCGGATGCTCGTCATCGCCGACCGCGAGCGACCGATCGGCCTCGCCGGGATCATGGGCGGCGCGTCGACTGAGGTCGGGGAGCGGACGTCGAACGTCATCCTCGAGTCGGCGATCTTCCACGGCCCGATGATCCGCAACACGGCGCGCCGGCTCGGGCTGCGGTCGGAGGCCAGCATGCGCCACGAGAAGGGCATCGGGCACGAGCTGCCGCGCTTCGCCGCCGATCGCGCGGCGAGGCTCATCGCCGAGATCACCGGCGCGCGCGTGGCGCGCGGGATCGTCGACAACGACCCGGAGCCCAAGCCGCCACGCCGGGTGACGGTCGAGGTGCGGCGCATGCGGCGGCTGCTCGGGATCGACGTCGATGCCGCGCGGGTCCGCGAGCTGCTGGAGCCGCTCGGGTTCGCGGTGGCCGGCGACGGCGACGAGCTCGAGGTCGAGGTGCCGTCCCATCGGCTGGACGTCGCGCTCCCTGCGGACGTCGCGGAGGAGGTCGCGCGCGCCCACGGCTACGAGCGGATCGACGGCCGGCTCCCCGAGGCCGCGCTGCCGCCGTACCGCACGGACCCGAGCGAGCCGCGCCACGTCGTGCGTCGGGTCCTCGCCGGCCTCGGTCTCGACGAGGTCATCGGGCATGCGCTCATCGGTCCGGACGATCTCGAGCGAGTCCGGCGCGATCCAGACGACCCGGAGCTCGTTCGGCTGTACAACCCGCTGAGTCCGCAACACTCGATCCTGCGACCCTCGATGACGCCCTCGATGCTTGCGGGACTCGCCGAGAACGCGAGGCGGCGGCGGCACGACGCGTGGCTCTTCGACATTGGCAAGGTCTACCGATATCCCGCGACGGCGTCGCCCCGTGACCGCGCGTCGGAGACGGCGGGCACCGGCCGGTACGAGTCGTGGGAGCTCGGCATCGCCCTCGCGGGCAGCGCGGCCCCCGCCGCGCCCGGGCAGGCGCCGCTCGTCGCGGACGTCGCCGCGCTGAAGGGGCTCGTGGACGCGCTGCATGACGGGCTCGGAGCCCCCCGCCCGGCCTATCGTCCCGAGCCCGACGGCGAGCGGCACGCGCACCGTCACCCCGGACGCACCGCGCTCATCGCCGACGCCGCCGGACGCGCGTACGGATCCCTCGGCGAGGTGCATCCGCGCATCGTCGAGGCCTGGGGTCTCGTGGGACGCCCGGTCGACGCCGCCATCGACCTCGGCCGGCTGCTGTCGCTCGCGCCGGACGTGGTGCACGCCGTGCCCGTTCCGCCCGCCCAGCCGGTCGACCGCGACCTGGCGGTCGTCGTCGGCGATGACGTGCCGGTCGGCGAGGTGCTCCGGATCGCGCGGACGGCGGCGGGCCCACGGCTGGATGGGGTACGGCTGTTCGACGTCTACCGCGGCGAGCAGATCGGCGATGGCCGGGTGAGCTACGCCCTGGCGTTCCGGTTCCAGCCGCTCGAGAGCGGCGACGAGGCGGAGGTCGATCGGGCGCTGAACAAAGTGAGGGGATCGCTCCAGCACCACCTTGGGGCCGAGATCCGGTAGGAGGATCGGTCTGTTGTCGGCCGCTCGACCGGGCTGCTACCCTTGCGCGCGCCCGAGCGCCAGTCGGCGCTCGGCCTGCAATCGGGAGGTCATCGCGTGGAGCTGGTCCAGGACCTGAGCTGGGTCGACCTGGCGATCATCGCCGTCCTGGCGGTCGGCGTGTTCGCGGGGTTCACGCAGGGGACGATCGTCTACGCCCTGAACTGCCTGGCCACCATCGTGGCCTTCATCGTCGCCGCGCAGCTGCGCGGCCCGCTGTTCGACCTCCTCGGCTTCTGGACGGCCTTCACGCCCGAGGGCCGCGAGCTGATCCTGTTCATCGTGCTGTGGGTGGGCCTGACGATCGCCGCGTGGGTCGTCATCTGGGCGACGTACAAGCGCAGTCGCCTTCCGCTGCCGAAGCAGCTCGACGAGATCGGCGGGGCGCTGCTCGGCCTGCTCTACGTCGCGCTCGTCCTCAGCCTGCAGCTCATCGTCCTCGACAGCTACTTCCTGGACGGCGGCCCGACGAGCGGCTGGCTGCACGGCTACTACGTGGGGCTCAATGACTCGCTGATCGTCGGGTTCCTCCGCGAGTCGCTCATCCCCGTCGTCGGCTTCGTCGTGAGCCCCTTCGTTCCGGACGAGATCGCCGACCTCTTCTCGTGAGCGGGGCGCCGGCGCGTCGCGCGACCGCCGGGGAGGCGACCTGGTTCGATCGGGCCGCCGCTGAGCTGGCGATCGACCTGCTCGGCAGCCGCATCGTCCATGACGCCTCTGAGGGGAGTGTCGGCGGCCGGATCGTCGAGGTCGAGGCATACCTCGGTCCCGAGGACCTCGCCGCGCACTCTGCCCGCGGCCGCACGCCGCGCAACGAGGCGATGTTCGGCCCGCCGGGCCACCTGTACGTCTACCTGGTGTACGGGCTCCACCACTGCCTGAACGTCGTGGCCGGGCCGGGGCACAAACCGGAGGCGGTGCTCGTCCGCGCCGTCTCGCTCGACGAAGGCGTGGACCTCGCGCGACGGCGGCGGGGGCCGGACGCGCCGGACCGGCGGCTGGCGTCCGGACCCGGCAATGTCGGCCAGGCGCTCGGTGTCGACCGTACGCTGAATGGCATCGACCTGCTGACCGGCCCGGTCCGCGTCGAGCCCGGCGTCGGTCCGCCGTCGAGCGTGAGCCGCGGGCCGCGCGTCGGCGTCGCCTACGCGGGGCCGTGGGCGGCTCGGCACCTGCGCTTCTGGATCACCGATGACCCGCACGTCTCCCGTCGCTGATCTCGCATCCGCGTCGGCCGCCGACGCCGGCACGCTCCGCGCGCTCGAGTTCGGGACGATCGTCGAGCAGCTGGCGGCACACACCTCGTTCGAGCCATCGCGTGAGCTCGCGCTCGCGTCGGTCCCGGTTGCCGACACCGCCCACGTCGGCCTGCTCCAGGACCAGACCGATGAGGCGGACCGCCTCCTCGCGGACCAGGCCCAGGCGAGCATCGGCGGAGCGAGGGACATCCGCGGGGCGATCGACCGTGCCGCGCGGGGAGGGCGTCTGACGCCGGCCGAGCTGCTCGAGGTTGGTGAGACCCTGGAGGCGACCGAGCGGTTCGCGGCGCGGTTGAAGTCCTGGCGCGGCCCGCATCTGTCGGCCGTCCGCGACGATCTCGACCCCGCACCCGAGCTCGCAGCCAGGATCGAGCGCAGCGTCGATGATGCCGGCGAGGTGCTCGACACCGCCTCGAACGAGCTCGCCGCGATCCGGAAGCGGATGCGCACCGCGCAGGATCGAGTGCGCGAACGCCTGAACGCGATGCTGCGCTCGTCGTCGATGGCCGGGATCATCGGCGAGGCGATCGTCACCGTCCGGGCGGGGCGCTACGTCATCCCGATCCGCGCCGAGGCGAAGGGCAGGCTGAAGGGGATCGTCCACGACCAGAGCGCCTCCGGCGCGACGCTCTTCGTCGAGCCGCTCACCGTCGTCGAGCTGAACAACACCTGGACGGAGGCGACGCTCGCCGCGGAGCGCGAGGAGGAGCGCATCCTCGATGAGCTCTCGCGCGCCGTGGAGGAGCGGGCGGATTCGCTGCGCGACAGCCTCACCGCCCTCGCCCGCGCCGACCTGTGGCTCGCGCGCGCCCGTCTCGGAGCCGCGATGGACGGCGTACGGCCCTCCGTCGTCGAGGATGCGGCCGAGCTGCTCTCCGCCCGTCATCCGCTGCTCGGCGCATCGGCGGTCCCGATCGACCTTCGCCTGGGGGACCGCTTCGGCTATCGGGCGCTCGTGGTGACCGGCCCGAACACGGGTGGCAAGACCGTGTCGCTCAAGACGCTCGGCCTCCTGGCGCTCATGCATCAGGCCGGGCTCCGCGTTCCCGCCGCCGACGGCGCGCGCCTGCCGGCCTTCCGCTCGGTGATGGCCGACATCGGCGACGAGCAGAGCATCGCGCAGTCGCTGTCGACGTTCTCGAGCCACCTCCGCAACGTCGTGCGCTTCGTCGCCGACGCGGGGCCGGCGATGCTCGTGCTGCTCGACGAGGTCGGAGCTGGAACCGATCCGGCGGAGGGGTCGGCCCTGGCGATGGCCATCCTCAGCCGGCTCCTCGACGCGGGCGCGATGGTCGCGGCCACGACCCACTACGCGGAGCTGAAGACGTTCGCCACCGAGCATCCCGGCGTCAGCAACGCGGCGGTCGAGTTCGACGTGACCACGCTGCGCCCGACATACCGGCTCACGATCGGGCTCCCCGGAAAGAGCCAGGCATTCGCCATCGCCGAGCGCCTCGGCCTCCCGGAGGCGATCCTGGCCGACGCGCGGGACCGGATCTCGGCGGAGCACGCCTCGATGGAGGAGACGCTGGCGGCGATCGCGGCCGCCGAGCGGGCCCAGTCGGACGCGCTGGATGCGGCCAAGGCGGAACGCGCGGCCGCGGCGGACGATCGAGAGCTGGCAAAGAGCGGCGTCGCGAAGGCGCGGCAAGAGGCGGCTCAGCTCCTCGCCGAGGCACGGCGCTCCGCCGACGAGCTCGTCGCGCGGGCGGAGCGCGAGGTCGCCGATCTCCGTCGCGAGATGACCCGCCAGCGCAACCTGGCCGGCGGCAAGCGCGGCACGAGCGCGGCGGCACTCGACGAGCTCAATCGTCGCGCGGCCCGCGCGAGGACCGAGCCGACGGGTCCGGCTCCGGAGGCACCCGACGTGGCCGCCGAGGAGGGCCTCCAGCCCCGCGTCGGCCTGTTCGGGCGGTCGCGGACCCTCGGCAGCAGCGGCCGGATCGTCGAGATCAGCGGGCGCACCGGGCGGGTGACGCTCGAGACGGAGGGCGCGCGCCTCGTCGTGCCGGCGGACGACGTCGAGGTCGTGCCCGAGCCGATCGCTGGCCCCTCTCCGCGGGACCTCGAGGCCGAGGAGATGCGCCGGCGCGCGGCGGCCCGCGTCTCGCCGCGCCTCGACCTGCACGGAGAGCGCGTCGAAGCCGCGCTCGAGCGCCTTCATGCCCATCTCGACGACGCGCTGCTCGCCGGCCTCGACGAGGTCGTGATCGTCCATGGCATCGGCACCGGCGCCCTGCGGCGGGCCGTCCGCGAGGCGCTCGCGGAGCATCCCCGCGTCCGTGCGGTCCGAGGCGGGCGGAAGGACGAGGGCGGCGACGGGGCGACGGTCGCGGAGCTCTAGGGCTCCGGCGTCGGCGTCGGGGTGGGCGTCGGCTCCGGGGTGATGGCCGGCGTCGGCGTCGGGGTGGGCGTCGGCTCCGGGGTCGGGGACGGCGTCGGCGACGGCGACGGCGTGGGTGTCGACGTCGGGAACTCGCCCGGCGTGCACTCCTCGAGCGGCGCCAGCGGCGCGTCGATGGGGCCGGGGAAGGGCTGCCGCAACGATGCGTTGAGCTCGTCTTCGCGCCCGATCCAGAGCTCGAGCCACTCGCGGTTCGACTCGTCCCAGGCCTCGTGGTGGTCCTCCCATCCGTCGAGGTCGAGGTACACCCGGAGTGCAGGCTCCGGTGGCGCGGGAGATGCGTCCGGGTCGGTTGGCTCCGGTGGCCCCTCGGTCTCGAAGTCGCCGCAGCCCTCCTGCCAGATCTTGCCCGACTCCGCCTCGATCGCGAGCTCACGATGCGCCGAGTCGTCCTGGCTGGGCTGGACCTCCGTGCGCACGAGCTCCGTCACCGTCGTGATCGTGTGCTCGCCCGGCAGCAGGCCGCTGATCGCGTCGACCGTGACCTCGGTGATGCCGTCGGGCCGGCGGAAGTCGTACACGGGCAGGTCGTTGAGCTCGGCCACCTCGGCCATGTAGTCGTGCCAGATGAACGTCGGTCCATCGGCCGCGAAGACGTCCTGGATCGGGCTGAAGTCGCTGTTCCCGACCCACACGCCGGTGACGATCGCGCCGGTCGGGTCGTCCGGGTCGTCCGGGTTGCCGGCGATGTAGCCGTAGGCCTGGAGGTCGCGGAAGTCGTTCGTCGTCCCGGTCTTCAGCGTCGCCGGGCGGCGTCCGCCTTCGGCCTGGAGCTGGAAGCGGGGTCCCCACAGCGGGTTCTGAGCAGGGTCGGTGTTGTCGGCGAGGATGTCGGTCACGAGGTAGGACGACGCGGCGGTCAGCACCTGCTCGCCGTCGCCGGCATCGGTCGCGTGGTCGTAGATGACGTTCCCGTCCGAGTCCTCGATGCGCTCGATGAGGTATGGCTCCATGAGCCGCCCCTCATTGGCGATCGCGCCGTACGCGCCGGCCAGGTCGATCTGGTGAATCCCGAGCGTGCCGAGCGTGAGCGACGGCACGGCGAACTCCCCGTTGTGCGCGGGGTCGAACTCGAGCCCGAGGCCCTGGGCCATGGCCACGACCTCTTCTGAGCCGATGAGCTGCTGCGCCTTGGAGACCGGGATGTTGAGCGAGTACTTCAGGGCATCGCGGACGCGAACGGGGCCGCGCTCGCGTCCGTCGGCATTCGGGGGATCGAAGCCGCCGGCGATGTTCGTCCGGACGTCCATGAACATCGTGGCCGGCGTGATCACGCCGTCCTCGAAGCCGGTGGCGTACGTGATCGGCTTGAAGGCCGATCCGGATTGGCGGAACGCCTGTCCGATGACGTCGAACTTCGGCTGGTGCTCGGGGGTCGCGTCACCATAGAAGTTCGCGGAGCCGACATAGGCGAGCACGGCGCCGGTCCGGTAGTTGATCGTCACCAGCGCGTCGTTGTTGATGTTCCGGCCCTGGAGCTGCTTGATCCAGGCGAGGGCGGGCTCGCCGTACTTCTCGATCAGCTCCTCATCGGTCATGCGGTCCATGTCGTAGCCGACGGCCGCCCACTTCTCCGCGGAGCGCTGGTACCCGGCGTAGTCGAGCGTGGTGTGGATCCGCAGGCCCCCGGTGTCGAGCAGGTCCTCGCCCTCCAGCAGCTCGCTCGCCTCGCGGCGGACGGCGAAGACGAAGTGAGGCGCCAGGTATCGGTTGCCGCGCTGTGGCGCCAGGATGATCTGCTCGGCCACGGCCTCGTCGTGCTGCTCCTGGGTGATGAAGCCCGACTGGAGCATCTGCGCGAGGACGAAGTCGCGGACGACGATCGCCTGCGCGGTCTCCGGGACGACCAGCACGCGCCGGCCGTCGATCTCCGTTCGGACGGCCTCGGTCGTCGGATCCAGCCGCGATGGCGCCCGGACGAGCCCGGCGAGCATCGCCGCCTCGCTGACGGTCAGCTGATCCTCCGGGGCGTCTGAGGTCAGGTCCTTGCGGAAGTACGCGTTCGCGGCTGCCCAGATCCCGTAGGCGCGGTTCCCGTAGTAGGACTGGTTCATGTACATCTCGAGGATCTGCTGCTTCCCGTCCGTCCCGGGGTAGCGCCCGTCGAGACGGAGGGCCAGGACCGCTTCCTTGATCTTGCGCTCCACCTGCCGATCGGGATCTGCCATGAGGTCGGCACTGAAGAGCCGCATCCGAACGAGCTGCTGGCAGATCGTCGAGGCGCCGGACACCGTCTGGCCGGCCTGGAAGTTCTGGAGGAACGCCCGCACGATGCTCCGGAAGTCGACGCACGGGTTGTCCCAGAAGCTCTGGTCCTCCGCCGCGACCTGCGCGTCGACCATGACCTTCGGGATGTTCTCGAACGAGATCTCGCGGCGGTCCTCGATGGCGAAGGTCGCCAGCTCCCGTCCGTCGGCCGAGAGGACGGTCGAGCCCTGGGCGAGATCGAAGTCCTCGATCTCCTCGACGGGCGGGAGGTCGCTCGTGTACGTCGCGTACACGCTGAGGAGCCCGCCGAACAGCGCGAGCGCCGCGAGGCCGAAGGCGATGAGGATGATGCGGGGGAGCGCCGTCGACCCGGGTCGGCGTCGCGGAACGGTTCCCCCGGCCCCCCGACGCGGTGCGGATCCCCGGCCCGGCGGCGGCGGCGGTCGTCGGGTCATTCGCGCGGCAGGGTAGCACGGCAGCCGGTCTCGGGCCGTTCACCGCCATGGATCGTCAGCACCGATCCCTGACGCACTCGACGGCGCCGGCGTTACCCGTCAGGGCGTCCGTATACTCCTCCGATGGCATCGCCGGAGGCGCGGACCGCGGTCCTCGACGACCTCGACTGGCGGCGGATGATCGCCGACCACACGGATCTCGACGCCCTCCGCGCGGCATTCGACGCCGCCCCGGTCGCGTTCTACGCGGGATTCGACCCGACGGCCGAGAGCCTGCATTTCGGCAACCTCGTGCAGCTCGTGACGATGCGCCGGCTCCAGCTCGCCGGCCATCGCCCGGTTGGGCTCGTCGGGGGCGCGACCGGCCTCGTCGGCGACCCGAGCGGCCGCACGTCCGAGCGCCAGCTGCACGATCGCGAGGTCATCACCGGCTGGGTCGAGCGCATCCGCTCTCAGGTGGAGCGCTACCTCGACTTCAGCGGCGAGAACGCGGCGATCGTCGCGAACAACCTCGACTGGACCGGCGAGCTGAGTGCGATCGACTGGCTCCGCGACGTCGGCAAGCACTTCAGCGTCAACCGGATGCTGGCGAAGGAGGCGGTCGCGGCGCGCCTCGACGCCGGGGGCATCAGCTACACCGAGTTCAGCTACCAGGTCATGCAGGCGCTCGACTTCCTCGAGCTGTACCGCCGCCACGGCGTCACGCTGCAGCTCGGGGGCAGCGATCAGTGGGGCAACCTCACGGCGGGAGTCGACCTGATCCGACGGGTCGAGGGGGTCGTCGTCCACGCGCTCGCGACGCCGCTCATCACGCGGCCCGACGGCGAGAAGTTCGGGAAGAGCACGGGATCGACCCTGTGGCTGGACGCCGAGCTCACGAGCCCCTTCGCCTTCTACCAGTGGTTCGTCAACACCGACGACAGTGTTGCCGGCACCTACCTGCGCGTCTTCAGCTTCCGCTCCGCGGAGGAGATCGAGGCGCTCGAAGCGTCCGTCGCGGAGCGTCCGGACGCGCGCGAGGCACAGCGCGCGCTGGCACACGAGGTGACCGAGCTCGTGCATGGGGCCGATGCGGCCGCTCGCGCGGCTGACGCCAGCCGCGCCCTGTTCGGTGACGGCGACCTCGCGGCCCTCGACGCGGAGACGCTGGAGGCGGCCTTCGCCGACCTGCCGCGAGCGGACATCGGCGCCGCCAACGGCATCCCGCCGGTGCTGGACCTCCTCGTCGCATCCGGGCTCTCCGAGAGCCGTGGCCAGGCCCGCCGCGTGGTCGGCGAGGGCGGGGCCTACGTGAACAACCGCCGCGTCACCGATCCGGCGTCGGCACCCGACCGCTCAGAGCTGCTCGCGGGCCGGTGGCTGCTCCTCCGGCGCGGGAAGCGTCACCTGGCCGTCGCCGAGGTGCGGGCGACGTGAACGCCGCCTTCGCCACCGGCGCGCTGGCCTCTGGCTTCGCGGCGGCCGGGCTCGTGGCGCTCATCATCTGGATCGTGACGGTCGTGACCGGTTCTTCCGACCCGTGGTCCGTCGCGCCGTGGCTCGTCCCGGCCGCCGCGGCCGTGGTCGGTGCGGCCACGTTCGTCGCCGAGCGCTACCTGCACGAACGGACGGACGATCGCAAGCGCGCGACGGGGGAGCCCTGGGCGTATCGGGAAGACTGATCGGAGGTTGACGTGATCCAGGCCGTCGTCATCGGTGCACTGGCGCAGTCCTCGCTGATCCTCAGCGGCCTGGCGGTCTACGTCGTCCGCGTCCCCAAGCGCGTCGTCGGCGGACTCGCCGGCTACGGTGCCGGTGCGCTGATCGGGGCGATCGCCTTCGACCTGATCCCCGAGAGCGAGGTCCTGCCGACGATCGAGGCGGCGCTGTGGCTGCTCGTGGGGGCGGTCGTCTTCGTCCTGGCCGACCGCTTCGTCGAGTCGCGGTTCGGGGAGGGCGGTGCCGCCGGCCCGCTCGGCATCGTCGTCGGGGCGGTGGTCGACGGCGTCCCGGAGTCGCTGATCTTCGGCATCCAGCTCGCGGCGGGCACCGGACTGAGCGCCGCGTTCCTGGCGGCGGTGTTCATCTCGAACATCCCGCAGGCGCTCGCGCCGTCCGTCGACCTCGCCGAGTCCGGCTGGAAGCCCGCGCGCCTGGGAGGGATGTGGGCGGTGGTGGTGATCGTCTGCGGTCTGACGGCCGGGCTTGGCTTCTTGGCCGCCGACGCGACGGGCGCGGTTGGAGGACGGGCGGCCGCGTTCGCCTCGGGTGGCCTGCTGGCGATGATGACGAACTCGCTCATGCCGTTCGCCTTCGAGCGCGGCGGCGCGCTCGCCGGGATCGCCACCGTCGTCGGCTTCGCGGTCTCCCTGGCCGGCTCGATGTAGGAGCCGGCCGGCGCCGGCTCAGTGTCCGCCGCGCTCCGCGCCGTGGCCGTTCTTCGAGGCCTCGGCGACGACCTTCTCGGCGATGTTGTTCGGCACCTCGGCGTAGTGGTCGACCTGCCAGCTGAAGCGCCCTCGCCCCTGGGTGATCGACCGCAGCTCGGTGGCGTAGTGGAACATCTCCGCCTGCGGAACCTGCGCCTTGAGGTGCTGCATCCCGTCGCTCGAGTCCATCCCGAGCACGTGTCCGCGCTTGGCCGTGATCTGGCCCATGACGTCGCCCATGTATTCGTCGGGAACGACGATGTCGACCTCCAGGATCGGCTCGAGCAGCGCCGGGCTGGCCGCATCGAACGCCTTCTTCAGCGCCTGTGACGCGGCGACCTTGAACGCCATCTCCGACGAATCGACGGTGTGATATGAGCCGTCGACCAGCGTGGCCTGGAGGTCCACGACGGGATAGCCGGCCAGGACGCCCTCGGCCATCGCCTCGCGCAGGCCCTTCTCGACGGCCGGGATGTACTGCTTCGGCACGACGCCACCCACGATCCGATCGCCGAACTGGAAGCCGGTGCCCATCTCGGCCGGCGCGAACTCGATGACCACATGGCCGTACTGGCCGTGCCCGCCGGTCTGGCGCTTGAACTTGTTGTCGATCCGGGCCGCCTGGCGGATCGTCTCCCGATAGGGGACGCGCGGGGTGGCGGTCTTGACCGATGCGCCGAACTTGCGCTTCAGGCGGTCGACGATCACGTCCACGTGCGCGTCGCCCATGGCGGTGAGGATCGTCTCGCCGGTACCCTCCTCGCGACGGATGTTGATGGCGGGCTCTTCCTCCTCGAGCCGGTGCAGTGCCTGGCCGAGCTTGTCGAGGTCCGCCTTCGACTCGGGCTCGATCGCCACCTGCAGGGACGGCGCCGGGAAATCGATGCTTGGCAGCTCCACGGCCTGCGCGCGATCCGCGACGAGCGTGTCGCCGGCGGCCGTCGACGTCAGCTTGGCGACCGCGGCAATGTCGCCCGGGCCCACCTTCGCCAGGTTCTCCTGCTCCTTGCCCTGGATCGCGAGGAAGCTGCCGACGCGCTCCTCCTGCTTGTGGTTCACGTCGTACACGTGGCCCTGCCCGGAGAGGCTGCCGCGGACGACGCGGAAGTAGGTGAGACGGCCGACGAACGGGTCCGCGGTGGCCTTGAACACCTGGGCCACGAACGGGCCGCTCGGATCGGGCTCGATCGCCGTGCCGTCGACGGTCGTCCGCGCCCCGACCTCGGCGGGGGAGGGGATGTGCTTGACGATCATGTCGGTCAGCTCGCGGACGCCGATGTTCTTCGTCGCCGACCCGACGAACACCGGCACGACCGAGCCCTCACGCGTGCCCTTGTGCATCGCGGCGCCGATCTCGTCGTCGGTGATCTCCTCGCCGTCGAGGTACTTCATCATCAGCTCATCGGAGGCCTCGGCGGCCGCCTCCACGAGCGCGTCGCGGCGGGAGTGCTCGATCCCCTCGAGCTCCTCCGGGATCGGCACCTCCTGCGGCTTGCCGTCCTCGTAGACGGTGGCGTGCTCCTCGATGACGTCGACGTAGCCCCGGAACGTCTCGGCAGAGCCGATCGGCAGGTAGACCGGCGCGATCTTCGGCCCGAATCGCGCCTTCAGCTGGTCGAGGGTCGCGTCGTAGTTGGCGTTCTCGCGGTCCATCTTGTTGACGAACACCATCCGCGGCAGCCCGCGGGCATCGGCGAGCTTCCAGACCTCGTCGGTGCCGACCTCGACGCCGGCCGAGGCGTCGACGACGACGATCACCGCGTCGACGGCCGCGAGGGCCTCCGCCACGTCGGCCTGGAAGTCGGCGTAGCCGGGGGTGTCGACGATCGTGACCCGCACCCCGTCATGCTCGAGCGACCCGATCGCCAGGTTGATGCTCTGGCCGCGCCGGTGCTCGTCGGGATCCCAGTCGAGTGTGGTCGTGCCCGCCTCGACGCTGCCCAGACGTGAGATGGCGCCGGCGTCGAAGAGCATCGCTTCGGCGAGGCTCGTCTTGCCGGCGCCGCCGTGGGAGATGAGGGCGACATTCCGGATCATGTCGGGGGTGGTCGGCTTCATCGGTGCTCCTCTGGCGCGTGCATGCTGAGCGCAGCCGAGGCCGATGACGTCCGCCTCGGGCGGTGGATGGCCGGAAGTGGATGGCCATTATAGGAGCGGACGCTCGACGCCTCCGGAGGGCCGCCTGTCGCCTACGGGACCCAGCGCATGCATCCGATGAACGGCGACCGAACGTACGTTCGCCGGTCATACTCGGCATGGGACAAGACGAGAGGAACGCGGTGACGCCACCCGAGACGGCTCCCGACGCGATTCCGGTCTGGTTGCGCCGAACCGGCGCCATCAGCTGGCGGCTCCTCGTCGTCGTGGCGCTTGCGGCGGTGACCGTGTGGCTGGCGGTCGTGCTCGGGACCGTGACCGCTTCGGTCCTCGTCGCGCTGATCGTCGCGGCGACGTTCGGACCGCTCACGCGCAGCCTCCGCGCGAGGGGGTGGTCGTCGACGAAGGCAGCTGCCGTCGTGACGCTTGCCGCGGTCGTCGTCGGGATCGCGATCCTCGTGATCATTCTCCTGACGTTCGTCCCCGACGCCCTGGAGGTGATCGGCTCCCTGCAGACGGGGATCGAGCGGCTGAAGACCGAGCTCGCGGCCGGATCAGTGCCTCCGGAGATCCTGCAGCAGCTGCAGGCGATTGCCGACGAGCTGCGGAACTGGGTCGGCGGCGAGCTCGGCGCGCTCGTCAGCTCGGTCGCAACGATCGTCACGATCGCGTTCCTCGGGCTCTTCCTGACGTTCTTCGTGCTGAAGGACGGAGAGCAGGCGTGGGCGTGGGTGCTGCAGGTCACCGCCGACTCGAAGCGCTCGCGGATCGACAAGAGTGGACGCGACGCGCTCGAGCGCGTTGGTGGGTACCTCCGTGGCACGGCGATCCTGTCCGCGGTTCGCGCGGGGATCACGGCCGGGTTCCTCTGGCTCTTCGGCGTCCCGCTCATTCTTCCGTTGGCGCTGCTCGTGCTCGTCGGCGGGTTCGTTCCATATCTCGGTGGCGTGATCTCGATCGTTGCGGTCGGACTGGTCGCTCTCGGGGCGATCGGCGTCCAGTCGACGCTCCTCCTGCTCGTCATCGTCGTCGCGACGAACGTCGTCATCGCGAACGTCATCCGCCCTCGGGTCTTCGGCGACTCGGTGCACCTGCACCCGGCGATCGTGCTCATCGCGCTCACCGCGGGCGCGGTCATTGCCGGGATCGGCGGAGTCATCATCGCGGTCCCGGCGGCCGCGTTCGTGGTGGGGATCGGCGGTGCGCTGCGCGACGCCCTCGAGCCCGAGACGGGGGCGGCGCCGAATCAGCTCGTCGCCGGTTGGCTCGATCGTCTGGCGCAGTGGAGCTGGCGGCTCCTGGCCGCGTTCGGGGTCGGCGCGATCGTCGCCTTCCTCATCTCGCAGGCGCCGCTGGTCGTCACGCCGGTGGTCCTGGCGGTGGTCATCGCATCCGCGATCGCGCCGCTCTCCGCGACGCTCCACGCTCGGGGGTGGGGGCCCGGCGCGTCCGCACTGGCGGCGACCGCGGGGACGTTCCTGGTCATCGTCGCCGCGATCGTCATCGCGGGGGTCCAGATGGCCCAGCCGATCGTCGACGCCATCCAGGGAGCGATCGCCGGCGCTGGGGAGCTCACCGACGACGCGGGCGGCGTGATCGCCTGGGTCCAACCGCTGGCCGAGATCATCGGCGGCGCGATCCGCGACGCGGCGGCAGCCGTGCTGGGCCTGTTCGGGGCGCTGGGCGTGATTCTGCTCATCACCGCGCTCCTGACGTTCTATCTGCTCAGGGACAGCGCCCGCGCCTGGGAGGCGGCGCTCCAGCGCGTCCGTCCGTGGCGTCGGGTCGAGCTCGATGCGGCCGGGAGGCGATCGGTCGACATCCTGGGCGGCTACATGTTCGGGACCGCGGCGATCTCGGCGGTCGGCGCGATCTCGCAGCTGCTCATCATGCTGCTGCTGGACCTGCCATTCGCCGTGCCGATCGCGGTCCTCTCGTTCATCGCCTGCTTCATCCCGTACTACGGCGGGTTCATCACGACCGGCCTCGCGTTCCTCGTTGCGCTCGCCTTCGGGACGTCGACGCAGGTCGTGATCATGTTCGTCTACACGATCGTGTTCAACATCGTGCAGGGCAACGTCGTCACGCCGATCGTGTACAACCGCGCGGTCAATCTGCATCCCGCGGTCGTGTTGCTGGCGATCCCCGCCGGCGGCGCGCTGGCCGGCATCGCCGGGATGTTCCTGGCCGTGCCGATCCTTGCCGTCATCGCGACGACGTGGCGCTCGATCCTGCTCCTCATGGGCGAGAAGCCGCCAGTGATGCCGCAGCCTGCCGTGGCGCAAGAGGCGGCAAGCGCCCAGGCGCCGGTGCTCGAGGGCGGCGCCCAGGCCACCGTGGAGTGACCCGGTGACGACGATGAACCGGCGCGCGCGCGTCCAGAAGGCCCTGGTCGCGCCGGACAGCTACGGGCTGGTGCTCGCCCTGATCGTCGCGACGTACGCGGTGGCGGTGTCCCAGGGAGAATCCTCCGTCCTGGGTTCGCTCGTCGTCCTCGTCCAGGTCGCAACCGTCTGGTTCGTGCTCCAGACGGCCCGGGCCCGGCGCGCGGTGCGCGCGGCGGCCTTCGTCGTGCTGGTTGCGGCGGCAGCCCTGGTCGTCGCCGGCGGCGTGCTGGGTGGGCAGTCGTCGGAGCTCCTGATCCTGCTTGCCAGTACAGGGCTCTACTTCGTGGCGCCGATCGTCGTCGTGCAGCACCTGGTCACCCGTTCGATCATCGATCGCGAGACGGTGCTCGGGGTGATCGCCGCCTACCTCCTCATCGGCATGTTCTTCGCCTTCCTCTACCGGGTCATGGGGGTCGTTCAGCCCGATCCCTTCTTCGGGGCGGGCGGCGCCGCGACGCCCTCCCAGACGCTGTTCTTCAGCTTCACGACGCTGTCGACGACCGGGTACGGCAACCTCGTGCCTGAGGCCAGCACGGGCCAGACGGTGGCGGTGGCGGAGATGATCATCGGTCAGCTGTTCCTGATCACCGCGGTCGGAAAGGTGATCTCGGTGTGGGCACCCATCGGCCGAACACCAGGAGAGCCGGAGTCCTCCTAGCCTCGATCGGCCAGGGTGCGGCGCAGAGCGGCGAGCTCGGACCGGAGGTTCGCCAGCTCGACGGCCACGGCCGCGTCGCTCGGCTGAGGCGTGCCGTCCGCCTCGGCCGGCGCGGGCTGCGGGACGAGGACGCTTGCCAGGATGCTCGCCAGCGACCCGATGATCCCGACGCCGGCGAACATGACGAAGACGCCGATGAAGCGGCCCATCGTCGTCACCGGATACTGATCTCCGTAGCCGACCGTCGTGATCGTCACGAATGCCCACCACAGCGCGTCTCCGCCGGTCGTGATGTTCGCGTCCGGAGAGCTGCTCTCCACCTGGATCATGAGCAGGGTCGACACCGACAGCACGAGGAGCGCGGCGAGGACGGTGATGAACAGGGCGTACTCGCCGCGGCGGCTCACGATGTCGTGGATGAGCGCTCTCCGGTTGCTGCCGCGGAGCACGCGCGCGACGCGGGACAGCCGGCTGATCCTGGCCAGTCGAAAGAGGCCGGCCGCCGGGAAGAACCCGAACGACGGGACCGAGCCGAGCAGGTCGAGCCAGCCCCGACGCGTGATGAAGTACTCGCTCCGCGGACGGGACCGCGCCAGGTTCATGGCGAAGTCGACGATGAAGATCGCGCAGAAGACGTTGTCGTAGACCCGCAGGGCGTCGAGGGTGGCCTGGCTCAGTGGCAGCAGCAGCAACACCATCGTGACCAGCGAGAAGACGGTGAGGACGAGGATGAAGAGGTCGTACGAGCTGCTCCCGCTCTCGGACTCGGGCGTGGCCACTGGGTTCGTTGGTTCGTTCACGGGGGACACCTCATCGGATTGCCGCATGCCAGCGCCCCGCCCACGCGGGGCGGGGCCGTCACGGGTGGACGCCAGCGTTGTCGCCGATCAGCTCGGCGACCCGTAGCCGGGGACGCGTCCCCGTCCGCCGAAGGCACCGCCCGCGTACGAGGCGACGTCCGCGAGGACGGCGAGGCCGATCCACAGCCAGTCAAGCCCCTCGAGGCCGAACGGCGAGACCAACACGTACATCAGCGTGGTCCACGGCAGGAACACGAACCCGAGGAACGGCAGGATGAACGTATCGAACGCGGCGCCCCAGCGCACGGGCTCGAGCAGCCACCAGAAGACGATGACGACGCGTGGGCCGAACAGCAGCAGGCTCAGGAAGAGACACATGACGGGAGCACCCTCCGACTCAGGTCCGATCGACCTCGGCCCCCGCACGGGCATGGTTCCGTATCCAGCGGCTGAATGGCAAGGCCCGTGTTGATCGCGGTGCGTACGGCCCGGCGTCGATGAGGCGAGGATGACGTCGAGATGAGGCCTCGACGAAGGGAGGCATCGGAGGGTCGGCCGGTTGCTTGACAGATTGGGCATGGACGCGGCGGCCATCCGGACGTAGCCTTTCAGCCAACACCCACCGCCCATGCAATGCGGGCCCGAGCGCTCGCCACAGGAGGATTGCGGCATGGCCCTCGGGCCCATCGAACTGCTGGTCGTCAAGTTCCCGGGCAACCAGTTCAAAGGTGAGATCGCCCCTGCGCTGCAGGAGCTGGTCGACAACGGGATCATCCACGTCATCGACTTGATCTTCGCGATCAAGGACGAGACCGGAAACCTCGCCATCATGGAGCTGAACGACCTCGGCGACGAGCGGCTCGCGGTGTTCGAGCCGAAGGAGTCGGAGCTCAAGGGTTCGCTGACCGAAGACGACGCGCGGAGCCTCTCCGGCGGCCTCGAGAACAACTCGTCGGCCGCGATCATGCTGTTCGAGAATGTCTGGGCCACGCGCTTCGCGGACGCGCTGCGCAACGCCGACGGGCAGCTGATCCTCAACGAGCGGATCCCGCGCGCGGTCATCGACGAGCTCATCGCCGAGCTTGCGGCCGCATCCGAGGAATCGACCGCCGGCACGCCGGCCTGACGCGACGTAAGGAGACAGACCGATGATGATGAGGCGCCGTCGGGGCGGTTTGGTCAGAGGGGTGGCACGCACGGCGATCGTCGCGGGCACCGCGTCGGCAGTGGCCGGTAACGTTCACCACCGCCAGGAGCAGCGATGGGCAGACCAGGAGGCCGATGCCCAGGCAGCGGCGCAACAGGAGGCTGATGCGGCCGCATACCAGCAGCAGATGGCGGCTGCGCAGGCCCAGCAGGTCTCCGCGGCCACGGCGGCGGCCGCAGCACCTTCGGGGACGCCCGACCTGACCGCCCAGCTCATGCAGCTCGGGCAGCTCAAGGAGCAGGGCGTTCTATCCGAGCAGGAGTTCCAGGCCGCGAAGGCCAAGCTCTTGGGGGTCTGAGTCGTGGAGGCGGGATGCTTCCCGCCTCGCCATTGACCCGAGGGCGGATCGTGGCGGGCATGCAACCGAACGCCCTCGTTCCCGTCTGAGCTCGACGTGCGGCGGCGGCCGCACCCGAAGGAAGGCTGCCTGAGGCTTCCCACCGTGCAGCGTGGGTTCACGGACGTTTCCGCCTCCATAGGAGATGCGCGTGGAGGCGACTGACCTCGCGATCCTGGCCGGCGCACTGATGGTCTACGCCGTCGTCTCTCGCCGCCTGAGCCGGACGGTCGTGACCCCGGCGATCGCGTTCCTCAGCGCCGGGCTCGTTCTCGGCGACGCCGTCCTCGGATGGTTCACGGTGGAAGCCGATGGCGACGCCCTTCGGCTGATCGCGGAGACGACGCTCACGCTCGTCCTGTTTGCCGATGCCTCGCGGATCAACCTTCGACTTCTGCGACACGAGATTGCGGTTCCGGTGCGCCTGCTGGGGATCGGCCTCCCGCTGACGATCCTGGCCGGGGCAGGGCTTGCGCTGATCGTGCTGCCCGAGCTGGCCGTGGTCGAGGCCGTCCTTCTCGCGATTGCCGTCGCCCCGACCGATGCCGCGCTCGGGCAGTCCGTGGTATCGGACGAGCGCGTGCCGTCCCGGATTCGCCAGGGCCTGAATGTCGAGAGCGGCCTGAATGACGGGCTGTGCGTGCCGCTCCTGCTCATCGCGCTCGCCATCGCATCGGCCGAGGGGGGAGGCGAGACCGAGCCGGTCCGGCTGATCCTCGAAGAGATCGGCTTCGGCGTGGCGGGCGGGATCGCCGGCGGCGTCGCCGGCGCCTATGCACTGCGCCTGGGCCGACGGCGGGGCTGGGTCGCCACCGCGTGGGCGCCGCTCGTGCCGCTTGCCGCCGTCGGCCTGGCCTACGGCCTGGCGTCGGCGATCGGGGGCAGCGGGTTGATCGCCGCCTTCGCCGCGGGCCTGACCTTCGGGACGATCGCCTCGGACAGGGAGGAGCAGGCCGCCGAGATGCTCGAGACGATCGGGGATGGCTTCAGCGCGGCGACGTTCCTCGTCTTCGGTGCCGCGATCGTCCCGCTCGTCCTCGGCGTTGCGGACTGGTCGATGGTGCTCTTCGCCGTGCTGGCGCTCACGGTGGCGCGCATGCTGCCGGTCGCCATCGCGCTGGCCGGGACAGGCGCCCGTGCCCCGACGGTGGCGTTCGTCGGCTGGTTCGGGCCGCGAGGGCTGGCCTCGATCGTCTTCGGCGTCCTGATCCTGCAGGCAGGCCCGATCTCGAACCTCGAGCCGATCCTGGCCACGATCACCCTGACCGTGATCCTGTCGGTCTACGCGCACGGCTTCACGGCGTCGCCGCTCACGGAGCGATACCTCGCGTGGGCTCGGCGACAGCCTCGCGCCACGCCCGCCGGCGCCGGAATCGAACCATGATCGGGTCGAGACACGGCCTCGCTGCGGGTGGGTTCGCGGCCCCCGATTGCCTGGACGGCGTCAGGCGACGAACGGGCCGTTTGGTAGAATTCGCCGCCGCACTGAGCACGAATGCGCCCCGATCGCGTGGGCCGGAGAACCGATGTCAGGGCATAGCAAGTGGTCGCAGATCAAGCGACAGAAGGGCGCCAATGACGCGAAGCGCGGCGCCCTGTTCACCAAGCTGACGCGCGAGATCATCACTGCCGCCCGTCAGGGCGGTGGGGATCCGGACGCCAACTATCGGCTGCGCATGGCCATGGACAAGGCTCGCGCGAACTCGATGCCGGCCGACAACATCAAGCGCGCGATCGAGCGGGCGACCGGTGGCGGCGCCGATGCCGAGCAGTTCGAGGAGATCACCTACGAGGGGATCGGTCCCGCCAGCGTGGCCGTGATCGTCGCGGCGATGACCGATAACCGGAACCGGACCGCGTCCGAGGTGCGGAGCATCTTCACGCGCCACGGCGGGACGCTTTCGACGGTGGCGTGGCAGTTCGTCCAACGCGGCGTGATCAGCATTCCGCTCGACGGCCGCGACCCGGATGAGATCACGCTCGCCGCCATCGACGCCGGCGCGGCCGATGTGGCGGCGCCGGATGCCGGCTCGATCCTCGTCACCACGGAGCCCGGCGATCTCGAGAGCGTGCGGAGAGCGCTGGCCGAGGCGGGGTATCGCGCGGAGTCCGCCGAGCTGTCCATGGAGCCGACGACCCCCGTCGAGATCAGCGACCCGAAGACCGCCCGCCAGGTCCTGGAGTTCGTCGAGCGTCTCGAGGACCTCGACGACGTGCAGGAGGTCTACGCAAATTTCGACATCCCCGGCGAGCTCATGGAGCAGCTCGAGGCACAGATCGCCTAGGCTGCGAGCTCCTCGATCGCAGGGACGACCTCCCGGCCGATGACCGCCAGGTGGCGCAGGTCCGCGACCTCGGGCATGTTGACGATCAGGTGCTGGACGCCGGCATCGGCCTGTGCGCGCGCCCGCGCGACCACGTCCTGTGCCGACATCCGTCCGGGTCGCAGGTCGACCTCGTCGAGGGCGGTGATCTCGATCTCGCCGACGTCGCGGCCGAGCTCGTCGCAGTGCGCTCGGAGCACCTCGAGCTTCGTGCGAATCTCGTGCGGCTCGAGCACGAGGAAGTTGCACGCATCGGCGTAGCGTGCGACGAGGCGCAGGGTCCGACGTTCGCCGTTGCCTCCGATCATGATCGGCGGGTGTGGACGGCTCAGCGGCTGCGGCCGGATGATCGGCTCGGCGAGCTCATTGAACGACCCGGTGAACGACGAGCGATCGTCCGCCCAGAGCTGATGGGCGATGCGCAGCGTTTCCTCGAGCCTGGCGAAGCGTTCACGACGCTCCGGCCAGGGAAGGCCGAGCCCAAGCGCTTCGTGCTGGTACCAGCCGGCGCCGATGCCGAAGGTCAGACGCCCACCCGAGAGGACATCCACGGTCGTGGCGGTCTTCACGAGCAGGCCGGGCGAGCGGAAGACGGCGCAGCCCACGAGCGCGCCAAGGCGGATGCGAGACGTGACCCCGGCCAGGAAGCCGAGCGTCGAGTACGACTCGAGCATCGGCTCCTCCGGACCGCCCCAGCCGGTGTCCTCCGGGAGCTGGAAGAGGTGGTCCATCACCCACAGCGACTCGAACCCTGCCTCCTCGGCGGCCCGGGCGATCTCGACCAGGTGCCCGCCCAGCGCCGGCGTCCCGCCGGGGAAGCTGAAGGAGGGCAGCTGCAGGCCGAGCCGCATCGGTCGGACGCTCAGCCGGCCGTGCCGGTCCGACGCCGGCGTGCGGAAGCTGCGGGTGGCCTCGACGCCGCGGAGGGAGGTGTCGCGGCGCCGAGGTACCCGCCGAGCAATGCGCCCAGGTCCGGCACGGTCTCCTGGCGCAGCCGATAACGCTTCTGCCCGACGCCGACCGCGACGAGGCCGGCGGAGCGCAGCACGATCATGTGGTGGTGCATGCTCGTCTTCGGGACGCCGAACATCTCGGCGAGCTCCATGAGGCTCTTCTCGCCGTCGGCGAGCGCGCGCAGGATGCGCAGCCGCTTCTCGTCTCCGAGCGCCTTCGAGAGTCGCACCAGCCGGAGCGGGGGAGCGTCAGCGTCGGCGGTCACGCTCTCGTCGGCGACCGGATAGACGATGAGCAGCACCTCGCCGAACTCGTTGTAGGTCACGAGCGGCCGATTCACGAAGCTCGGGATCATGATCACGCGATCGATCCCGGGGCGCGGCGCGAACTCCACGCCATTCGTGGCGGTGGTGATGAACCGATCGAGCGGCAGGTCACGCTGAAGGTCGCGCTTGGCCTCCGCGTCGCGCTCGAGGATCGGCATGATCGTCAGCGACTCCGGCTTCCACACGCGCTCGGCCCACTCTTCGAGCACCGCGATCAGCTCGGCCTTGAAGGCCTCGGGGTCGACGTCCAGGACGCCGGTGAGGTACGCCGTCCAGGGCTCCCACTCGGGGTGCGAGGTGCGCAGGAACTCGCGGCGGGCGTCTGGATCGCCGCCGATCGCGGCACGAATCACCGATGGCGGCGTCGCGCGCCGCGTCTCCCGGGCGTAGAACTGGACGAGGTGCAGGCGGATCTCGTTCGCATCGGTGTCGCGCAGGTGGGCGAGGAATGCGGGCACGTCGCGTGGAGCGGGCGTGTCGTACACGAGGCCGATGAGGTTCACGAACGTGTCGTTCTCGCCGATCATCACCCCGCCGATGCGCTGGATGAGGTCGTCGCCGGCGCGCTCCCGCGCCTCGTCGAGCCACGCTTCGCCGACCTCGTACGTGTCCGCGTCGTGCTCGGCGAACGTCACGGCAATCGACTGCAGCAGCTCGTAGGCGGGGGAGACGTCAACCTTGAGGATCGGCGGGCTGTCGGGGCGACGCGTGGGTGCCATGGATCGGACCTCCTGGCGTGAGGGATCAGGCGGCGCGAGGCTGTGGCTTGGCGGTCGGTCGAGCGGGCTCGACCGTCTCGCCTCCGATGGCGGTCCCGGCCCCGATCAGGGCGCGACCGACTCGCACGCGCAGGCTCGGCGCGTGGTCGAGCGAGTGCGAGCTCTCGATTCGCGGCGTGGGCCGCAGGCGTCGCTGGCGCTCCGCATGGATGGGCTCCAGGACGCTGGGGTTCGGCATGAGCATCATCGTTCTGGAACCTTCCATTCGTCCGGTATCTGTGTTGGCATCCGGTAGACTTCGAACACATCCGTATGGTACGAACTCCACCGTACGCTGTCAAGCCCTTCGTACGACCGATGTCGAACGCCGACGCGGGCGAGCGGGCTACCATGCCGGCGTGATCACGCTCGGCATCGATCCAGGCACGGCGGTGTGCGGCTTCGGCGTGATCGCGCTGGACGCCGGGACGCTTCGGCTCGTCGACGCCGGCGTCATCCGCACGGACGTCGAGGAGGCCGACACCGAGCGGCTGCGGCGTCTGCACGCGGCCCTCGCGACGATCGTCACCGAGCACCGTCCCGATCGGATCGCGGTCGAACGGCTGTTCTTCCAGCGCAACGTCCAGACGGCGATGGCGGTCGGCCAGGCTCGAGGCGTCGTCCTGCTCGCCGCGGCTGAGGCTCACGTTCCGGTCGACGAGCCCACTCCGAACGAGGTGAAGCTGGCGGTGTGTGGGAACGGGGCGGCCGACAAGCGTCAGGTGGCCTCGATGGTCGAGCGATTGCTCGGAATCTCGCTGGAGCGGGTGCCCGACGACGCCACCGACGCGCTCGCCCTCGCGATTGGCTGCGCCTACCGGGCCGACGCGGAGCGAGGGCTGATCCGACAGTGATCGGCTCGCTTCGCGGTGCCGTCACGCACGTCGGCCCCGACCATGCCCTCGTCGAGGTCGGCGGGGTCGGTTACCGCGTCGTGGCAGGCCCGGCGCTGCTCGCGAAGCTGCGCCCGGGGACGGAGGCCTCGGTCTTCATCCATCACCTCGTCCGCGAGGACCAGCAGGCGCTCTTCGGGTTCGCGAGCGCCGAGGAGCTCGCATTCTTCGAGCTGCTGATGACGGTCTCGCAGGTCGGCCCGCGCCTCGCATTGGCCATCACCTCGGCGCACGCGGTCACGCGGCTGCAGCTCGCGATCGTCACCGACGACGTTGACGTCTACACGAGCGTCTCCGGCGTCGGCCGCAAGACGGCGCAGCGGATCATCCTCGAGCTCAAGGAGAAGGTGCACGCCGCCGGGATCGCGGTCGGGCCGGGCGCCGGGTCGGACTCGGACGTCGTCGCCGCGCTCGAGTCGCTCGGCTACACGGCGACCGAGGCGCGTCGTGCCGCCGGCGCCGTCGCCGGGGCCGACGATGCCCTCGACGCCCGGATCAAGGCGGCGCTCCAGGAGCTCGCGCGCTCGCGCTAGGAGGATGGATGAGCCACGGGACCCGCGCTGGTCCGATCCCGCCGTCGCAGAGCGGATCCTCCGGTCATTCCGCGTGTGGGCCGTCGTCGGCTGCTCGTCGCGCCCGTGGCGCGCCTCGTTCGGCGTCTCGCGCTACCTGCTGAGCCAGGGGTACGGCGTCGTACCGATCAACCCGAAGGAGGAGATCGTCCACGGCAAGCTCGCGTATCCCGACCTGCGATCGGTGCCCGCCGACCCGCGAGCCCCGATCGAGGTTGTCGACCTCTTCCGCCGCTCGGACCTCGTCCTGCCGCACGTCGAGGAGGCGATCGAGCTCGGGGCGAAGGCGGTCTGGATGCAGCTCGAGGTCTGGAACGAGGAGGCGGCGCAGCTGGCCGCCGATGCCGGGCTGCTCGTCGTCATGGACCGATGCCCGGCGATCGACCACCCGGCCATGATCGGCGCCGCATCAGGTGGCGCGCCGTGACGGCCGCCCTCAGTCGCGGCGAAGCACCAGCCCGATGTGCCCGAACGGTGGGCGCGGATCGGCGTACGTCTTCGTCCGCCCGTCGTCGCCCTCCGCGCCGAGATCCCACAGCCGGTTCTGCGCGTCGAAGCTGACCGATGCCAGCTGCGGCCATCGGTCGAGCATCCGCGCCCCGATCTCGTTCACCAGGTGCTGGATCGAGAGCGACACGAACTCGTGGAACACGGCGTTCGCGAGGTCCGCGACCTGCTCGGCGGCGACGTACCGCGCCGGATCGGAGAGAACGGCGTCGGACGCGTCGGAGTACGTCCAGCCGATGTCGCACCAGATGTACAGCGGCCGGTCGCGGCGCTCGGGCAGCGTCGTGTGCTCGTCACGGGCGAAGTCGGCGAACGCGGATCCGGTGATCTTGATGAGCTGGAGCTCGCGCCGTCCCGACCCGTGGTCGGTGATCCGCACGACGCCGGCCTCGTCGCGCTCCAGCTCGAGGCGGGCCGATCCGTAGTCGCATCGGTCTCGCGTGAACAGGCGGTCGGACGCCTTGAAGCCGTCGCCGTCGGCCGCCGGGACGAGCGCAGCCGGAAAGGGGAGGTCGCGGCCGACGATCGTCAGCCGCTCCATGTGCGGGTAGGTGTCCAGGAAGGCGGTGCCGACCTCGAGGAGCCACTCCTCCAGGCACCGCGCGCGGGCCGTCAGCGACGCGGCGTGGATGAAGTTCTTCATCGTGTCGGTCGCGACGACGAGACGGTTGTCGCCCTTCGTGTAGGCCTCGAGGAACTGGGTCCCGCGGACGATGACCTCGATCTCCGCGGCGGCGAGGACGTTGTCGCGTCCGACGAAGGGCGACTCGGGGATGTGCGTGATGCCGGTCAGCGGCTCGGCGTACGTCCGGTAGACCTTGACGTCCGCCTTGCCGTAGCGAATCTCGTGCTTCACGCCTCCTCCTCGCCGAACAGCTCGGCCGCGGCCCGCCGAATGTCGGCCTCGATCTCGTCGCGGTCGCCCTCGTGGGCATCCCAGCGCGACACGAGGTCGCGGAACTGCGGGTTGCCGGAGACCGCCACGATCCGGCGCGCGCCGTCGATCGGGTAGCTCACGTCACCGATGATCGACGCCGCCGCGTGGAGCGCCAGCAGCTGCCCGGCCTGGTCCGCGTCCCAGCCCTCGAGGCCGATCTCCGCCATCAGGCCCGCGACCGCCGCCTGGGAGGGTGCGTCGGCGTCGTCGATCGAGAGCGCCAGGAGGGCCGGCGACTCGACGCCCTCCTCGATGAGCCGGTGCGTGGCGCGGATGAGCCCGTCGTGGTCGGACTCGCCGACCATGTAGCGCGAGACGGCGAGCGCGATCGACTCGCGGACCGCCTCGGACAGCGCCCTGGGTCCGCGCAGCCTGTCCCATCGGTCGTGTGCGATGAGCGCGACGTCGTCGAGGCCCCGGCGCAGCTCCTCGTCGCGGTCCGCCCGAAGCGCATGCTCGAGGATGGGGATGATGTCCGCCCGCGGCCGGCCGGCGACGAAGACGACGAAGCGGAACCCGAACAACCCCTCGTACGCCTCGTTCAGGGCGGCGAGCTCGTTGGCGACCCAGGACTCGTCGGGCGGCGCGTGCTCGGCGTAGCCCTGCTCCTCGCGCGATTGCGTCGAGACGGACTCGGGGTCCGCCCCGATCCGAGGGTGCGCGTTCAGGAGCTCGACCTGCTCGGCCTCGGGCAGCTCGCGCGCGACCGCCCGGGCGGCGTCGAAGAGCCCGTCGTCGGTCTCGAAGGGCCGGGCATCGGCGAGGCGGCGCACGAAGGAGGGAGCGCCCTCGAACAGCGGTTCGACGGCGGTGACGAAATCGTCCGCCGGCATGGCGTCGAGCTCCTCGACGGTGGGCATCCCTCAGCTGCCCCGATACGTGCTCATCCCGAACGGGCTGAGCAGCAGCGGCACGTGATAGGACCGATCCGGATCGGTGATCCGCAGCGCGACGGCAGCGCTCTGGAAGAACGCATCGGGCTCGTCGGCATAGCCGCCGACGTCGAAGGCAAGCTGATAGTCCCCCTCGGTCAGGGGAGCGCCGTCGAGGAGATCTCGAATCCGTCCGTCGTCATCGGTGCGCAGCTCGCTGACGAGCTCGGGCGAGCCGTCATCGTCGAGGCGGAAGAGCGCGACCCCGACGTCGGGCGCGGGATCGCCGCTGGCGAGGTCGAGGACGTGCGTGCTGATGGTCGGGCGCGCGGCCGCCATGGGAGCCTCCGCTATGCTCCGCCATCATGCCCGATGCACCCATCGCCCGTACGGCGCGGTACGACGTGCTCCTGGCCGGCTCGCCGGGCCCGAACGTCGCGAGCACCTGCACGCTCGTCCGCGACGGCGACGTGGTGGCTGTCGTCGATCCGGGCCTCGCGCCATCGCAGGACGCGATCGTCGGGCCGCTGCACGCGCTCGGGCTCCGGCCCGAGGACGTCACCGATGTCGTGATCTCGCATCACCACCCCGATCACACGATCAACGTCGCGCTGTTCCCGCGGGCCCGCGTCCACGATCACTGGGCGATCTACGACTTCGCCGGCCGCTGGGACGACGTCGACTGCGAGGGCCGCGAGCTGTCGCCGTCGGTCCGACTGATCCGAACGGCGGGCCACACCCACGAGGATCTCTCGACGGTCGTGGGAACGCCGGAGGGCGTGGTCGTGCTCACCCACCTGTGGTGGACCGATACGGTGCCGGTCGAGGATCCGTACGCGCCCGACCCCGCCGTGCTCCACGCGTCGCGCGAGCGGGTCCTTGGCCTCGCCGACCTCATCGTCCCCGGCCACGGGGCGCCGTTCGCGCCGTCCGACGCGACGCCGCGCTGACGGGGCGTATCCTGCGGCCATGGCTGACCTGCGCATCCGCGTCGGTGACCTCAGCTTCGAGGCGGACTGGGAGCCCGACGCTCCGCTCACCCGGGCGGCGCTCGAGCCGTGGCTTCCGATTCGTTCGCAGCTCATCCACTGCAAGTGGAGTGGCGAGTCGACGTGGATCCCGTTCGGCGACCAACGTCCTGACGTCGGGTTCGAGAACCACAACTCGCATCCGGCTCCCGGCCAGCTGCTGATCTACACCGGCGAGATCAGCGAGTGCGAGATCCTCTTCCCGTATGGCGCGTGCAGCTTCAGCTCGCGCGTCGGGCCCCTCGCCGGCAACCACTTCGCGACCGTGACGAATGGCGGCGACCGGCTCACCGAGATGGGGCTGCGCGTGCTCTGGAAGGGCGCCCAGGAGATCGAGATCACCGCCGCGGAATGACCGACCTCGTCATCGCCGGCGGGACCGTCGTCACGCCCGAGGCCTCCGTCGTCGCGGATGTCGCCGTGCGCGATGGGCGGTTCGAGCGCATCGGTCCCAACCTCGCCACCGACGCGGCCGAGGTCATCGACGCGACCGGGCTGCTCGTTCTCCCCGGCGCGATCGACGTGCACACGCATCTTCGGCTGCCGGACGACGAGCATCCGCATCGGTTCACGCAGGACACGGTCGCCGCCGCGGCAGGCGGGACGACGACGGTCTTGACCTTCAACAATCCGGGCACCGGCATCAGCGACGAGGGGGCACGCTCACCACTCCGCGGGCTCGCGGAGTTTCGATCCCGGACGGCGGGGGCGTCGGCGATCGACTTCGGACTGAGCGCGGTGATCGGCGGCCACCAGGACGACCCGATCGGTGAGCTGGAGGCGCTGATCGAGGCCGGCGTCCCGACGTTCAAGGCCTTCATGGTCTACGACTTCCGCCTCTCCGACGAGGTCCTCGACCGAGCCCTCCGGACGGCGGCCCGGCATGGCGGGATGCTCCAGGTTCACTGCGAGGAGCCGGCGATCATCGACCCGCTCGTCCGCGAGGCGGTGGCTCGCGGGGAGACGGCCTGCCGGTTCCACGCGCTGACCCGGCCGTCGGGCGCCGAGGGAGCGGCGACGCGCAAGGCGATCGAGATGGCCCGCCGTGCGGAGGCGCCGGTCTACGTCGTGCACCTCTCGTGCGCCGAGGCGCTCGAGGCGGTCGCGGAGGCCAAGGCGCGTGGCGAGCCGGTCTTCGCGGAGACGTGCCCGCACTACCTGACGTTCACGGACGCGTTGTACGACGACCCGGACGAGGCGGAGGTCATCAAGCGCGTCATCTCACCGCCGTTGCGGACGGCGGGGGACGTCGAAGCGCTGTGGGCCGGGCTCCGCGACGGGACCCTTGACGTCGTCGGCAGCGACCATGTGCCCGATCGGCTCGACACGGAGAAGGCAGTCCCGGCGCCGCCGTTTCCGGAGATCAGCAACGGCGGGCCTGGGGTCGAGACGCTGCTGGGAGTCGTCTTCTCGGAGGGCGTCGACCGCGGTCGGATCACCGTCGAACGACTGTCGGAGGTGCTGTCCGCCGGCCCGGCGCGGCTCTTCGGACTGCCCTCGAAAGGGGTGATCGAGCCGGGCCGTGACGCGGATCTCGTTCTGTGGGACCCCACGGCCCGCCGGACCCTTCGTCAGCGACAGCTGCATCACACGAGCGACTACACGCCATACGAGGGAATGGAGGTGACCGGCGCGCCGGTGCGCGTGCTTGCGCGCGGGGCCGATCCCTCGGAGGGCGCGGGCCTCTTCCTCGAACGTCACCTCTCGTGACCGCGGAACCGCGGCGGTCGGGCGCGCGTCGGGGGCGCATGCGACACGCAACCCTGGCGATCGCCCTTCTCCTCACGGCGTGCGGCTCGGCCGGCACGGCGCCGACCGCACCGCCATCGGCGACCGGCGCGGGCGAGCTCGACCTTGATGGCACGTGGCAGCTCACCGCCGGTACCGACGTGCCGATCGTTGACGACTACCCGATCACGCTCACGTTCACCGGATCCGAGGTCGGCGGGACCTCGGCCTGCAACGAGTACGGTGGCCGCGTCGCGCGTGCGGGCGGCACGTTCTCGATCGGCGAGCTGGGCGGGACCGACATGGCCTGCAAGGGGGACGTCATGGCGGCCGAGGCCGCGTACCTCGCCGCGCTGCGCGAGGTCGCCGCGATCGCTCGCGAGGGCGAGGAGCTGGTCCTGTCCGGGCCGGACGCCGAGCTGCGGTTCAGCCGGCTCGCGGAGCCGCCGACCGCCGAGCTCGTCGAGCATCTGTGGGTGCTCGAGACGCTCGTTGTCGGCGACGTGGCGACGCCCGCGATGGGGGAGCGAGCCACGCTCGAGCTCTCGACGGACGGCACGTTCACCGGCTCCACCGGCTGCCGAACGTTCGAGGGACAGTGGCTGGAGCGCGGCAACCAGATCCTCGCGACGTCGATGGCGATGAACGAGGAAGCGTGCCCGCCCGAGCTCCAGCAGCAGGACGGCCACGTCGTGAGCGTCGTCGGCGATGGCTTCGTGCCGACGATCGAGGGCGGCCTGCTCACGCTGACCGATCCGGGCAGCATCGGCCTGGTCTACCGCGTGGCCGACTGAACGCGAAACGACCCGGCGGCCGAAGCCACCGGGTCGTCGTGCTCGCGACGTGCCTCGGGCCTAGCGGCGGAAGCAGTCGCTGCAGTAGACCGGCTTCGAGCCGGTCGGACGGAACGGGACGCGAGCCTCCTTGCCACAGCTGTCGCAGGTGGTCGTGAACATCTCGCGTGGGCGGTCGCTGTAGCCGCCGTAGCTGCCGTTGCCGTACGAGCCCCCGTCATCGCCGCGGGACGCCTTGCGGGCGGCGCGGCAGGCCGGGCATCGGCGCGGCTCGCTGAACTGGCGATCCGCGTAGAACTGCTGGTCGCCGGCGGTGAACGTGAACTCCGTGCCGCAGTCGGCACAGGTCAGCGTCTTATCGGTGTAGGTGAACAACGAGAAAGGCTCCTCTTGTGCGGCCTCAGCGATGCGTTCTCGCCGTGAAGACCGAGAGAGGAGCGTTCGTGGTGCCGCGGTGTGATGTGCGCGCGTTGCGCGATTACGGATCGAGCATACCACGAACGGCGATTGGGGCTCGACAGCCGTCAGCCGAACCGTAGACTGGTCGCGTGCCGGTCGACGAGAAGCTCGAGCATCTGCGGCGCGTGCCGCTGTTCAGCAAGATGGGGACGACGGAGCTGGAGCGCCTCGGCCAGCTGGCCGACGAGGTCCAGGTCGGGTTGGACACGATCCTCGCCGAGCAGGGGCACGTCGGGCACGACTTCTTCGTCGTCCTCGACGGCCACGTCATGGTCCTCGACGGGAAGACGCCGATCCGAACGCTCGGGCCCGGCGACTTCTTCGGCGAAATCGCGCTCCTCGAGAGCGTTCCGCGCACCGCGACCGTCCGCGCCGAGGGCATCGTCACCCTGCTCGTCATCGGGCACCGGGAGTTCCACGCCCTCATGGACGAGTTCCCGAGCGTCCGAACCGCCGTCCTCGACGCGATCGCCGAGCGTCTGCGGCGCACCGAGGGCGGAAGGGGTCTGATCCGGCAACCGTGACGGGGGGCATGGCCGCCGTCGCGCGACGGTACCTGCCGTCCGGCGCAGTCATCGTCTCCGCGCTCTACGCGGGCAGCTACGTCGTCGGACTGCTTCGCGAGCGCGTCCTGGCCGGAACGTTCGGCGCCGGCGCGGAGCTCGACGCCTACAACGCGGCGTTCCAGCTTCCCGAGCTCCTGTTCGACGTGCTGGTCGAAGCCGGGTTGGCGGCCGCGTTCATCCCGGTCTTCGCCCGGCTGCGGGCCACGCCCGAGGGCATCGCCGACGCGGACCGCTTCGCGCGCAGCGTCCTCACCCTGGTAGTCATCGTGATGGGCATCGGCTCGATCCTGCTGTTCGTCACCGCCGAGGCCACGACCGAGATCATCGCGCCTGGCTTCACCGGGGCGCAGCGGGAGCTGTACCTCGACCTCTTCCGGATCATGCTCGTCACGCAGGTCACGTTCGCAGCGTCGCTGACGCTGGCGCAGGTCCTCCTGGCCGAGCGACGCTACTTCTGGTTCGCGGTCGCACCGATCCTCTACAGCGCCGGGATCATCGTCGGAACGCTCGCGCTGAGCGACTCGATCGGCATCTATGCCGCGGGGGTCGGCGCCGTGCTCGGATCGGTGCTGCACCTGGGGAGCCGGATCGTCGGCCTGCGGGACAGCTCGTTCCGGATCGGCTTCGACTGGGCGGTGCGGACCGCGCCGATGCGCGAGTTCGTCGTCCTCACGCTGCCTCGGCTCGCCAGCCAGCCGATCGAGCCGATCACGTTCGCGTTCTTCACGAACCTCGCATCGCGGATGGCCGCCGGCAGCCTCACGGTCTTCAACATGGCGCGCAACTTCCAGAGCGCGCCGGTGACGTTCGTCGGCGCGTCGTTCGCGGTCGCCGCCTTCCCGGCGATGTCAGACGCGTATGCCGACGACGACCGCCCGTTCTTCCTGCGGCTCGTCGGCCGGAATCTGGTGAGCATCCTGGGCCTGACGCTGGTTGCGGCCGTGGCGATGGTCGTCATCGGAGAGCTGGCCATCGGGATCCTGCTCGGGGGCGGCGCGTTCGGGCCCGATGACGTTTCGCGAACTGCCGCGGTCCTGGGCGCCTTCGCGCTGTCGGTGCCATTCGAGAGCGTCTCCCAGCTCCTGAGCCGGGCGATCTTCGCGACCCGGCACACCCTTTTCCAGGCGCTGGCGTCGATCGCCGGCCTCTTCATCGCGATGGGCGCCACCCTGCTGCTCGTGCCGGGGCTTGACCTGCTGGCCCTGCCGATCGGCTTCGCCGTCGGGCAGGCCGCGAAGACGTTGCTTCTCGCGGTCGTCCTCGGGTGGCGCCTGCGGGCGTGGCCGGCTACGAGTCCTCGCGCGGCGTCGTCGGCATGAGGACGACGAACCGGCCGTCGCGATCGGGGTACGCGCCCTCGGGTCGCGTCCAGCCCGGCCCGATCGTCTCGTAGCCCGGCGGGCCCTGGAAGGCGGGCCAGTTGCGTTCGAGCTCGGCCAGGCTCTCGAAGTTGCCCGGCGGGTCGGATGGGCCCCAGATCGACGAGACCCGCGGGTACCACGGGTCGAGGATGTAGGCACCGCGGATCCTGGCGTCGTCGAATGTCGTCGGGTCCGCGTCGGCGCGGTAGCCGTACATCACCCAGGTGTGCGCGCCCCACCACGGGAACATCACCACCGGCTTGTCCATCTCGCTGATCGCGATCGCCGAGTCGTGCAGCGCGGCCCTGTAGGTGTCGTAGGCCCGGACCTCGTAGCCGGGCGCGCCGTGGGCGGCGAGAGCGAGCCCGACGGCCGCAGGCCCCCAGCCGCCGTTCAGGCTGTCGCTGAGCGACTCCCACTCGCCGATGCGGTCCTTGATCGACTGCTGGAAGGCGGGCGAGTTGTCGCCCAGGCCGAGGATGGCGAGGACCATCTGCGTCCCCGCGACCGCGCAGTCCTTCTCCGTCAGCTGGGAGGCGAAGACCCTCTCCGGGTTCCCCACCAGCTCGACGTCAACGGCGACGCGCGGAATCGGCGTCGGGGACGGGGTGGGGGAGGCGGAGGGCGCGAGGGTCTCGTCCGGAGTGGGTGATGGCGTCGCCGATGGCTCCGGGGTGACGACGACGGTCGGCAGCGTCGGCCGGTCCGGAGGGGGGAAGATCCAGTTTTCGACCAGCGCGGTGTAGCGTTCGAAGCGTTCCCCCATGCCGAGGACGTTGGCCTGGACGGCGCCGAAACCGGTGGCGAACAGGATGATGATCGCGAGCGCGGCAAGCGGCCAGCGCCGGCGGACGAGGGTGTTCATGGTTGGATCGGGCGAGGATGACAGGCGTTCAGGCCTCCGGCAACATGGGCCGATGCACGCGCCGCGCGCCCTGGCGCTGTCGCTCCTCGTGCTCCTTCCTGGACTGCTGCTGACGCCGTCGTCGGCCGCTGGCGCCACGTCGACGAACCTGGGGCAGCGATACGAGATCGTCGCCACGCTCGACGTGGCTGCCGCCCGACTGGACGCCGTCCAGACGCTGACTGTCACGAATCGCTCGTCGGCGCCGCTCGATCACCTGAACCTGTCGGTCATCCCAAGGGCCCTCGGCTACCTGTCAATGCCCGATCCGATCACCGTCGATGGTGCGGAGATGGACGCGCGGTGGACGACCGGCATCAACCTGCGCGTCGCGATCCCGCGCCTGCTGCCGCGCGAGGCGATGACGCTGCGCATCCCGTTCAGCCTGGAGATCGGTCGGAGCCCCGATGCCTTCACCGCGCGGACGAGCGTCGAGGCGGGCGTGCTGAGCTTCGGCCAGTGGTTCCCGATCATCTCGACCGAGCACGACGTCTACGGGCTCGGCGACCCGCAGGTCACGTTCACGGCCGACGCGATCCGCCTCGAGCTGACCACGACGGCGACGCTCGGCCGCGACGCGGTCGCCTGCCCGGGCCTGCGCCGGGCGCCGGGTGCGAGCGGGCGGGCGTGGACGTGCGAGTCAAGGGACGTGCGCGACTTCAGCTTCGTCGTGAATCCGCGCTTCAGGCTCACCGAGCGAACGGTCGGCGACGTCGCCCTCCGGGTGTACACCGAGACGGTGAGCGGAGCGGCGACCGCGGACCTCGCGGCGGCGGCGCTTGCCCGCCTGTCGGACACGTTCGGGGACTACCCGTGGCCCGACCTCGTCCTGGCCGAGGTCGGCTCGGGCGGCGGGTTCAGCATGGAGTACCCGCGGATGATCCACCTCACGCGCGGCAAGGTCGCCGACCCGTACGTCGTCTACCACGAGGTCGCGCACCAGTGGTTCTACGGGCAACTCGGCAACGACCAGCAGCGCGAGCCCTGGCTGGACGAGGCCTTCGCCGACTTCAGCGCTCGTCTGCTCCTGGGCATCGGCGAGAACCAGTGCTCGACGCGCCCGGTCGACAGCGAGGTCTTCGCCTGGCCGGCGGGGACGACGAGCGGTGGGGACTGGACGAGCTGCGACGGCTACTTCCACGCCGTCTTCTATCGCGGGACCGAGTTCATCACCGCCGTGCGAGCGGCGATGGGGGACGACGCCTTCTTCGCCGCCATGCGCGCATGGGTCGAGCTGTATCGCCACGGGTTCGTCACCGGCGATCGGCTGCTCCGCCACCTCCAGCGCTGGGCCGGTACGGACCTCGCCCCGATCTACGAGGCGTACCTGGACGGTCCGATCGACATCAGGCTGCGAGCCGCTCCGGCCGGCGTCCGCCTCGAGTAGTGGTCAGGTCCCGGTCTCGCCGCTGGCCAAGCCGGCCACGACCCGCGCGATCGTCCTCGCGAGCTGCGTCAGCGTCTCGAGGTCGACGTTGTCGATCGTGTCGCAAGCCCGATGGCTGCACGGGTCCGCCGGCTGTCCGGCGACGGCCGAACCGGATCGCTGCGCCTGCTCGTCGGTCACCGCCTCGATGCCGCCGCTGAACAGCCCGCCCGTCGGGATGCCGGCGCCAACGAACGGACCGTGGTCTGAATCTCCCTCCAGGTCGATCGGCTCCCACGCCAGGCCCTCGCGATCGAGCGCGCCGGCGAACGCAGCGGTGATCCGTTCGGAGCCGGCGGCGGCATCGGCCTCGGCGTACACGAAGGCGACGGCGTTCGGCGACGCGACCATGTCCAGGTTGAGGTACGCGACGATCCCGTCGCGGCCCGCGCCCGAAATGCCGGCGAGGTATGCGGCCGACCCGAACGGCCCACCTTCCTCCGCGCCCCAAAAGGCGATGCGGACGGTCCGCCAGGGCGCCGCCACCTCGGGGAGCGCGCGCGCCAGCTCCAGCAGGGCGGCGACGCCGGAGCCGTTGTCGTTGATCCCGGGCCCGGCCGCCACCGAGTCCAGGTGGGCTCCGACGACGACCACGCCGTCGCGCTCGCCGGGCGCCTCAGCGAGCACGTTGACACTCGACGTGGTCCCCACCCTGAACGCCTGGATGTGGACTCGATATCCCGCATCGGCCAGGACCCCGGAGACGTAGCGCACCGACGCGTCGAACCCGGGTGAGCCGGTCGCCCGGTTGCCGCCGAGCTCGTCGGCGATGCGCTGGAGCTCCTCGAGGTGCGCCGCGAGTGCGTCGCGGTCGATGGACGATGCGAGGTCGGTTTCGGCTGGGGACGGCCGGGGCGTCGCCGTCATCGTCGGCCCGGTGGCGGCCGACGGCGTGGCCGTGGGCGTGCCGGCCGCCATCGATGCCGGGGGTGTGGGCGCGACCGCGACGTCGGCGCACGCGGCGAGGAGCAACGCGACGAGGGCGCCGCCCCCTGCCCTCATCGGCCGCGCGACTGGGCGTACTCGAGGAAGCCGATGTCACCGGGCGAGTGACCCGCGCGTGTCAGGAGCACGGCGGCCTCGCTGAACTGCTGGATCCCGTGACTGACCAGGTGCATGACGAAGGACCACAGGGGAAGGGTGTCCTCGTCACGGACGGGAGGCGCGTCGAGGTCCGCATCCGTCAGGCCCGCGAGCCACGCGCGCATGTCCGCCTCGTCGCGACGCCAGTGCTCGGCGATTGCCTCGACGGTGGGGTAGTCGTGGCCGCGGAGCTCGGCATCGGGCCCCCACTCGTCCCAGTCGGCGCCACGCAGGCGCTCGCGCCAGCTCCACTGGACGTCGAGCTCGTGGACGAGCGTGTCGCGCAGGCCGCGGTTCGTCACCGTCTCAGTCGCCGTGAACTCGGTGTCATCGAGCTCCCCGGCGGCCGCCAGGACCGTGTCGCGGACCCAGTACAGGTAGTCGAAGAGGGTGGTCGCCTCGCCAATTCGCATCGGAACAGTGTCGCGGCGCCGCGCGAGCGCGTCCACGAGGCGTCGCGAGCGTGTTCGAGCTCAGCTCGTCTTGATGACGGACAGGATGTTGCCGGCGGGATCCTTGAACCAGGCGATCGGCGGACCCTGATCCCGCATGATCCCGCGCTCGTCCTGGCCGAACCCGTCGTAGCGCTCGAAGGTCACGCCCTTCGCGGTGAGCTCGTCCACGGCGTCGTCGATGTCGTCGACCTCGAAGTTGAGTGCCGTGTAGGTCGCGGGCTCGTGGTTGTCCTTGGGGTAGATGAACACGGTGTGACCATTCGGGAACGTCAGGGACAGCGAGTCGTCCTCCTCGGCCACGTTCAGGCCGAGCGTCCCCCCGTAGAAGTCCTTGGCGGCCGGAATGTCGTTCGTCGAAAAGCCGCTGAATGCGGCCTTGCCCTTCAGCATGTCGTACCTCCTGGTGCGGTCGAACGGACTGCAACAACGCGACCAGATCGCGCGCTCAGCGGCCCTGGAGGTCATGACCACCACTGCTCCGCCAACTCATCGGTCAAGGGGCTTGTAACGCGGGTCGATACTGGTGATAGAAGCGAGTCAGGCCCGGGAACAGGAGGTGCAAGGTGGGTGAGGAGAGTCTCTATGAGCGCCTTGGTGGCGTGTTCGCGATCGCGGCCGTCGTCGACAGGTTCAGCGATGCGCTGATCACGAATCCGAAGGTTGGCCAGCAGTCGGAGAACGCGCACCTGCGCGAGTGGAGCACGGACCAGCTCGATCGGCTGCCGGGCCTGAAGTTCATGCGGACGCTGTGGGTCTGCAACGTTGCCGGCGGGCCGTTCGAGTACACCGCGACGCGACCGGGCGCGACGCAGGTCGGCCTCGAGGAGGCGCACCGCCCACTGGAGATCTCGCCCGACGAGTTCGACGAGGTCGCGGCCGAGCTGGCGCGGACGCTCGACGCGTTCGGCGTTCCCGCTCGTGAGAAGGAGGAGACCCTGGCGGCGTTCGCCGCGCACAAGGGCGAGGTCACGGAGGGCTACCTGGTCGCCGCCGGTCGCTGACCACGCCGCGACGGTCCCGTCCACGGGCTGTGCGAAACCGCACGGGCGTTCTATTCTGGGCCGCGTGAGCTATGTCGGTCAGGACGTCTTCCACACGAAGATCGACTGCTCATGCGGTGCGGCGGTGACGATTGCCGACCTCCGCGAGCACATGGTTCGGCGGCACTGCAATGTCGAGGGCTGCGAGGAGCGGGCGCTGCGGACGGTTTCGTTCGGGTTCCGCGACCCTCAGTTCAAGATGATCGGCG
The DNA here is from genome assembly GCA_965652075.1 of uncultured bacterium. Classification (GTDB taxonomy): domain Bacteria; phylum Chloroflexota; class Limnocylindria; order QHBO01; family QHBO01; genus JACDBZ01. Next base: position 77,291 of record CBFGTN010000003.1, read on the forward strand.
TGCCGATGGGGATCTGCCGGCGGCACGAGCACTCGATCGGCAGGGGCCGGATGCACCTGATCGTCGACCCACCGCGCGGCTAGCCGAGTCGCGCGTAGGCGCCGAGCGTCAGGAACTCGGCGAAGGTGTCCGACAGGACGAGCTCGTCGAGCAGGCTGGACGCGTCGGCCCATGGGACGCCTGGCGACGCATCGCGCAGCTTCGCGAGCTCGTGGTCGCGGGCGGCGACGTAGCGGTCCGGGGTCAGGGTGCCGCCGTCGTCGAGGCGCACACCGTGGACGCGCCACTGCCACAGCTGCGAGCGGCTGATCTCCGCGGTGGCCGCATCCTCCATGAGGTTGTTGATCGCGGCCGCCCCGTTACCCGCAAGCCAGGAGGCGAGGTAGGCGAGCCCGACCGAGATGTTGGCGTGGACGCCGGCCTCCGTGACCACGCCCCCCGGGACGGAGACGTCGAGCAGGTCCGCTGGTCCGACGCGGACCTCGCGTCGCTGCAGGTCCTTCTGGTTCGGCCGGGCCCCGAGCACGCCGTCGAAAACGTCGCGAGCGACCGGCACGAGGTCGGGGTGCGCGACCCACGTGCCATCGAAGCCATCGCCGGACTCGCGCTCCTTGTCGGCGCGGACCGCGGCGAGCGCGCGCTCGTTGACGTCCGGGTCGCGGCGCGACGGGATGAACGCGGCCATCCCGCCGATCGCGTGCGCACCGCGCCGGTGGCAGGCCTGGACAAGGAGCTCGGTGTAGGCGCGCATGAAGGGGACGGTCATCGTCACCTGGGCGCGGTCGGGCAGGATCATGTCCGCCCGCGAGCGGAACTTCTTGATGATGCTGAAGATGTAGTCCCAGCGACCGGCATTCAGGCCGGCAGCATGGTCGCGCAGCTCGAAGAGGATCTCGTCCATCTCGAAGGCGGCGAGGATCGTCTCGATCAGGACGGTCGCGCGGACCGATCCGTGCGGCACGTCGAGCGACTCCTGCGCCGCGGTGAAGATCCGGTTCCAGAGCGCCGCCTCGAGATGGCTCTCGAGCTTGGGCAGGTACAGGTACGGGCCGCTGCCGCGATCGAGCAGCTCGCGGGCGTTGTGGAAGAACCAGATCCCGAAGTCGAAGACCGAGGCGCTGATCGGTGCGCCGTCGACGAGCACATGGCCCTCGCGGAGGTGCCAGCCGCGCGGCCGGATGCAGAGCGTCGCGATCGAATCGTTCAGCGCGTACGACTTCTCATCGGTGTCGAACGTCAGACGACGGCGGACGGCCTCGCCGACCGCCCAGTGGCCGGTGACGACGTTCGACCACGTCGGCGAGAGCGCGTCCTCGAAGTCGCACATGAAGACCGACGCGCCGCTGTTCAGCGCGTTGATCATCATCTTCGGCTCGGCAGGGCCGGTGATCTCGACCCGCCGATCGTCGAAGTCCGGTGGCGCCGCCGCGACCCGCCAGTCGGAGTCGCGGCTCTCGATCGGGTTCGGCAGGAAGTCCGGCGTCTCTCCGGCGTCGAGGCGCTCCTGGCGACGCGCGCGGTCGGCGAGCAGTCGCTCTCGCTCGGCGTTGAAGGACCGATGCAGCTGCGCGACGAACCCGAGCGCCTCCGGTGTGAGCACCTCCTCCAGGTGTTCGGCCTCGGTGGTGACGACGACGCCGGCAGGCATGAGCTTCAT